>CAYWXO010000174.1:0-7133 GCA_964462255.1 uncultured Thiobacillus sp. | reverse complement strand
CGGCATGGCTAACCGCTCGGTATCGGAGCGCACTCCCTTGAAAAACTCACTGCAACTGATTCTGGTCGATGCCGAAATGCCGGAAATGGATGGTTATGTGCTCACCCGTAATATCAAATCAGATAGCCGTTTCGCCGGCATTCCGGTTGTGATGCACTCCTCGTTGTCATCGGATGCGAATCGGACCATGGGGCAGCAAGTGGGGGTCGATGCTTATGTTGCAAAATTCGATCCTACTGTGTTGGCGGAAACATTACTTGCCTTTTTGAAGCGTTGAGATGCAGGGTTAAAATGACGCGATTGTTGGATTGCTGAGGAGCCGCAATGGCTGATAAAAGTTTGAAAATTCTAGTGGTGGACGATTTTTCCACCATGCGCAGAATTGTGCGCAACCTGCTCAAAGAGTTGGGTTACACCAACGTTGATGAGGCGGAAGATGGCGTTGTGGCCCTGCAGAAATTGAAAGGCTCTAATTTTCAATTTGTCGTAACGGATTGGAATATGCCTAACATGACCGGTATTCAGTTGCTCAGAGCGATTCGTGCTGATCCGACCCTGAAGGCATTACCGGTTTTGATGATTACGGCGGAAGCCAAGAAGGAAAATATCATCGAAGCAGCGCAAAGTGGCGCTTCCGGATACATCGTAAAGCCCTTCACCGCCGCAACGCTCGAAGAGAAGTTGAAAAAGATCTTTGAAAAATTCGGCATGTGATTCTGGTCAATTCGGGCCTGTTTCGGCCTATTCGGATCAATAACACCAAGGAAACAAGATGAGTGGCGACTCCCCAGACCTTGAAGCCCTGTTTGATAGCATTGCTTCTGCAGCGGCACCCAAGCCGGAAAAGCCTGTTCCTGCGGCAGAAACCAGCGAGGTACCCGAGCTGGAATGCTTGTTCGACAGTATTACATTAGCGGTTAGCAGAGATGAGAGTGATGGCGGCGGCGACGGTGAATGTTCTGAGCGCGTATTTTCGCAGTTGGGCCAGATGACGCGCGGCCTTCATAATTTGCTGCGTGAATTGGGCTACGACAAAGCACTTGAAAAAGTAGCGAAGGCAATGCCTGATAATCGAGATCGGTTGAATTATATTTCTGCCATGACGGCAAAAGCGGCAGAACGCACGTTGAACGCTGCCGAAGCCGTACAGCCGTTGCAGAATCAGCTTGGCGTTACCGCAAAAGACTTGTCCGGCAAGTGGGACAAGTTGTTTGAAAAGCAGCTTGGCGTCCTGGAATTCAAGAATTTAGTGTTGGATACGCGCAGTTACTTAAAAGATGTTCCGCGGCAGACGGAAGCGACCAATGCGCAATTGATGGAAATCATCATGGCGCAGGATTTTCAGGATCTCACCGGCCAGGTCATCAAGAAAGTATTAGAGGCCGCGCAAAATCTGGAAACACAGTTGCTTGCCTTGCTGATTGAGGCGACACCCGAAGACAAACGCCAAACGGTCGATCCCGGCTTGCTCAATGGACCGGTGATTAATGCAACGGGTCGCAGCGATGTGGTGACGAGTCAGGAACAAGTCGACGACTTGCTGGAAAGTTTGGGATTCTAGTCGGCGACTTGGCTGGATTTGACGGTCAAGGCGGTAGGTTTCCCCTAACAGGAGAAGAAAATGAGTGATTTCGGTGGAATGGAAGAGTTGTTGCAAGACTTCCTGTTAGAAGCGGGCGAGTTGTTGTCTGAGGTCGATAATAAATTGGTCGATCTGGAAAAACGGCCGAATGATCGGGAGCTTTTGAATGACATTTTTCGCGGTTTTCACACCATTAAAGGCGGGGCAGGTTTTCTTAATGCAGAAAATCTGGTTTCGCTGTGTCATCGCACCGAAAATTTATTCGACAAGTTGCGTAATGGTGAGTTGACGCTTTCTACCGCTTTGATGGATGTCATCATGGATGCGACCGGCGTGGTGCGCACCATGTTTACTTCGCTTTCGCAGGCGAATCAGCCTGAGCCCGCCGACCCGGAATTAATTGCAAGTCTTGAGGCCGCCTTGGCGGGCGAAACGGTTTTACTCAAAAAGAGTTCGGCAGGCGTGACGGCGGCTACGATGTCAGCGCCAGAGTGCGATCCAGCGCCGGAAGTGGTTGCGCAAAATTCAATTGAAAACATGATGACCATGATTGAACCTTCCTCCCCTACCGAAGCATCGATAGACGATATCAATTGGGATGCCTTGCACGCAGCCTTGACTGGAACAGTGTTGCCGCCGCAAACGGCCAAACCGGTGGTTGAAGTGGCGCAAGCGATTGTGCCGGACAGGCCGCCAGTGCAGGAGGTGGTGAGTGCGCCTGCTTTTGTGCCGGTGCAAGATTTGCCAACACCTGCTCGTTCAGCCGGTGCCGGCGCGGCACCGCAGCAGAGCCTGCAGAAGGAAACCACCATTCGCGTTGACACGGTGCGCTTGGATCAAGTGCTCAATTTGTCTGGCGAAATTGGCTTGACGAAAAATCGCATTGCCAATTTGAAAACGCAAATTTTGCATGGCAAGCACGATCAGGAAACGCTCAAGGCGCTGGATGTTTCAGTGAGTCAGCTTGATCTATTGGTTTCTGATCTGCAAAACGCGGTAATGAAAACGCGTATGCAGCCTATTGGACGTTTATTCCAAAAGTATCCGCGTTTGGCGCGCGATCTAGCCCGCCAATTGGGTAAGGATGTTGAGTTGGTGTTGTCGGGTGAAGAAACGGAACTCGATAAAACCATGATCGAAGATCTTAATGATCCGTTGGTGCATTTGGTGCGCAATGCGGTGGATCACGGGATTGAAAGCGCGGAGGAACGTGCCGCTTCGCATAAAACGGCTAAGGCCATTGTGACGCTGTCTGCGAGTCAGGTGGGCGATCATATTTATATTGAGATTTCTGACGATGGCAAGGGCATGCGCCCAGACCTGCTGCGTGCCAAAGCAGTTGAAAAAGGCGTGATTGATGCCGAAGCCGCCAATAGCATGGACGATCGGCAAAGTTTGCATTTGGTGTTTTTGCCAGGGTTTTCGACCAAAGATCAAATTTCCAGCGTATCGGGGCGTGGTGTCGGCATGGATGTGGTGAAAACCAACATCACCCGCTTGAATGGCAAGATTGATGTCATTTCAGTACCGGGACAGGGTTCGACCTTTACCATTTCTTTGCCGTTGACGTTGGCGATTCTGCCGGTGCTTGTGGTGCGGTTGAATGATCAATCTTTCGCTATTCCGCTGTCCATGGTGCGCGAGATCATTCCGATCAAGCCGGCGGAAGTGCAGCGCGTTTCGGGGCGTGCCACCATTGTGGTGCGTGATGAAGTGTTGCCGATTCGCAGTTTGGCGCGTTTGATTGGCTGGGAAGCGAAGAAGTCACCGGCTTTCGGCGTTTTGATGCATGCCTCAGATACCACTTTCATCATGGCGGTGGATGGTTTTGTGGGGCGCGATGATGTGGTCATCAAGCCTCTTTCTGATATCAAGCCTAAGGGAATCGCTGGCGCAACCTTGTCGGGCGATGGTTCCATTGTTTTGGTTTTGGATATGGAAGCCTTATTAGTCAATAACACAGCAGACACGCCAATGAGCTTGTTTGAACGAGCGTGAAGCTAAAATCTACACGCGGCGTGGGTTTCTAACAGTAAACGATAAAAATGAGTTCTAAAGCTTATATTGCGCGTCAGCCTATTGTTGATAGAAATCATCAACTTTTCGCTTACGAGTTATTGTTTCGACATTCTGCGTATGCACACAGTGCGGTGATTGAATCTGATGTGGATGCGGGCACCAGCGTTATCGCCAATACGTTGCTGAATATGGGCACGGAGTGGTTGCTGAAAGGTAAATTGGCCTTTGTCAATATGGATGTTGCCATGTTGATGTCGAGTTTTTCAACCTTGTTGCCGCCTGAAAAAGTGGTGATTGAAATTCTCGAAACGGTCAATGTCACGCCGGAGGTGGTGGAGCGTTTGCTGGAGCTAAAGGCCGCTGGCTACCGTTTTGCGTTGGATGATTTCCGCTATTTGCCAGATACCGAGCCGCTGTTGGAGCTGGCCAGCTTCGTCAAAATGGATGTTCTCGAATATACCCCGGCAGACCTGGAACAGACGGTGCTGATTTTGCGCCGTTATCCGGTGTTGTTGGTTGCGGAAAAAATAGAGAGCAATGTCCAGTTTGATCACTGTAAGTCGTTGGGCTTTGATTTTTTTCAGGGGTTTTATTTCGCGCATCCCGAAAATTTGGTTGCCAGCACCATTAATCCGGTGCAGGCAACCGTGGTGCAACTGATGGAAAAGGTGCGCCAAGATGCCGATGCGCGCGAGCTGGAAACATTGTTCAAGAAAGATGTGGCGCTCACCTTCAAAATTTTACGTTACATCAATTCGGTGGGCTTCGGTTTGAATGGTGAGGTGCGCTCGATTCGACAGGCGGTCAATATTCTCGGCATGCAGCCGCTTTATCGCTGGCTGACTTTGCTGTTGGTGACCGCACGCGGTTCGCCCACCATGCCGGCGCTGGCGCGTACCGCTATTACGCGTGGCCGCTTTTGCGAGTTGATTGGCGAGATGCGCTTCAGCAAGCAAGATCAAGATGATTTGTTTGTAGTGGGGGTTTTCTCGCTGTTGCCGGCATTCCTGGAAATGCCGATGGATCAAGTGCTGGAGCGCATCGTCGTTTCTGATGCGATGTCCGCTGCGCTGGCTGATCGGAGCGGCGTTTATGGTCCTTCATTGCAGTTGGCGGAGGCGGTTGAATGCGCCGACGTTGAGCAACTCCATCAATTGGCCCTTGCCATGGCGTTGACGCCGGAACAAATCAATCAAGCCCATTTGCAGGCACTGATTTGGGTGGAACAACTCGGTATTGATTGATTGCGGAGTCGCTTTAAAACAGCAAGCTAACTTCAAGTTAATTCGGGCGTCATCGCCAACTTTAGAATGGTTTGGGGTTGGTTGCCGCGCACGCGGTTGCTGAGCCAGAGCAGGCCGCCTTTCTTGATACTCATCGCTTGTATTTCGTCGCGTGTGTTGTCAAACAAGAGCGAACTTGCCGCTTCCCCCAGCGTGGGCTGATGGCCGACGACTAACACGGTGCCCTTGGCATCTGGCCAGCCGGCCGCGCTTAAAATTTGGACTCCCAGCGCACCCGGCGCGATGTTGGCAATAATTTCATACTCCATCTTCAATGCGTCAGCGGTTTGTATGGCGCGTACCGCGGGGCTGACCAACACGCGTGTCTTCTCGGGCAGCCGACTGTGCAACCACAGCGCCATTTTTTCGGCTTGTTTGTGACCTTTGCTGGTTAATGCACGTGTCATGTCGATTTCGCCATCGTGTGCGTCGGCATGCCGCCATAAAATCAAATCCATCGAATTGTCCTTTGTCAAATTGACCAAGCATAAAGTTGGCAGATTACACTTTCATGACACCAACCTTCCCGGTTTGGTCTGTGCCTTCGTTTTGTACCGGCATTGTAGCTTCCCCCTTGCTGGGCCGCGGGCTGCCGGCTTGCTTCCGCACAATGATGACGTTGCAACGGGCTATTCGGACGGGCTTATCCCAAAAAAATTTTATTTACAAAGAAATAAGTCTGATTAGTGAGGGCGGGAAGAGGGTGCTATTCTCGCAACCTCTTCGGCTTATCAGCCTTTTCTAATTAACCAATTTTAGGAGTCCGCATGTCCCGTCTCGTGAAACCCCACGGTGGTGGCGAACTGAAGCCTTTGCTGCTTGAAGGCGCTGCCCGCGAAGCTGAACTGGCCCGTGCCCAGTCACTGCCCAAGATCAAGATGTCATCTCGTGAGACTGGCGATTTGATCATGATGGGCATCGGCGGCTTTACACCGTTGGAAGGCTTCATGACCCACGCCGACTGGGCGGGGGTTTGTGATGGTTACAAAACGGCAAGCGGTCTGTTCTGGCCGATTCCCGTCACCTTATCCACCGATCCGCAAACTGCACAGACTTTGAGTCTCGGTCAGGATATCGCGCTGCTGGACGGCGCTTCCGGCGAAATCATGGGCACCATGAAGGTCACCGAAATCTACGGGATCGACAAAGGTCATGAGTGCATGATGGTCTATAAGACCACCGATCTGGCGCATCCTGGCGTCAAGATGGTCATGGAGCAAGGTGCAATCAATCTGGCTGGCCCGGTCAAAGTTCTCTCCACCGGCACCTTCAAAGAAGAGTACGGCGATCAGTTCATGACCCCGGCGGAAACGCGCGCTGCCTTTGAAAAAGCCGGCTGGGCCAAGATTGCCGCCTTCCAAACCCGTAACCCGATGCATCGTTCGCACGAATATCTGGCCAAAATCGCCATTGAAACGATGGACGGCGTGTTGATTCACTCATTATTGGGTGCGTTGAAGCCGGGTGATATTCCTGCTGAAGTGCGTTCTGAAGCGATTAGCACACTGGTGGAAAACTACTTTGCACCCAACACGGTGATTCAGGCGGGTTATCCGCTTGACATGCGTTATGCCGGCCCGCGTGAAGCGTTGCTGCATGCGTTGTTCCGTCAGAACTATGGCTGTTCGCATTTGATTGTCGGTCGTGACCACGCCGGTGTCGGTGACTACTACGGCCCGTTTGATGCACAAAAGATTTTCGACGAGATTCCCAAGGGCTCGTTGGAAACCGTCAATATGAATATCGATTGGACTTTCTGGTGCAATAAATGCGGTGGCATGGCTTCGCAGCGCACCTGTCCGCATAGCAAGGATGATCGTATCCTGCTGTCGGGCACCAAAGTTCGCTCCATGCTTTCTGAAGGGCAAGATTTGCCGGTCGAATTCAGCCGTCCTGAAGTTGCCAAAGTATTGCAAAAGTACTACGCCAGCTTGAGTGCGGAACAGAACGTTAAAGTCGAGTTGAAAGGCCACTCGGCAGCGTAAAAGTGCAGCGGGTCGCGGCTAGCTTGTGCTAAAAAGCCTGTGCTAAAAACGACCTGTTGATTGGTAAAGTGGTAAAAAGTATTTAGGACCCCGAGCCCGCCGGAAGCGGATTTCGCGATACGCCCCGGCCAAGGTGAGGCTCGGTTTTTCTGAATGGGCCGCGTGCATGACACGCGGATTGTTAGCTAACAAGGAGTGATTGAATGCCAACCTTCGTCCGTACCGACAAGTGCGACGGCTGCAAGGGTCAAGATAAGACCGCCT
>CAYWXO010000173.1:0-7212 GCA_964462255.1 uncultured Thiobacillus sp. | reverse complement strand
GTCATTGACGCCAACTATGTAGCCGTCGGTAAGGCGCGTGATCGTAACGGAATCCGGAGTGGTGTTAAATATCAGTTCCTGGTTTTCTTTGGCTTCGCGACTTTCCTCGCTCATGCGCTGGTTGATCATAATGATAAAACCCATGGTCCACAGCGAGCTGAAGGTAAGCGTATCCAGATACGTCGCGGTTTGTATCAGCGAAGCCGTAAAAATATCGCCGACCGCGCCACCCATAAAGGGCGTGAGTGCGCGGATGGTAAAAAAAGCGCCGTTGGCAAAAAACACGAAGGCAAGGAAATTGGCGGAGGCTCTGACGGATGAGAACTTGAATCGATAAAGGCTTCGGGCGATTAAAAATGAGAGTGCCGCCGCGGCAACCGAGATATTCACCCTGCGAACCGCCAAATCATCTTTGAAATAAGTGAAAGTAATTGCAATCAGGGCATTCACAGCACAGAACGCGATAAGCCATCCAGATCGTTCACGTTGTCCCAAAAAGCGCAGGCTGCCGACATAAAGAAATACCATTCCGGAGATAAACAGGATATTGTTGGCCACGATCGCTATTTGACCAAGGGTGGGGATATCTCGCAGGTAATTAAAAACAAAACCCAGCGCCAGGGCAGTATTCCCCAGCGCCCACCAACCCGGTCCACTGTTGGTTTTATTGATCCTAAACTGCGCAAGCAGAGCGATGACTTGTAAAAAATGAGTAAGGCTCAGAACAAAGGCAAGTGTGTGGATTTCAATTACCATAAATTCCTCTTCCCTGGCGAAAAAAGAGAAAGCACGCCCAACCATTTAAAGCAATACCGGGCAAAATGCTCAAGGTTGATACCAGGCAGCAAGGCAATTCGTTCGGATTCAGCACTGGCTCATTTTTTTGAGCCATTGGAAGTGGTCAGATGGTCGCAGGTCATCGTTTCTGAAAGTCTTACGATCATTCTAGAAATTTTATGTAGGGGGGGGCAAATTAATTGTTACATCAATGCTCAATTTTATCAGGTCTTAAGGAAACATAACCGCGGATTTTGAAGTGAGTCTATATCAGGAAAAAGGCATTGCGGAGTCCAACCGACGAAATTAGCCCCTGGTTCTGCGTAAATTTCAAACATCTCTGGTAAAGTTATGCAGCATAGCGGCCATCTAGGGAACATTCCATCTCGCACAAAATGAGGAATTCACCTGAGACAGGCCTGTACTGGAAAACTTACGAATGAATTTAAGGATCACCAATGCGCCTAAAAGCTGATTTAACCTTATTCGCCGTGGCCATCATTTGGGGCACAGCCTTCATTTCGCAAGGGATAGCAGCCCAATATCACCTTGCTTATTTATTCAATGGGGTAAGTTTCATACTAGCTGTGGTTATCTTACTCCCGTTCATCCCACGCGGGAAAAAAATCCCGACAAACCAGTGGATGTGGATGCTCATTGCGGGCAGTATATTATTCATCGCCAGCGCGCTGCAACAAGTGGGCATCTTCTATACCAAGGTTGCCAATGCTGGTTTTCTGACCAGCCTGTATACCGTATTCACACCCTTTCTCTTGTGGTTTGGTTTTCGCGAAAAACCGCATTGGCTCGACCTGCTGGCCGTAACCGCTGCCAGCCTTGGCGCCTACCTGCTTTCCACAGCAGGTAGTTTTCAGATCCAGCCCGGTGATGGACTCGAACTGACCGGCGCCATTTTCTGGGGACTGCACTTTGTTGTTCTGGGTAAATTTGCATCTCGCTTTGAACCCGTTTCATTTGCAGCCGGGCAATTTCTGGTCGGCGGCTTTTTCAACCTTATGATGGGGCTGGCCTTTGAAAACCTGGGCCAGTTGACCCCATTGCCTGTGCTTGGCGCTATCCTTTACCGTGCAGTTTTTTCGATTGGGATCGGGTATACCCTTCAGGTTTGGGGGCAACGCCACACACCACCCACCGATGCGGCGTTAATTCTGGGGCTTGAAGCTGTTTTTGCCGCTCTTGCGGCCTGGCTGATCCTCAAACAAACCTTACTGCCGATCCAAATCCTGGGCTGTGTCATCATCTTATCCGCCGTGATGATCTCTCAGTTGAAAAGCTTCAGTCCAGCTGCAAAAGCAAAGCTGAGGCCGGACTGAAGTGATACAATCCACCCGTTACCAGATCTGGACGGAGGTTGCATGAAGGCATCAAGCTTGCGCGCCCGTTATTGGCGCATTGTTTTTTTCTTTGGCCGGGTTACCACCGGGTTTATCTTCTGGGAAATTTTCCTACCCCGCATCGGTTTTAGCTTCTGGACTCGCAGCACTCGTTCCGAACGTTATCAACGCATTGCCAGGCAGTTCCGCGCGCTGGCCATCCGTATGGGTGGCTTGATGATCAAGGTCGGGCAGTTCCTGTCCGCCCGGTTGGATGTTTTGCCACCGGAAATTACGGATGAGCTCGCCGGGCTGCAAGATGAGGTCCCGGCCGAGAAATTTGTTGCCATTCGCCAGCAAGCGGAATCCGATCTGGGCACACCGCTGGCAGAAAGATTTGAATGGTTCGACGAAACACCCATGGCGGCAGCCTCGCTAGGCCAGGTACATCGCGCCCGACTGTTACCGGCAGAGGCAAAAACCCAGGGGTTTAACGAGGTGGTGGTCAAGGTTCAACGACCGTTTATCGAGCAAATTGTTGAAGTAGATCTTTCCGCCCTGAGGCGAGTCGGCGGCTGGCTGCAGAAATACAAACCGATCAGTGACCGCGCGGATGTGCGCGCGCTGGTTGAGGAGTTCGCGAAGATTACCCTTGAAGAGATCGATTACCTGGCTGAGGGGCGCAACGCTGAAACCTTCGATCAAAACTTCAAGGATAACCCTCACGTGCATGTCCCAAAAGTGGTCTGGAGTATCAGCGCGCGCCGTATTCTGACCCTGGAAAATGTATTTGCCATCAAGCTCGGCGATTACGAGGCCATCAGCGCAGCCGGCATTGACCGGAAAGAAGTGGCCAACATGCTGCTCGACACATATATGCAACAAATTTTTGAGGATGGCTTCTTCCATGCCGATCCGCATCCCGGAAATCTTTTTGTCACGCCCCTCGGCGAAATTAATGCCGACGGCAAACGTGATTTGCCCGGCAAATCTTGGAAGCTGACCTTTATCGATTTCGGCATGGTTGGGCGCATGCCGGAAAACCTGCGCGCCGGGCTGCGCGAAGCGGTAATCGCCGTCGGGACCCGTGACGCGGGGCGACTGGTACAGGCTTACAAAACCCTGGGCGTGTTGCTGCCCAGCGCCGATCTAAAATTGATCGAAATGGCCGGAGCCCAGCTTTTTGACCGCTTCTGGGGGAAGAGTATGAGTGAACTGCGCCAGATTGACCATGCTGAAATGATGAAATTTGGGCTGCAGTTCCGCGAGTTAATGTTCAGCATGCCCTTTCAACTCCCACAGAACCTGTTGATGCTCGGGCGCACAGTGGCCATCCTTTCAGGGATGTGCACCGGGCTGGACCCCGATTTCAACCTGTGGACCACTGTCGCTCCTTATGCCACAAAACTGGTCGCTGAAGAAGGCACCTCCAACTGGAAAACCTGGCTGGACGAAGCCGGGAAAATCTTCCAGGTATTGGTGGGCTTACCCGGCCGCACCGACCGGGTCATGACCATACTTGAGCGCGGCGACCTTTCCGTGCAGACCCCAGTGCTCAACCGCCAGATTATGTACATGGAAGGAGCGCTTAACCGGTTGGCTGGAGGGGTAATCTTCGCAGCCCTATTAATCGGCGGGGCCATCCTGTATGGCGTCGATGCCTGGTATGGCAAAATCCTGATGGGAACAGCATTACTGCCCCTGGCCTGGGTATTATTGTTCGCGCGAGGACATCGCCCCTGGCGTTGATATTTAAAAAGGACAAAACCAGCCAAAAAAAGCCTCCCCGTCAGATTAGACGAAGAGGCTTTTTTGATTAAACCCTTTGGAAACTTGTCAGGATGTCTTTTGGACGCGCTCATCGATGCGTTCGAGAGCGTGATCCAACAATCCGCGAACCGCCAGAAGCATTTCCTTGCGTGCCACGCGGCGATGCTCGATAAACGCCGGCGGCAGCAAACCCTCCACGCTTTTTCGCATTTCTTCGCGGGCAGCGCGCATATGTTCACGGACATCTTCAGGGATGTGATCTTTTACATGAGTAGATGCTGATTTACGATCTGTTTGTGGTGACATAGTGGCCACTCCTTCCTTGGCTATTCACATTATATCGCGCTGCCGCCCGAACCGCAACTGCCGGCCAGCAATTCCAAACCTAATATAGGGAGCCCCCATTTGAAATGAGTTGATGTAAAGTTGGTCGCCCCAATTTTGAAGATTGGAATTGCCGGCAACTTGATCCATTTATATCAATACGTAAAATGTTATAATATTTAGGCGGAGACAGAACAACCGGTCCAAACCTTTACCGGGCTGTTTTTTGTTCGTCTCTCTGACCAGCCAGGAGGTAAAGGCGTGGAAGAAAAGCCATTAATTCTAGTCGTTGACGATGACCCCTTCGTGCGAGCTGATTCCGTGCGCATACTAGATCAGGCCGGATATCGCACCAGCCAGGCCTCTGACGGTCTGGCTGGCCTGCAATTGGCTCGCGAGCAAAAGCCCGACCTCACCTTGCTGGATGTCAATCTGCCCGACATCAGCGGCCTCGAGGTTTGCCATCTCATAAAAACTGACCCGGCGTTGGCAGGATCTTTTGTGATTCTCCTTTCCACTAAACGCATCGACACTCAGAGCCAGGCGGATGGACTCGAGAGCGGCGCGGACGGTTATATCGCGCGTCCGATCAGTAACGTTGAGCTGCTCGCGCGTGTGCAATCCATGCTGCGCATTCAACAAAGCGAAGCGCGCCTGCGCGAGGTACTGGAGAATTCTCTGGATGCCTCCTACAAGCACAATCTAAAAACCAACGACTATGATTATTTCAGCCCTGTTTTCACCCGTCTTTCCGGCTATACCCCGGATGAAATGAAAACACTGTCTCTCGAAACCTACTTGGGGCTGACAAATCCAGAAGATAAAGCTGAAGTCGATCGCATGCTTGCCCTTTCCCTCTCTGGCCCTGCTGGCACACCCTATCAGGTCGAATACCGCTTCAAGCACAAGGATGGCCAGTATCGCTGGTTTCACGACCAATATGTTGTTCTGCAAGATGCAAATAACCAGCCCCTGGCGTTGATCGGCAGTGTCAGTGACATCACCGAGCGAAAACTGACCCAGGATGCGCTTCAAAAAAGCGAGCTTCGTTACCAGGCGCTGTTTAATAACGCCAGTGACGGTATCTTATACATATCCCCCGAACTGAACATTGTCCAGGTAAATGAGTCCTTTGCCAGGATGCACGGTTACAGTGTCGCTGAAATGCAGGGGATGAATCTGCAGGATTTGGAAACTCCCGAAGCTGCCCTACTCAGGTCTGCAAGAGTAGCCCAGTTAATTGCGGATGGCACCCTGAAATTTGAAGTCGAACATGTTCACAAGGACGGTCATATCTTTTCGCTGGAAGTATCTGCGAGCCTTGTTACTATTGATGGGGAGCAAATTTTTCAGTCATTCCACCGCGATATCACCGAGCGCAAACAAGCAGATGCAGCTCTGCGCGAGAGCGAACTGCGCCTGCGCGAGGTATTGGAGCATTCTCTGGGTGCCTCGTACAGGCGAAATTTAAAGACTAGAAAATACGATTACTTCAGCCCTGTTTTCGCCCGCCTTTCGGGTTACAGCTCGGTTGAGTTGAAAACGCTGGCTCTCGAAGCTGCCTTTAACTTGATCCATCCAGACGATAAGCCTGAACTCGAACGCGTGCTTACCCTGTCCCTGGCCGGCCCTGCCGGCAGCCCTTGCCAGGTCGAATACCGCTTTAAACACAAAGATGGCAAGTATCGCTGGTTTCAGGACCAATACGTTGTTTTGCAGGATGATAAAAATCACCTGCCCCTGGCATTGATCGGCAGCATCAGTGATATTACCGAGCGCAAACAGGCTGAGGCTGCCCTGCTGGAAAGCCAGCGCATGTTGAGATATGTTCTGGATACTTCCCCTCAATTTATGTTCTGGAAAGATAAAAACAGTGTGTACCTGGGCTGCAATCAGGTTTATGCCCGGGCCGTAGGACTCAATTCCCCTGCAGACATCCTTGGTAAAACCGATTTTGACCTGCCTTTCCCCAGGCAGGAAGCCGAAGCCTATCGCGCCGACGATCAGCTTGTGATTACCAATAACACCCCCAAGATGCACATCCTTGAGCAAGTTAATTGGGCTGACGGCGGGAGAATTTGGGCCGATACATCCAAATTACCGTTGGTGAACGAGCAGGGGCAGGTCTACGGCGCTTTGGGCGTTCTGGAAGACATCACCGAGCGAAAATTAGCTGCGCAAGCCTTGAACGAGAGCGAGATTCGTTATCGCCGCCTGGTAGAAAATCTACCGGATATCGTCTACACATTTTCCAGGCAGCACGGCGGGTTCTTTTACTCGCCGAGTGTGCAGCAGGTCCTGGGTTATTCAGCCGAATATTTATCTGCCCATCCTTTGCTGTGGAATGAATCCATCCACCCCGATGACCGTCCCCGAATCGCCGAAATTCTCGGCGAATTTGAGGTTGGCAAATTCTTCGATATTGAATATCGCATTCAAGACTCACAAGGAAAATGGCTCTGGCTGCGCGACCGCTCCATCAGTCGCGATGTCGGCGGCGGTGAAGTTTTGATCGAGGGTTTGGCCTCTGATATCACCGAGCGCAAGCACGCCGAAGAAGCCTTGCTCGAAAGCGAAGCCAATCTGGCAGAGGCTCAACGCATCTCGCGAATGGGCAGCTGGGAATGGGACATGCTTGCGAATAAAGTCAGGTGGTCTAAGGAAATGTATCGTGTTTTCGACATCGACCCGGATACATACGATGGGAAACCGGAAACCCTGCTGAAAGTGATCCATCCCGAAGATATAGAGCGCTTCTCCAACAGCATGAATGCCAATTTGGCGGATGGAAATTCACCTTCCCTTGAATATCGCGTTATCCACAAAGATGGATCAATTCACACCATAATGGCAGAAGGCAGGACAATTCTTAACAAGGCCGGTAAACCGATCAGGAGTATCGGAATAGTCCAGGACATTTCCGAGCGAAAGCTCGCCGAGGCTGCCCTGCGTGAAAGCCAGCGCATGTTGAGATATGTTCTGGATACCTCCCCTCAAACCATGTTCT
>CAYWXO010000172.1:3413-7213 GCA_964462255.1 uncultured Thiobacillus sp. | reverse complement strand
CAGCACCGGCCAGCTCACCACCGGCACCGAGGGCAAGCGGAGGGGATTATGGCGGCTCAACATCTGATGGTAACAAACGCGTACCATCACAAGACGCCCCGCCCACCCCACCGGCAAAGGCTCGCACCTGGTGCACCGTAAGCGCTCAAGTTTTGCACCTGCGCTCTTGCGGCTCGAGTGATTGCGCGGTGATTGATTGGCTCACCCAGGGCGAGCGGCTCGAGGTGCTTGCACCTGGTGATTGGCTCAAGGTCCGCACCCAGGGCGGCTCACTCGGTTGGATAAACTCAAACTATTGCACCTTTGGAGGTTGATAAGCTCATGAAAGATTTACTCAAGGTTGTTGGCTCGATTGTGTTTTATGCGTTTGTGGTTGCGGTTGCGGTGTGGGTTGCAATGCTCACGATCTCAGAGATGAAAGAGCTCTTACCGAATGATCCGCTCACCCCCTATTTTGCGCTTGCTCTCTTTGACGGCGGCGCTCTTGCTTGGCTGCTCGTTTTTATGTACGTTTCTCGAGGCTTGCCACAAAGAGCCGTGAGTGTAATTATGCTGGTGCTCGATTTACTCGGCGCTTTTATGATCTCAGGCGCTCGAATTATCACCGGCGGCCAGGCAATGACGGCTATACCCGAGGGGCTCGGGCTCGTGGTGGTGTACGGTGTTACCGCTTACACCGCTCTCAATCTTGCGGCAATCTACGCTTACCATGTTACCGAGCCTGAAAATCTCGAGCGCATAGAAACCCAAACGCTTGAGGATAAACTCACTGAGAACGCACTCAAGCAAGCAACCGAGCAACTCGAGCGAGAGGCTCAAGAGCTTGGGTACACTCTCTCTCAGCGCGTGAGTGAGCGCGTAAAGCGCAATCTGAAACTCTTGCCGGATCCGGGCGAAAGCTCACCGCCGCTCTTGATTGAGCCCACAAAGAGCACCGCACCGCTCACCCAGGCGCTCGGCTTATTCGCTCGGCGCAAAGAGCCGGCAATCTATGCCAGTGAAATAGCACCGTTGCCAGTGAGTGAGAAACCAAACCCAAACGGGCACGAGGTGCACTCGTGAGCGGCTCTCAGGCTCTCAAGGTGTGCACCTGGTGCGGCTGTAAATTCGAGGGCGCGGCAAAGGCTCGGTACTGCCCACCGCCGAAAGGTTGCAAGCAATCTGCTTACCGAGCCCGCAAGGCACGCGCAAAGGTTGAAAGTGTTACGGTGTAGTGTAACAAACGCAAGTGTAACGGTGCAAGAGAGCCGTTGCACTTGCTGTTATTGCAATACTCAATACGGCGAAAAAAAACAATCGTTTGTACACTATTCAAGGCGTTCAAATAGAGGTATAGTCACTGTAATTGATTTGATGCACTCATTTCAGAGCATAGAATTAAAGCAAAAGTCCCGCTCTTCCTCCAAGAATACGCGAGACTTTGCCGCAAAGATGTTTTGTTTTGTGTGGTGCTTGTGTTTACGATTAGTAAACTAACAAACCGGGTTATATCTCTCTTGTCAATGATTGTCAATGATTAGATACTAATACTTAGTAGTTTCTAATAGGTTGATTGACAAAAGGCACTCGAGCACCTGCTTACACAAACTTGCAAACGCTTTGCGCTTACCTTGCCGCAAGGCGTTTTTGTTACCCAAAAAGGAAAGGTGCACAATGACTATACCCGTAAATTTCACGATCCGCTTGGATGAAACCGATAAAAGAAACCTGCAAGAGCTCGCGGCTCTCTTGCGATTGCGAAAGGCTGACACTTTTCGCTTTATCGTAAACGAGAAACTCAACACACTCAAGGCAGCTCAACTTGCGGCCAGCACTCAGCAAAGCGGCCAGGCTCACCCAGGGCGAGCACTCGCGCAATGAGAATTAAACACAAAACCGCCGAGCTTGCGGGCGTGGGCGGCTTTGTGAACGGGCGACAATATGATTATAACCCAAACTCAACAAATAGAAACTGAGCAACTCGAGAGCATGGCAGCACCTGAGATATTCGAGCCGCTCACAAGCATACAACTTGCCGCACTCGATTTATACCGGCGCGGCTTGAACGTGTTGCCATTGCCGAGACCCTACGAGGTAAGAGCGTGGGCAGCTCGTGAGCCTGAGAACCGAGATGCTCTCAGCAAACCACCGTTTATATTGAGACCCTTTTTCACGAGCCGCTTGCACCTTTGCTCTTTCGAGTGTGAGCGGCACGGTTGTAAATTGCCGCCGAGCATGCGATTCACGGCTCTCTTTGAGACTTCAAATGTCGGTGTGATGACAGGGCGCACGAGCGGCAATCTGATTGCGATTGATTGCGATTCACCCGCCGCTTTCTCTCAGATTGGCAAGGAACTCACCCGGCGAGCCTTGAGCGCGTGGTGCTACACCACCCACAGAGGCGGCGTTTATCTCATGCGAGTGATTGAGCGCGAGTGTGAGAATATACCGGCTCACAAGGCGCTCTTTCCTGATGTTGAGGTGTGGGCAAACCGGCACTATGTTGTATTGCCGCCGAGCTTGCACCCGCTTGGAACCGTTTACCAGTGGGTGAGCAAAGAACCGCGAGAGATGCACCCAGGCGAGACACCGCCGCTTGTGAGTGTTGAGGCGCTCGATTGGCTCGGTGTGCACCTGGTGCGCAAGGATTGGCACGAGCCCGATTTACTCGGCTTGCCAGCTTTCACGGTGCACCTTTCTCTCAGCAATCGGCGCATATTGGCAACGGCCAGCACGCTCAAGGAAGGTGAGCGCAATCAGCAATTGAGCAAACCCGCTTACGATCTCGCCGCCGCAATTCGAGCGGGCACGATTGATTATATTGACGGTGAGCGGCTCTTGCTCAGTGCGGCCAGTGATTGCAATTATCCCGAGAAAGATGCTCTCAGCATGCTCAAGA
The DNA here is from genome assembly GCA_964462255.1 of uncultured Thiobacillus sp. Taxonomy (GTDB): domain Bacteria; phylum Pseudomonadota; class Gammaproteobacteria; order Burkholderiales; family Thiobacillaceae; genus PFJX01. The sequence continues at coordinate 4,335 of CAYWXO010000172.1, read as the reverse complement.
GCGCACTCCACAAACGCGGGCTCAAACCTGCAAGCAAGCGCACCACCGCACCCAGGGCTCACCAACTTGCCGAGCGCTTTGCAGGCTCTTATGATTGGCGCGTGTATCACCGCAAGGCTCAAGGCGCTCGAGCTGCTTTCATGGCATGTATTGAGCGGTCCCGGTTGGAAGGTGAGCCTTTCAGAGCAAGCGTGAGAGAGGTTGCAGAACTTGCCAACTTTGCCCAGAAAGAGCGAGCGGGCAGGGCTCTCAATCTGCTTACCAGTGATACCCAGGCACCCGCTCTCTTGCACCGTGAAACCGAGAAAGATGATTGCGGCGCTCACCGTTTCAGATTTACGGCGCTCGTGAAAGGCGCTCGTGAAAGCGCTCTCAGTAACACCACTACTACTACTTGCTTTTGTAGTGGTGTTACTGAGAGCGCACCAAAAACGATTGCAGAGCGTGATTTATTCGTTTCACTTGGCGCGGTGAGCGAGCGCACTTACAAGCACCTGCTTGAGCACCCAGAGCGCACCGCCGCCGCAATTGCGAGAGAAACAAAGCAATGTGATTCTAGTGTGAGGCGAGCACTCAAGGCGCTCATGGCTCACGGCTTGGTAATACTGAGCAAAGCTGAGAGCCTGTATATTGGCGAGCCGAAAACATTACACGAGATTGAGACACTTGCCGCCGCTCTCGGCTCTCTTGGTGTGAGCGATAAACGCAAGCGCACCCACCGGCTCGAGCGCGAGCGCATGGTAAACAAAGCAACTTTCAAGGCTCGCCTATATTGGCGGCAATTCACAATCACAGAAAGCGAGGTGCAATAATGGGCTCTTACTACCTTACCAACGAGCAAAGCGTAATGATTGAGGTTGATAAAAAGAAACTTGGCTTTGAGGTTGCAATCTACGATCTCAACACGAGCACCGAGAAACCG
>CAYWXO010000172.1:0-3313 GCA_964462255.1 uncultured Thiobacillus sp. | reverse complement strand
GCTCTCGAGGATTGCATGAGTGAGAGCTCACCACCGGCGGTGAGGCGGGCGGCTGCTCGTGATTGGCTCGAGATGTATCATAAACAATACGATCTCACGGTGATACAAGAGCGGCTCACTGAGCTTGAGGCGGTGATAAATGACAAGTAAAGGCGGTGCACAATGGCACAAATGAATTATGACGAATTGCCGAAACAAGATAAAGAGCTCATTGCTGAGTTTCAAAAGCTGCTCGGTGAGGTTGATAGGGTAAGGCGCTCTTTGTATCACCCGAAACAAAAAGGCTGCTCATGTGATGAAAGCGGGCTTTGCTCTCACCATGCAAATATATATAAGCGGCTCGAGCTGGTGAGTGACACGCTTACTTGGGCAATCAATGACGCGGGCAGGGAGGGCTGAGAGATGACAACACTCAATAAACTCACGCAGCTCGAGCGGGCTTACCGCAAGCAACACAAAGAACCGGCACGCTTGTTTGTGCACTTTGCTGGTGATGACTTCGGCACCTGCAACGGTGAGCGGCTCTCTCTTGCTGAGTGGGATGCAATCAAGGGCGATAATGGCACGGTGCTCAAGGTGCAATACAACGAGAGCATAAAATTGCAATGGCCTGAGGATGTGAGCAAGGCGTGAGCGCACCTGGTGCACGATCCGCAAAGAGAGCGCGGCTGTAATCATTTGAGAGCGCACAAGATTATACAATTCGAGAATTTACGCAACAAATAGGCTCACAGATTGATTGTGAGCCGTTTCTATTGCACCACCCGTATAGAATGACACCTGAGTGATTTTAGGGCTATTACAGGGGCTTGTAGCGTGTTGCTTGCAATTGCAATACTTGCAACACTGCAATTGCACCTTGACAATTGTCTCAATAGCCTGTAATATTGATTATAGGCAATTCAATCACGCACAAAGAGAGCGAGAAACCACATGCAAACCACCGAGATTATCACCACCGAGAGCACCGCAATCACCGCACCGCTCGAGATGATTGCGCAGCTTACCGAGATGCTCAAAGCCTTTGCCCAGGCGCTCACCTTACGCGAGCGAGCCGGCGAGATTGCCAGCAACACCGCCGCCGCTTATTTGCGCGGTGCTGGTAAATTTATTGCATGGCTCTCGGTGCAAGAGAGCTGCTCGGTTGAGGCTGACACAATCCGCTCTTGGAAAGCTTACCTTGCCGAGAAAGCTTATACACCTGCAACGGTAAACGCTTGGCTCGCTGGTGTGAAAGCGCTCTTTGCTTGGGCAGCTGAGCGCGGGCGTTTACCCTACAATCCGGCGGCTCTCGTGAAAGGTGCGAGCCGCAAAGGTGCAAAGCGCACCCACAAACGCGAGGCGCTCACGGCTCTCGAGGTGCGGCGCTCTCTCGCACTACCTGACACCGGCACCCAGGGCGGCGCTCGAGACAAGGCAATCATTGCGCTCATGGCTTACACGGGCGTGAGGTCGGTTGAGGTGCACCGAGCCGATCTCTCTGACTTGCGCACCCAGGGCGGGCGGCTGGTGCTCTTTGTGCAAGGTAAAGGGCACACTGAGAGTGATGACTTTGTAGTGATTGCAAACCCGGCACTCGAGAGCGCTTTGCGTGATTGGCTCGTGGTGCGCGGCCAGCACCCAGGCGCTTTATTTTGCTCGCTCTCAAACCGCTCTCACGGTGAGCGCTTGAGCCTGAGAGCCTTGCGGCAAATGGTGAAAGATAACTTTGCTCAATCTGGTGTGATTGGCAATAAAAGCACTCACTCTTTGAGGCACACTGCAATCACCGCCGCAATCACCGCCGCCGCTAAAAACGGCTTACCGCTTACTAGTGTAATGAGCATGAGCCGGCATGCAAACGTAGATACACTCATGATTTACGCTCACGAGCTCGAGCGGCTCGAGAGCCCGATTGAAGCACTGATAAACTACTAAAAACGCGAGAGCCCGCAAGGGCTCTTTTGCTTTACAATACCTGCAAGAGATAAGGTGCAATTGCACTGTTGAAAGAGATTATCGTTTATGAAAATTATAGCGATTGCAAACCAAAAAGGCGGCACCGGCAAGAGCACAAGCACCGCCGCACTCGGGCAGCTCTTGAGCGCTCGCGGCTTGCGCGTGTTGCTGCTCGACTTGGACCCGCAAGGCTCTCTAACGGCGGCGCTCGGCGTGAGTGTGCAAGGCGAAACAATAGCCGAGGTGCTCGGCGGCGCTACACCCGGCACGGTGCGCTTACCCGAGATATTGGTAAAGGTGAGCGAAGGGCTCACACTCGCACCGTCAGATATTGCACTAGCAAATAGTGAGCTCGGGCTTATACAGCGCATTGCAAAAGAGACGGTGCTCAAGCGGGCTCTTGAGCTGGTGGGCAACTCGTTTGATGTGTGCTTGATTGATTGCGCACCGAGCTTGAGCACGCTCACAATCAACGCACTCACGGCGGCTCACGGCGTGATTATTCCCGTGTTACCGAGCGCTCTCGACTTGCGCGGCATGACACTCTTTCTCGATACAATAGCGCAAGTGAGAGAGGCAACAAACCCAGGGCTCGAAACAATCGGTATACTGCTCACCCAATACGCGAGCAACACCAACGCTCACACCCAGGCTCTTGCTTCAATCACGGCGGGCGGTTGGAAGGTGCTTGGCGTGATACCCAGAACCGTGAGAGCGCAAGAGAGCGCGGCTCTTTCTCGCTCACTGCCCGATTATGACCCCACCGGCAAGGCAACGCTTGCTTACACTCAAACCGCTCAAGAGGTGATTACATGGCTCGAACTCGAAAGATAAGCTTTGACGGCATTACACCACAAGCACCCACCGCCGCACCTGGTGCACCTGCAACGGTTGATAAGGGCTCTTACCGCTCGGTTGGTATTGGGCTCAAAGAGCTTGAGCTTGCCGAGGTTGAGGCGCTTGCCGAGCAATACGATCTCTCACGCAATGCAATTATGAGGCTCGCGGTGATTCACTTTCTCGAGCAAGTGAGAGCCGGCAAGGTAAACATTGCCGATGAACTCGAGCCGCCGAAACCCGCAAAGCACCGATTGCGGCAAGATTTGTAAGCGCGAAACTAGCAATATAATGCGCTCGATTTTATGCAATATAGGTACTGATTATTTCCAGTTCCAGCAGAACCCGTGTTCCTCGGTGTCTCTTTCAGCATGTTTCCAATGTCAGTATACCCGCTTGTCAATGCCTAATTCGGCGAGGGTGGGAACATTTTCTACTGGTAACAATAATGTACCAGTAGAACGTTCTTGGTACGGCTGCCCCCCGCTTGCCCTCGGTGTCTCTTTCAGTATGTTTCCAATGTCAGTATAGCCGCTTG
>CAYWXO010000171.1:0-7229 GCA_964462255.1 uncultured Thiobacillus sp. | reverse complement strand
AGCGTTCATGATGCGAACCACACCAGACGGCGATGTCTTCTATGCCTTTTATTGGCGATAAAATACGATAGGTATAATAGGCATGACCCCGCACGATATTCCATTCATCTACCGTCAACTTACCATTCTTTTCCAGCAATTCAGTTGGGATAGCCAGCTTGCCAATGTCATGCAGATAGCCGGCAATCAGTAAGCGTTTGCAATCTGATTCCGGGAAGCCCATGAGCTGCGCCAAGGTGGCGGCACTGGCGGCCACTCCGCTCGAATGCGTGGCGGTGAAACGGCTACGAAAGTCAATAATTTGCGCCATCAGTTCGGCGAAATCGAGAAAACCGTCCAGATCCATTTCGACGCTGGAAAAAGGCATCCGATTCAGAATGATCTGACTTAAATCCGGCGATTCAATATCCAGCCAGAAGGCATCATTCACCGCCACTTTCATGAAGGCGGCGACATGATCTGGATGTAAGGTTTGGCCTTCCATTTCTCTCAGTTGGCGGCAGAGCGCTTTGGCTTGCAACATGCTGGGTCGGTTGTTATCCAGCAGCCGGCTGACGATATTGGCGAGATTGACGATGTGGCTACCGAGTGGAACTTTGTGGCCTTCAACTTCAACGTTTTCCCCCCAGGCCCACGGTACGTTATGAAAACGCACAATGTGGGCAGGGCCTTGAAACGGTTTGAATTTTTGCAAAAGTTGAAAGCCAAAACGGGCGCAGCGCAACTTGAGTTTGTTCAAGTCATTGCCGACCGGGCGTTGACCGGATAGCGCACCAATATCATGTAAGGCAGCGGCGACGATGACATCTTCCTTGGCGCGGCCGCTCATACCCAATACTTCCAGTAGCCGTAAAGCAATGTAGGCAACACGACGATGATGATTCGCCATGGCAGGATTAATCAGGTCAAGCGCCTGAGACAATGAAAAGACAAATTGGTAAAGCCCAACATGAAATGCAGATTTCAAATGACCTTTCCTCCTGCTTTTAGCGCGGGTCCTGGCATTTAACCAAGACGATGCCTTTGTTGGCTGTGGCTATATTAGTGATTACTTAAATATGGGGTTCTAACCGGAGCGAATTCTATCTCAATAGAGATTGAGGTGTGGATACATTGCAAAGCGCTGCATCGCGAGTATTTATGCCATTAAAACACCAGCGGCACTTTGATTGAAATCAGATATGCAGATTTGCTAATGTGTTTACTAATGTATTTACCAGTGTAACTGCAATGATGGTAAGTGCCTTTATACAAAATTTAATTTAAGCGATAGTTTGATGCAAGGCTAACTTTCAATAATGGCACGCAGTCTCTGCAAAAAAGGTTCCGGTACCCCCTAAATTCCGGGTTTTCCAATTCATGGTGCAGACACTCCCTGTCTTGCGTTTGCTTTGAAGTGTTTTACTTTAAAGCGCTTGTTTTTAATGTGTACTACCGTTGTGCAGCAAAGGTTAGCGCGAATGTTTGCGCTTGAAAATAGCGGAATCGTTACATTTCAAGCGCAAACCAAGCACAAATGCGTGTTTACACCGTCACTAGACGCGCATATTCGAGGATGAACCACTTCTCGCCGATTTTGGGAAAGGTCACCTTAATTTCAGTTTCTGCGCCCTGGCCTTGGTAGGCCCCGACGATGCCTTCACCATATTTGGGGTGGCTAACGCGCGCACCAATTTTGTAGGGCAAGCTAGCCTCGCGGCGTGGCACTGGACGCGGTTGGTAACGTTCAGCGCGCGTTGGTGTTGCGCGTGGCGGCGCAACGGCAGCGGCAGGCGCGCTTTTTGTGGTGCGGTACGAGAGTGAGCGCACCAGCGATTCGGGAATTTCCTGCAGAAATTGCGACGGCAAGTTGTAGCGAATCTGGCCGTGCAACATGCGTTGTTGCGCATGCGTTAAAAAAAGTTGCCGACGGGCGCGCGTAATGGCGACGTACATCAGCCGGCGTTCTTCTTCCATGCCATCCGGTTCGTTGCGGCTGTTGTCATGCGGGAACAGGCCGTCTTCCAGACCGGTGATAAATACAGTCTGAAACTCTAAGCCTTTGGCGGAATGAATGCTCATTAATTGCACTGCATCTTCGCCTTGGGCTGCGGCATGTTCGCCGGCTTCCAGCGCGGCGTGGCCGAGGAAGGCGGCGAGCGAGGTATCGTCGCTTTCGGCAGCAAAAGCGGCAGCCGCGTTAGTCAACTCATTCAAGTTATCGACGCGATCTTCGCCATCTTTTTCATTTTTGTAGTGTTCCAGCAAGCCGGAGCGCGCCACAACATGCTCCACTTGTTCCATCAAAGGCAGCTCGGCGGTTTCGTTTTTCAGGCTGTCAATCAAGTTGACGAAAGCGGCGTATTTCTTGCCGCCTTTGCAGGCCGCCGCCCATAAGCTGGTGCCAGCGGCGCGCGCGTCGTTATCCACACTTTCCACGCTGCGCAGGCCGATGCCGCGCACCGGAAAATTGATGACGCGGAGGAAGGCGTTATCGTCTTCCGGGAAGGCCGACAGGCGCAGATAGGCGAGGGCATGTTTGATTTCGGCGCGCTCAAAGAAGCGCTGGCCACCATAGACGCGATAAGGGATGGCAGCGGAAAACAGCGCGTGTTCTATGCTGCGCGACTGCGCGTTGGAGCGATACAACACGGCTTGATCCATAAAGGCATCGCCTTCGCGCTTGCGGTTTTGAATTTCTTCCACCAAAAAGCGGGCTTCTTCTTTGTCGTCTTCCGCTTGAAAGTGGCGAATCAATTCGCCGGTGCCGGCGTCCGTCCATAAATCTTTGCCGAGACGGCCTTCGTTATGGCTGATGACGGCGTTGGCCGCATCCAGAATGACGGAAACGGAGCGGTAATTGCGCGTCAGTTTGATCGGGGCGGCGATGTTGAGGTCGTCCATCATTTGCCGCATGTTGCCAACGTTGGCACCGCGAAACGCGTAGATGGATTGATCATCGTCACCGACCGCAAACAGGCTGCTGTTTTCGCCTTTAAGCAGCGTCAGCCAGCGATATTGCAGGCGGCTGGTGTCTTGAAACTCATCGACCAGAATATGTTGAAAGCGGTTTTGATAGTGCTCACGCAGCAGAGCGTTGCGCGTCAGTAATTCATAGGCGCGTAAAAGCAGTTCAGCAAAATCGACTGCGCCTTCGCGCTGCATTTGTGCGTCGTAGGCGGCGTAAAAGTCGACGAGCTGACGGCTGTAAGGGTCCCAGGCTTCGACTTTGTCGGCACGCAGGCCGTCTTCTTTGTTCTGGTTGATGAAGCTTTGCACTTTGCGCGGATCAAATTTTTCCGTATCGACATTGAGCGTGCGCAAGACGCGTTTGAGCGCGGAAAGCTGGTCGGAACTATCCAGAATGGTGAACAGTTGCGGTAAACCGGCTTCGCGATGATGCGTGCGCAACAGCCGATTGCACAGGCCGTGAAAGGTGCCGACCCACATGCCGCGCGTCTTGATCGGCAACATGCTGGTCAGCCGCGTCAGCATTTCTTTGGCGGCTTTGTTGGTGAAAGTGACCGCCATCAGGCCCATGGGCGAAACTTGCTGGCTCTGGATCAGCCAAGCGATGCGGGTGGTGAGAACGCGCGTTTTGCCCGACCCCGCGCCTGCCAGAACGAGGGCAGAAGCTGGGGTGGTGACGGCGGCGAGTTGGTCTGGATTGAGTGTATTGAGGAGATCGGTCATGCGCTGATTATAAGCGGCGTAAAATCGTGCGCATTTTTGTTATTGAGAAATTGCTGCCATGAGCCAACAAATCACCATTTATTACTTCGGTCACCTCGTTGAAATGCTGCACCGCGAGAGTGAATTCATGTTTTTGCCGCTGACCATCAAGGATGTGAAGGGGCTGATGACGCATCTGGCACGGCGCGGCGAAGAGTGGCCGCAGGTGTTTGAAACCCCGCGCGCGACCATGAAAATCACCGTCAACAAGCAGTTTGCAGAATTGGATACGCCGATCAAGGGCGGAGATGAAATCGCCTTTGTCGCCTTTCAGATGAATTAAGGGTGCAATGGCTTTGTTTACACGAATGAATAGGGCTTTTGTTAACAGGGATTTCCTGTTGGCGGTCGTGCTTGGCGCGCTAACGCCGCTGGGCTACGCGCCTTTTGTCTGGTTTCCGCTGCCAATTTTGACCTTAGCCGGCCTGTTTTGGTTGGCGCGCAAGGCCACGCCCGGCCGCGCATTTTTACTCGGCTGGGGCTATGCGTTTGCCTTGTTTTTGGTCGGCGTATCGTGGGTTTATATCAGTATTTCAACTTATGGCGGTATGCCGGCACCGATTGCTGCGCTGGCAACCCTGTTGTTTTGTGCCTTTATCGCCTTGATGCCGGGCTTGGCGCTGCTGCTGGCAACGCAAATAAGTTCCACGCTGACTTCCACGCTGATCTCCTCGCTGCCCGGTTTGCTGCCGGCCTCGTCTTTCGGGCGGGTGGCTTTGGCCATGCCGGCCGCTTGGGTGTTGCTGGAGTGGACGCGCGGCTGGATCTTTACCGGCTTTCCCTGGTTGGCTTTAGGGTATTCGCAAGCGCCGATAAGTCCACTCGCCGGCTATGCGCCGCTGTTGGGCGTTTACGGTGTGAGTTTGTTGGCGGCGTTGTCGGCCGGCGCATTGGTGGCGATCGGCTTGGCCTATCAGGCTAAACGATCTCGTCAAGCCGTGGGTATATTTGCCGTGCTTAGCCTGTTTTGGCTGGGTGGATTTGCCTTGCAGCAAGTTGCTTGGACGCAGCCGACGGCAGCCCCGATCTCAGTTGCCTTATTGCAGGGCAATATTGGCCAGGAGATGAAATTTCGCCCAGAAAAATTACAGGCGACGTTGACGCAGTACGCGCGCGCCGTGTTGGCTAGCGATGCGCGCCTGATTGTGTTGCCGGAAACTGCGTTGCCGGTGTTGCGTTCCTACTTGCCGCCTGACTATTTGGCGATGTTGCGCGACCACGCCAAGGCGCGTAACGGCGATATTTTGCTTGGTATTCCGGTTGATGATGGCCGCGATGCAAACGGCGCGATCCGTTATTTCAATAGCGTGATCAGCGTTGGCACTTCGCCAGAGGGGCGCTATAGCAAAGTGCATCTGGTGCCGTTTGGCGAATTCGTGCCGTTTGGTTTTCGTTGGCTGGTGGACATGATGTCGATTCCGCTGGGCGACTTTAGCCGTGGTCAGCCGAATCAAGCGGCGCTCGCCGCGGCGGGTGAGCGGTTGGCGGTCAATATTTGTTACGAAGATGCGTTTGGTGAGGAGCGCATTCACGCCGCCGCTGACGCCACTTTGCTGGTCAACATCAGCAATGACGCCTGGTTTGGCGATAGTTGGTCGGCTTGGCAGCATTTGCAGATGGGGGCCATGCGCTCGCTGGAAACTGGCCGCTGGCAATTGCGCGCCAACAACACCGGCATCACCGCCATTGTCGATGAAAAAGGCCGTGTGAAAGCGCAACTTAAAGCGTTTACGGTCGGTACACTGAGCGGCTATGCGCAAGGTTATAGCGGCAAAACCCCTTATATGCGCTGGGGAAATGCGGCCGCGCTGGCGTTGATTTTTCTGGTATTAATATTGTCGCTATTTTTAAGGCATCAACATGACTGACCCTATCCGTTTAACGCATCTTTCGCATGGCGGCGGCTGTGGCTGCAAAATCGCCCCGGCAGTGTTGGAAAAAATTCTCGCCAATATGCCGCTGACCCAAGGCCTGAGTGCGGCTTTCCCCAATCTTTTGGTCGGCATTGAATCGAGTGATGATGCTGCGGTTTGGCAATTGAACGACACGCAGGCCATTGTCGCGACGACCGATTTCTTCATGCCGATCGTCGATGATGCGTTTGAATTCGGCCGCATCGCTGCAACTAATGCGATTTCTGATGTGTATGCCATGGGCGGGCAGCCATTATTTGCGCTGGCGCTGGTCGGCATGCCGATCGACAAACTGCCGCATGACACCATCAGGTTGATTCTGGCTGGCGGCCAGGCGGCGGCGCAGGCGGCGGGCATTCCCATCGCCGGCGGTCATTCGATTGATTCGCAGGAACCGATTTACGGGCTGGTCGCCATCGGCGTTGTCAACCCCAGGCAGGTCAAGAAAAACAGCGCCGGTCAGCCGGGCGACGTGCTGATTTTGGGCAAAGGATTAGGCGTCGGCATTTATTCGGCGGCGTTGAAAAAGGATGCACTGCCGGCGGATTCGTATCAAACCATGATCGCTTCGACCACTCAACTCAATACGCCGGGCACCGAACTCAGCCAGTTGGACAGCGTCCATGCCATGACTGATGTGACCGGGTTTGGCCTGCTCGGACATTGTTTGGAACTGGCGCGCGGCTCAAATTTGACCGCCACGTTGCAATTCGCCGATTTGCCGGTGTTGAAGGGGGCGGATGTGCTGGCGCAAGCCGGCTTTATTACCGGCGCGAGTGGCCGCAATTGGGCCAGTTATGGTGAACAGGTTGCATTATTTGCCGCTTGCGCCGATTGGCAGAAAGCGTTGTTGACTGATCCACAAACCAGCGGCGGCTTGCTGGTTGCCTGTGCGGCGGAAGCCGTCGAAGCGGTGCTGGCGGTATTTAGTCGGCATGGTTTCGCCAGCGCAGCAGTGATTGGTCGGTTGGAGAAGAAATCGGCGTCGGAACACGAGTTGGTGCGAGTTGTTTAAATAGGGAAGTTAACTGTTATGCGGAAAATAATGGGTTGATATATTGGCCTGAATATTTTTTTAACTATTTATACATTAATTGAGGATTCACATATGATCTCCACACAGCAAAAACATAAAACATGCGAAATGGTCAATTTGCGTATTCGATTGGTGGAAAGAAATTTAATTGATCGCGCAGCAGATTCGGTTGGAAAGACACGCAGTGCCTTTATTGTAGAGGCCGCGCGGCGTGCGGCCGAAGATACCTTACTTGATCGCGCCATGCTATCAGTCAGTGCCGAGGCTTACGCTGAGTTTTTAAAACGCCTGGAAGCGCCGCCGCAAGCTAATGCGCGATTAAATCGCACGATGCAAATAATTCCACCTTGGTCAACATCTTGATGTTATCGGCACCAGAATCACTCAGCTTGCAACATGAAACAGCGTCATTTGTTTCTGGTGTGAATAGCCTTGATGAATGGTTAAAAAAACGCGCCATGCAGAATCAGTTGAGTGGTGCTTCGCGTACCGTTGTAATCTGCCAGGAAAATCGGGTGGTTGGCTATTACGCTTTAGCTTCTAGCGCCATCTCAGTCACTGCTGCACCC
>CAYWXO010000170.1:0-7358 GCA_964462255.1 uncultured Thiobacillus sp. | reverse complement strand
GCTTCACATTGACCTGCCCGCCGGTTTGCCCGGCATGCGCTTGAGTGGCGATCCGACCCGGCTGGGGCAGATTCTGCTGAACTTTGCCAGCAATGCGGTGAAATTCACCGAACGGGGCACAATCACTCTGCGCGCCCGGATCGTCGAGGAAAGCGACACGGACATGCTGCTGCGCATCGCGGTGGAAGACACGGGCATCGGCATCGCCATCGAAGACCAGAAACGCCTGTTCACCGCCTTCGAGCAGGCCGACGCCTCGATGCGCCGCGAACGCGGCGGCACCGGGCTGGGGCTGGCGATCAGCAAGCGCCTGGTGCTGGGCATGGGCGGCGAAGCCGGCGTCGAGAGCAGCGTCGGCCAAGGCAGCACCTTCTGGTTCACCGTGCGGCTGGGAAAAACGACTGAAGGTGCCGTCCCGTCAGCGCCAACTTTGGCAAGTGATACCGCCGAGGCCCGCCTGCAGTCGCAATTCGCCGGCACGCGCATCCTGCTGGCCGAAGACGAGCCGATCAACCAGGAGGTTTCGCGCGGGATGCTGGAGGATGTCGGCCTCAGCGTCGATGTCGCCGATGATGGTGCCGTGGCGGTGGCCATGGCCCAACAGAACCGCTACACCCTGATCCTGATGGACATTCAGATGCCGAACTTGAATGGCATCGAGGCGACCCGCGCCATTCGCGCCCTGCCCGGCTATGCCGCAACGCCCATCCTCGCCATGACCGCCAACGCCTTCAACGAGGATCGCCAGGTTTGCCTCGACGCCGGCATGAACGACCACATCGGCAAGCCGGTAGATCCCGAACACCTCTATGAGACCGTAGTGAAATGGCTAACGCAATCCGCTCGCTGAAAACTGCCCTGCAGGTGCCGTTCCTGCGCAATATCCTGCTAATAACACTGTTCTCGGCCGCATTGGTGCCGCTCTATGGCCTGTTCGTCAGCCACCCGCAATACGAGCAACTGCTGGTCAGTATCACCGAAGATGAAGCCGCGCGCCTCGCGCGCCACCTGAGCCAGATATTGCATGAGGAAGGAGCGGATATCGCACAGGATCGCCTGCCGCAAGGCTTCGCTGCGGATATCCTGGCCGTCAAGTCCGACTTCAAGCTGGTGAAGGTCAAGGTCTTTTCGGCGGAAGGCGTCGTGGTCTATTCGACCGCCACTCAGGATATCGGCAAGGCGAACGAACACGCCTATTTCAAGGAAATCGTCGCCCAGGGGCGCGTATTCAGCAAGGTGGTGAAGAAGAATATCCAAACGGCGGAAGACCAGGTCATGGATGCGGATGTGGTCGAGACCTACCAGCCAATCATGCACCAGGGCCGCTTTCTCGGCGCATTCGAGCTCTATTACGACATCACCGATCGGGTAACCCGGATGGATCGCCTGCTGTTCCGCGAGCGCCTGGATCGCTCCTTGAAAGCGGCGCGGCGCACAACCGACAAACGCACAGCGGTGCTCTACCTCGACCTGGACAAGTTCAAGGCGGTAAATGACACCTATGGCCATACCACCGGCGATGCGCTGTTGCAGGAAGTGGCCCGCCGTCTGAGCGAAGCGGTGCGCGAGGTGGATACCGTGGCGCGCTTGGGCGGCGACGAGTTCGCCGTCGTGCTGCACGAGGTCGCCGACAGCGACGCGCCGCAGCGTGTCGCAGACAAGATCATCGCCGCCGTCAACGAGCCGGTGTTCGTCGAAGGTCACCATTGCCATGTCGGCACCAGCATCGGCATCGCCCTTGCTCCGGATCACGCAGAAGAAGCCGCCGCCCTGGTGGATCTGGCCGATGCTGCCATGTATGCGGCGAAAAAGAACGGCCGCAATTGCTATGCCGTACATGGGGACGGGTGTGCTTCCCCATCGTCCTGAGGGGGCGACATGAGCACGAATAATCTCATTCAATTTTAGTTGAGTGCATTCGCACGGCTTCTTCAATAAAACATTAGAATCGACTTTTCATGCAATAGCTTGAAAGGGCTGGTTTGTTAACCGATGATTCCAGAATGAACATACCACACCTACAAATACCATTAAGCATGCTATCACGCAGCAAGCACGGCGTACAAAGCCGGGTGTATAGACGTGGTGTTTTTGCTGTGTTATCCCTTGTTTTTCTCATTCCTTATGCCGCAGCTTCGGAATCCAGTTTGAGTCTGCATGGTTTTGGTACTTTAGGGTTGGCTCGATCTTCGTCTGATCAGGTTGAATTTGTGCGAGATCTGTCGCAGCCGACGGGGATTGCTGATCATTGGTCTGGATTAATTGATTCGGTGATAGGCGTACAGGCAAATTGGCGGCTTAACCCGCAAGTCGAGTTGGTAGGACAAGTGGTTAGCCGTTACCATTATGATGAAAGTCATAATCCTGAATTGATGTGGGCGTTTGCCAAGTGGGAGCCAGATGCGCGTATGTCGTTGCGAGCGGGGCGCATCGGTGCCGATTTTATGATGGCGGCTGATTCTCGCCTAGTGGGATATTCTTACTTGCCGGTACGGCCTTCGGTGGATTTTTTTGCGCCGTTGTTCTTTTCTCATTTTGATGGAGTGGATGCCAGTTTGACGCTGCCATGGGGCGATGGTCTGCTGCGTGGCAAGGTGTTTTATGGTGAAACACAGGAGAAAACCTCCGGCGGACCGGGGATTTGGGATACTGATGGTTCACCGACCGGCGGTGTGGTGCTGGATTATCTGAATGGTGCTTGGCAATTTCGGGCGAGTTCGACGGCGATTTCTTTTGCTGACGATATTAAATTTGCGCCCTTGCCAGAAATGTTGCGTACGGCAGGTGCCCCTTTTGCTGCTGATGTATTAGCAACCGAGGGCACGCGTTCGTGTTTCCATTCACTGGGTGCGGTTTATGATGAAGGACCGTTGCAGGTACAGATCATGCTTAACAATATTCGCCATGAGACCGGTACTTTCCAGAACTCGCAGGCAGGTTATTTATTGGCGGGCTATCGTGTAAATTCCATTACGCCCTATGTCGGCTTTTCTTGGTGGAAGACCCGCTATAAGCCCTATGTAACAGGCTTGCCCAATACGGCTACTTTTGCAGTCTTGAATGATCAATTTGATTATCTAATGCATGCTTCTGGCGCAGATCAAGCAACCTATAGCCTGGGCGCACGTTGGGATGCATTTGAAAATGTCGCTTTCAAGCTGCAATGGGATGCCGTTCGCGGCAGTGAAGCTTCGCGGTTTCCTTATAAAAATGTGCAGTCAGGCTGGAATGGACGTACCGATGTGATGAGCCTGACTTTCAATTTTGTCTTCTGATACCACCATGAAGCGCTGGCTATTCTGCTTACCTTTGTTGTTTTTAGCGACCTTGCCTGCGCTCGCGTCGGATTGGGTGTTAATTGCTAATCCAAGGGTGGGTATTACGCAGTTATCGCAGGATCAAGTGGTGAATATTTATTTAGGGCGCTTTCGTCGTCTTGCTTCTGGGGTTGCCGCGGAACCGATTGATTTGTCGGTGAATTCTCCCCTCAGGGAGCGTTTTTATCGTCAACTTGTCGGCAAAAATCAGGCTGAGATCAATGCCTATTGGTCGCGCTTATTATTTTCCGGCAAAACACAGCCGCCGCGGGTGATTGAGAGTAGTGAAGAAGCGATTAAGTGGGTGCTTCGTAATACAGGGGCATTGGCTTATATTGATCGAACTAAGGTTGATTCTCGGGTATTGGTAGTTTTTGAGATAATTGATTAGTTAAAACCATGGTACAGCAGATCACGAATTGGTGGCATGGCATTGTTTTTCGCAGTCTGGCCAAGGTCACGCTGGCGACTTTGTTGCTGGGCGGTGTTTCTAGTGTGCTGATTCATCGGCAAGTGACTGAGCGGGTGCATCAGGAGGCTTTGGCCGGGTTGACTGAATTGCTTGATACGGTTGAAAGCACCGCCAGCGTGGCCGCATTTGCTAATGATGCCCAGCTTGCCACTGAAGTAGCGCAGGGGCTGTTACGAAATAGCGATGTATTAAGCGTGACGCTTTCTGCCGGTGGTATTGAATTGGCAAATACCCAAGCTAAAACTAAACCTGTAGATAATCAACACGCTATCCAGCGCAATGTATTACGTACTTTGTACTCGCCATTTAAAAAGAACTCAGTGATAGGCGAAATTGCGCTGGAGGTCAATTGGGCGGTGATTTCCCAGCGCGTTGCGGAGAATGCGTATTACACCTTGCTGTTGCTGGCAGGGCAGTTATTGTTAATTATTATTGGTACGGCAGGCATGGTTTTTATTGTGGTTGTTCGTCCGATAAAAGCAACGTCAGACCGTTTGCATCGACTCGATGCAGCGAGTGGAAATACTCTTGCAGTGCCTGATGGTCATCAGCGAACTGAAATTGGCCGACTGGTGGGTGATATTAATGGACTTACTGGGCGCCTGGTTAATACATTAGAGCAGGAACGTGCGTTGCGTCAGCAGCAGGAAGTCGCCAAACGCATGTATCAGGATTTGTTTGACCATGCTTCTTCCGGGATTTTTGTGGCGGATCCGCAAGGCCGTCTTGCTTCGTTCAACACGGCTTTTGTTGAATTGACCCGTTTGCAGCATGGGGCGATGGCGTCTGTGCGACATCTGACTGAGCCGGGGTGGGGGGATTCCGCTCATTTGCTTGAACTACTCGCACGCAGTGCAGACCAGCATATCTCTTGCGAGGATGATTTTTTGTTGATGGACTTGCGCGGCATTGAACGCTGGTTGCATGTGGTGGTGATGCCGTTGGGTGATGGCAATGTGCAAGGCACCGTGACCGATGTCAGTGCGCGTAAGCGGGAAGAGCTTTCGGCACGGCGGTTAGCCATTACCGACTCACTGACCGGTTTCGCTAACCGAGAGGGCTTATTACAGAATTTTGCTGCACTGCAAGGCTGTAGCGATGAACATTGCTCGATTGTCATGGTTAATCTGGATGCGTTCAAACAGATCAACGATGCCATGGGTTTTCCGATTGGTGATCAACTGTTGCTGAAAGTGGCTGAACGTATTCGTGTTCAGTGCAAGGAAGGTGATTTCCTTTCTCGTATTGGTGGCGATGAATTTGTGATTGTTTGGAACGGCGGCAGCGATCGGGATACTTTGCGGCCCCGTATTGAGGCGTTATTACGCAGTTTGCGGGAGCCATACCGACTAGAGCACGGCCCGGTGTCTATTGGCGCCAGCTTGGGAATTGCCTTTTTTCCACAACATGGCGTTGATATGCCGCAATTGCTGCGGAGTAGCGAGCTGGCGCTCAACAGCGTGCGTGCTTCGAGCCATGCTGGCAGTGATAAGGCTTTTAAGTTTTTTGATCAGCAACTGCAGGTTGTGGTGGAACATCGGCGTCGAATGGAAGATGACCTGCGTTTAGCGGTTAATGGCGGTCATTTGCGTTTGGCTTTTCAGCCCATTGTTGATTTACATGCCGGTCGTTTGGCTGGGGCGGAGGCTTTAGTACGTTGGCAAGATACGGAGCGAGGTTTTGTTTCGCCGGAAGTTTTTATTCCGATGGCGGAAAGAGTTGGTTTGATCGGAGAAATTGGGCGCCAAGTCCTTGAAGAGGCTTGTCGTCAGGTGGCAGGTTGGCGTCGTGAGGGGCTGGATATGTATGTTTCGGTCAATGTTTCGGTGCGCCAGATTCCCGATGAATTGCCGGTTGACGCGGTGTTGGCGGTTTTGCAACGCTACGGTTTGTCTAATGAAGCTATTGCCATTGAAATTACCGAGGGTGTATTGATGAGTGATATCAGTATTGCACAAAGCTGGATAGAACAGTTGCGTGCCGCTGGTATTCGGATTTTTCTCGACGATTTTGGTACCGGTTATTCTTCGTTGTCCTATTTAAAGCGTTTTCAGATGGACACAGTAAAGATTGATAAATCTTTTATAACTGATATGAATGCTAATAATAATGATCGTACGCTGGTCAAGGCCATTATTAGCATGGCGGCGAGTTTGGGGATGAAGGTGGTGGCGGAAGGCGTTGAGGAAGCGAGCCAGCTTGCTTTGCTGCGTGAAATGGGATGTGGTTATGTGCAGGGGTATTACTTTTCACGCCCTATTCCGGCGCATGATTTTGCCGCAACGGCGATGCGCATCAATGCCCAACTAACATAAAAAGGGGACGCTACCCTTTATTTGTCTTCTTTGGCCATTCGTGGCCGACCTTGGGGGCGGCATTCCATTAAACGCCCAGCCTGCGCCCCCCAGTTTCTTTGACGAAACCCTCTGAGCCGCAGGGCAATCCCTTATCGACCCTTATGACCCTTATCGACATTTCGCCTCAGCAATTGCATTTCTTCTGGCTCATCACCTTCCGATAGCCAAGCCGACCAGTCTTCAAGTAAAAAGGGGACGCTACCCTTTATTCAACAAAGGGTAGCGTCCCCTATATTCTGTCCCAATATTCATGAGCTTGCGCTGCAAGTTGATACTACAATTTACCATATCCATCCAACACCACCCGCTCACCAAATCCCACTTGGCAAACAGGTGTTGTTGAGATGGCATGAGAAAACCATGAAGCACTTACCCAGTTTCCAAAAAATCATGCCAATTCTGATGCCTATTCTGACTTGCTATTCTGACTTCCAATCCAGCATCGAATCGGGAGGGTTCGTTCGCGCATGGCGGCGATTTCCATGCCTAAGTGACCGTGCTCACCTAAGCCAGGTTGTAGCCGACATCAGCGGACACATCACGCATCGGGTTAGCACTTCTCCGGATCTAGCGCCATGACCAGTCAGGACAAACCCTCGCTTCTGCGCGCCACAGCCGAGGCGCAACTCGCCGCCATGCCGACGCGGCCGGTAGCCGAGCTGTTGTACGAACTGCAGATACACCAGAGTGAACTTGAAATGCAAAACGAGACTTTGCGCCAGACGCAGATGGCGCTAGAAGACTCACGCAACCGTTACCTCGATCTCTACGAATTCGCCCCGGTCGGTTATCTCACCCTTTCGGCGGAAGGCTTCATCGCGCAAATCAACCTCACCGGTGCCAAACTACTGGGGGCAGAGCGCAACGCCTTGCTGCACCATCGCTTTGCCGCGTGCATCGCACCCGAGGATCAGGGCCGCTGGCTGGCGCATTTCCAGCGCGTCAAGCAGCACGCAGCGCCTCTCAGCGTGGAACTAGCCCTGCTGCGCAGCGATGGTTCGTTATTTGCGGTGCAAATTGATTACGCGCCGCAAAAAATCGGCGTCAGCGCAGAGAATCCCCTTTCAGGGACTGAGGGTGTGGCACTGAAGTTTACTTTTAGCGATATCACCCAGCGCAAGCGGGCGGAGGAGGCCGTTACCCGCTCAGCCGAGGATGGGAAAATCCTGCTGAACACCATCCAGACCCAGATCTGGTACCTGACCGACGACC
>CAYWXO010000169.1:6528-7371 GCA_964462255.1 uncultured Thiobacillus sp. | reverse complement strand
CACAGCTATTTACCCAGCAAGGCCGACAAGAAGGCCGATCACTCGGATGATTGTATTTAACTACTGACGGCGTTTATTGGTTTGTATGCCTTTGTAGTCAGTTTTTTGTCAGCCCAATAAAAAACTCAATATTTCTGACAAGTTTACTGAAATACGTTAAAACGCTTTTTGCCTATTTTAATTGAATGTGCCTCAATGATATGGTTACGGCCACCCAAAATGATGACTTTGACACCCCATGGAAAGACGTTGTAGAACGCTACTTACCCGACTTTATTGCATTTTATTTCTCAGATACCCACCTAAAAATCGACTGGTCACGTGGTTTTACTTTTCTTGATCAGGAACTGGCTCAAATTGTCCAAGATGCAGCGCATGGCAAGCGGGTGCTCGATAAATTAGCTAAGCTGTACACCCTAGCTGGAGGTGAGGTCTGGGTGTTAATTCACATCGAGATCCAAAACGCCTTTGAAGCCGCGTTTAGCGAGCGGTTGTTTGTCTATAACTACCGTATTTTTGATAAGTATGCTCACCCCGTATCAACAATGGTTGTTTTGACCGACGACAACCCCGCATGGCGACCCGATCATTATGGTTATGATCTGTTTGGTTTCAAAATTGATGTGCATTTCCCCATGGTTAAACTGGTCGATTATGCTGCACAAATCGAAGCGTTACTCGGCAATCCAAACCCCTTTTCCTTGGTGACCGCTGCGCATCTGCTCACCCGCGAAACCAAGGGCAAACACCAACAACGTTACTCCGCTAAATTACGTTTGGCCAAGTTGCTTTATGAACGCAATTGGGATAAACAACGCGTTATTGACCTGTTTAGTGTTATAG
>CAYWXO010000169.1:0-6518 GCA_964462255.1 uncultured Thiobacillus sp. | reverse complement strand
ACCTAGAAAAACAACTGTTAACTGAAATTGGACAATTTGAAAGGAATCGAGCCATGCCCTATGTAACATCTGTTGAACGTATTGGTATTGAAAAGGGAAAGTTGGAGGGTAAGTTGGAGGGAAAGTTGGAGGGAAAGTTGGAAGGAATCCTGGAAGGTGAACTGAGGGGGAAACTAGAAGGAAAACAGGAAGAAGCCGCGAATTTATTTCAACGCTTAATGACACGCCGCTTTGGTGCCATTCAACCAGACATCTAAGACATAAAGCCACTCACGTCGGGGCAGGTTTCAGGCCTGCCCTTTTTCTTATTACGGGATAGTGCTGACATTCCGGAATGGATAAACGTTTGTCAATAGTTTTGCGGCAGTCACACGATGTACGCTTGCGATGCGCTTCCTTCATCGACACATCCTATGAAATTCCTCCGCAAAATTTGTCACATCTGCGCGAATGTTGAAGTTAGGTGCCAGGAACTGTTGATAATAAACTGTAACAACTGGCATTACTCTGTAGGTTGGAATGACGTTAGGAAGCCCAACATTTATGCTGCTTGTTGAGCGCTTGTCGGGTTACGCGATAGGGCCGCTAACCCGACCTACAGCACTCTGCCTCTTAAAACGTCGCTTCCTTGACCAACAGTGCGGCGGCGGCGCGGGTGAATTCTGCGAGTAAGGCGATGGGGGTGCCTTGCAGGACGATGTGGCCGCGCAGGATTTGTGGTGTAGCTGGGCTGTAGGGCGTTTCCAGCGAGAGGGTGACGCGATAGAGGGCAGTTTCGGGGACGAGGTCGTGGCCGCTGGGGCGGACGAGCAGTTGGCCGCCGTGGATGCTGGCGAGGATGCCTTCTGGCAGGATGCGGGTGGCGTCGCGGTCGATGCGTTCTACGCGTAGCGGTAGCTCGGCGACATTGGGGGTTTCTGAGTAAAAATGACCGATGTCGCCGACCTGAATACGGCTTAATTCAGCTTCTGGTAGATAGGTTTCTACCTGCCAGCGCGAGGTGTCGGCGAGGATGGCGAGGGTTTCGCTTTTGCCGACCCACATGCCGGGGTGCAAATCAGGGTGGGTTAAATAAAGGCGGCCCGTGAATGGGGCGACCGGTAAATAACGGCCTTGTTCGTCGCTAATGCCGGCGAGTTCGGCACCAACTTTGCCGCGCGCGGCGGCGATGACTTGTTGTTGCTCACGCAGTTTAGGGTCAACGCCGGCGGTGGCGGCTTGCCATTGCAGGCTGGAGGCGCGCGCGCTGGCGGCTTGGCGTTGAAAGCCTAGATCAGGGGCTTCCATGGCGATTAAGAGCTGGCCCTTTTCCACTTGTTGACCATTCAAAATGGGCAGGGATTTTATAATGGCGCTGCCCGGTGCGGTAACCGGAAAGTGTTCGACGGGTCGCAATAAACCTTGCGAACTGACGCGGCGATCCCACGGCACAAAGGCGGCGCTCAACAGGGCAGCGAACAAGGTCAGGCTGAGCCAGGTGCGTGGCGAACGCAGGATGGCGGCCAGGCGTTGATGCCATTGTTTTAGCTCACGCCAAATCGGTAGCAGGATAAACCAGAGGATTTCTACTGCGGCAAGCAATGGCCCCAGCGGCTTAGGAAAAAAAGTGTAAACCAGCACGGCGATTCCTAGAAAAACAACGAGTCGATATAGCCAAACCAGATAGGCAAATAACAAAATTCCACGGTATCTATGTTTAGGTAAGTATTCGGGTGGTGGCTCTTGCAGGCCGAATAATGCCTTGCGTAAACGCCAGGTTCCCAGCGCAAACGAACGCTGATGTAGATTGGGCATGTCCAGCCAATCCATCAGTAAAAAATAGCCATCAAAGCGCAAAAATGGTGAAGCATTAATTACCAAGGTAGAAACCCAGGTGGTGGTGGCGAGTAGAAAGGCGGCGCCGCGCAGGAAGCCATCCGGCAACATCGCCCATACCAGCGTCGCCAAAGCGGCTAGGGTCAATTCGGTGAGGATGCCGGCGGAGCCTACGGCGAGACGCTGTCGCCGTTCAGATAGCTTCCAGACTTCGTTGACATCGGTATAAGCCATGGGGAATAACACGAGAAAAGCGACGCCCATGGTTGGCACGCGACAGCCGAAGCGCTTGGCGGTGAAGGCATGGCCCAGCTCGTGCAGAAACTTGACGACGATTAACGCGACGAAATAACCTAACAAACCCTGCCAGGAAAAGGTGTTAATCAAGGTGGAAACAAACCCATCCCATTGCCGCGACACTTCTATGAGGCCGCCCAGCAAAGCCAACAAGGTCAGGATGAGAAAGGCGCGCGTGTAAAACGGGCTGACCCAAGCGACTGCGTTATTCAACCAAGCGTCTGGCCGCCAGAGTGGCAGCCGAAAGAACAGATAACTATGCAGCAACCACTTGCCGGGTGAGGCATGTCGCTTCTTCACTTGTTCGCAATACCAAGTGGTACTGGCGGCGTCACTGCGCTGCAGCAATTCATTTTCGGTCAGGAAACGTAGCACGCCTTCCAAGTCTTCTGCTTCCGGGTGTATGGGGGTTTCATGCTGCACCGCAACCAGAATGCTGGCGGCGTCGTTCAGATGCCAACGCGACAGAATCTCAAAGGTCAGCCAGTCGATGCGGAAAAATAAATTGCGTGCGGGGTCTTGCAGCGACCAAGTCGGCGCGCCATTTGCGGCAGGTGGGCCGGCGAATAGCGCCAATTCATCACGCAGGGCAGGCAGGGCATTCACTTTAGCTATAACCCCAGCCAGGCGCGCGTTGCGGCCAGTGGACGCCGCATAATCCAGTAACCTAGCGTAACTTGTTCGCCTTGCAGTTTAGCAGTGCCTTTAAGGCCGACGCGCGGACGGGCAGTGTCGCTGTCAAGGCTGGCGCGGACGCGATAGGCGTAATGGCCGCCCGGACGTTCAATCGCTTCGTGGCCAATATAAGTGAGCTTGGCCGGCACCGGTGTGAGCGGATCGGCATTCAAAAACAGGCTGACTTTGGCACCATCAAGCAGCGGAATCGCATCCGCCGGCGCTAACCAGGCTTCAATTTCTACGGCATGTTCGTCGGCAACTACCATGACGCGTTCGCCCGTTACCACCGGTCGACCGACCCATTCGGTGGGGGCATCGAACAAGACGATGCCGGCGCGCGGTGCGACAACGACGCCGCGTTCATTCAACTTTTGCAAGTAAATAACCTCGGTATTTTTCTCGGCAATTTGGCTTTGCAACACGCCAAGTTGCGCTTTGCTGACCGGGTCAAACAAGGCCTGTTGCGACTTCTGCCGATATTCGGCCTGCACGGTGCCCAATGCCCGCAAGGCAATCTGCAGGCGATTTTGGATATTGGCGCGATCAAATTCGAACAAGGCGTCGTCTGCTTGTACCGCTTGATTCGGCGTCACCAGCACGCGATCGACGACACCATCCAACGGCGCACGGATAACAGACGGGTGCAACGGCACCAGTTCAGCCGGGGCTAACACCGTCAGGTGAACCGGGATAAACATTGCGCCGGTCAACAAGCCTATAAACCAGAGACTTTTGCTGAAGAAAACGCCTGTTATGCCAGCCCAGCCCCCTGCCCCGCCGCTATGCGCCGGCGCGACTTGCGCTTGCCCGCTCAAACGACGCCAAGCGCGCCTCAGCCATGATCCGCCGTACATCAAAGCACGCGCTTGCGTCCAGACTGCGGCCCATTCGCTCAGCAATGCCAGCTCCGCTTCGCTCCAGGGTTGGTCACGCGCGAGTAACAGTGTGCCGCCTTTAAAGTAACGGCCTTGCGCCGGTAACGGTAAACAGACGCCGAACTCCGGCAGCCATTCTGGCCATTCTGGCCGCATTTCTACGGAGAGATGCTCGGCTTGAATCTGCAGCGCGGCACGACCGTTGATGTGCTTGTTGAGGTGCGGAAATAGCCGCCGCAACCATTGCACATAAGGCGCATTGGCCTCCGGTGAAACCACGCCGGAAAGTGCCGCCACGCCGCTGGTATTAAGCCAGAGCACCGCTTGGCGATACGTTGCCAGGGCGTGCGTCTCGTTGACGGCGATGAAGGCGAGTTCGGCATCATCACGCGCTTCCCGCGCCCGCCGCCCCAGTTGCAACAGGGTGGCGAGCGCATGAAATTCAACCTGCGGCTGTTGTTGCACTTCCGCTTCCACTTCCTTTGCCGCTAAAGCGCCTTGGACTTGGCTGTGTACTTCAGTGTGAACTTCAGGCAACTTTGCTGGCCTTCACTTTTTCAGAGGTTACAGGGGCAACACCTTTAGCCATTTTTCCGCCTTCAGCTTTTAGGCCATCGGCCTTGGCTTTCAGGCCGGCATCGCGCGCATGTTTGATCAAGTTATCGCGCTCGGCTTTCCAAGCGAAGACGCCTTGCGCTTTCAACTGTGCGGAGAAAGCCGGCTTGCCTTTCTGGGTGAGCGAGTCGGCTTTTTCGCCAACACGAATGGTCAACGTCGTTTCCGCTTGGCGGCCATCGTCGTCACGCGCGATGATCTTGACGATCACTTCACCCTCAAAGCCGGCTGGCGCGGTGCCGGTAAATTCGCCTTTGTTGGGGTCAAACGATAGCCAGGTTGGCAAGGCTGAACCATCGACCATGACCGCCGCCAAGGTCACCTGTGCGCCGCTATCGGTGTGGACGAAGGCGTCCACCGGCACGGGGTAGTTAATAGCGGTATTAGCTGACGAGAATACCTGATCAGGAATAGCTTTATCGACATCGAATCGGTGGTCGCCGCCTGATTGAGCGGTTTCCACGACCCGCACCGCGAATCCACTGGTGGTAGCAATGTTGCCAGTTTTATCGGTGGCTTCACTTGCTTGCTGCACGCCAGCAGCGGGCGTTTCTGCTGCTGCCGGTTCACCGGCTGGCGCGGGTGTGTTACCTGATCTGCCGGGGGCAGCTGGGGTGGCGGGCTCTGCTGGAGTAGCGGGCTCTGCTGGTGTGGCCGGCTCTGCTGGAGTAGCGGGCTCAGCTGGAGTGGCTGGCTCAGCCGCTGGTGGGGTTGTTGGTGTAGCAGGCGCGGCGGCGGCAGGTTCGGCCGCTGCGTTGTTAATGGCGGCTTCAACATTTGCAACGGGTTCAGGCGTTGCCATGCGCACTACGGTTTCCACCTGACGACCCGCATCGTCGCGCGCGACCACTTTCAACTGCAATTCACCA
Organism: uncultured Thiobacillus sp.; assembly: GCA_964462255.1. Classification (GTDB taxonomy): domain Bacteria; phylum Pseudomonadota; class Gammaproteobacteria; order Burkholderiales; family Thiobacillaceae; genus PFJX01. Next base: position 1,369 of record CAYWXO010000169.1, on the reverse strand, counting down.
CTTACACTCTCCGGCGGTGTGCCTGAGAATGCGCCGGTTGCCGGGTCAAAACTTAACCAGGTGGGCAATGGCGTGCCATCCACCATTGAGGCGCTCATGGTTAAGGTTGCATTCGGGTCGGTATGCGTGAAGGTGTCGGCCGGGATGGTGAAGTTGACGCCATCGCCGCCCGGCTGCAAGGTTTGCTCCGGGATATTTCTATCCAAGCTCAGCGCGTGATCATCGCCAGAGGGATCGCTAGGTTGGCCAAAATCATTGAAGCCTGAAACGGTTTCGATGCTGGTGGTTACAGGTTCGCGGATAACTTCCGTTACCGGCATTTCGATTACTGAGACAGGTGCAGCAACTGAAGGAGTAGTGGTTTCTATTACTATCGGTGCAATGATCTCAACATCGGGCTTTACGATAGGCGCTACAACTGCCTCAACAACCGGATCCGGCCGAGGTGCGGTGACTTCCACCGGCACAACCCTGCCAGTTAGCGTGATCAGTGCGTTGTTATTGTTGGTATTGGGATCAAGCAGATCGCTGCTTACACTTGCTTGGCTCGCTTGACTGGTCACGGTGACCGCGCTGTTTACCGTGGCGGTGATCGTCAAGGTGACTTCCCCTCCATTAGCCAGATCGCCCACCGTCCAGATGCCGGTTGAGGGGTTAAATCCACCGCGCGTGGCTGCGCTGCCAGTTACGGTTAATCCCGCCGGTATTTGTTCTGTGAGCGTAACCGCGGGCGCGTTTTGCGGCCCTTGGTTTCTGATGGTTAAAGTCAACGTCACCGTATCGCCAATAATGGGATTTGCGTTGCTAATGGTCTTGGTCAGCACCAAATCGGCTCGTTGGTCGTTGTCGAGCGTCAGCGGGCCATCTCCGTCCGGGTCGGGGCCGGTGCCGTCGTCAAGGATGGTGGCCGTGCCGGTGCTGGCGGTGCCGCCGACTGGCGTGGCGGTCAGGCTGAATTGTTCACCATTATCAAAGATAGTGTCGTTGATGATCGGCGTACGGACCAGGAAGCTACCGCCCGTTGGGGTGGTGATGGCGCTGCTGTAGTTGGTCCAAGTGGTGCCGCCGTCTGTGGAGACTTGCAGGTTGCTGCCGTTGGTTGCGCCGAAGTCGGTGCCGTTGCCGGTAGCGGAGTTGGTGCCTGCCCCTGCGGTGAGGGTCAGGGCGACGTTTTGGCCGGCGCTGCCGGTGACGGTGAAGACGGCGTGCGGGCTGGCTTCATTCACCGTCGGGCTGGTGACGCTAACGGTGCGATCGTCGCTGGGCCGGCCAGCTGGGTCAGCGCTTCCGTCCGGCAGGAAAATCGTGCCGGTACCATCGTCTTTAATGGTGGCAGTGCCGGTGCTGGCAGTGCCGCCGGTGTTGGCTA
>CAYWXO010000168.1:3100-7471 GCA_964462255.1 uncultured Thiobacillus sp. | reverse complement strand
AAGGTGTCATCGGCAATTTCACGCAGCCAAACCGCACCTACATCACTTAAGGCAAAACGCTCAAGCAAGGCCATTTGCGGCGCGGCCAGCGGTAAACCAAGGGGATGCGCTTCACCTTTACGCGCCATGTTGAGACGTTTGGCCAAGTTAAATTGCTCAACGCGACGCGCCTGCTCTTCCGCGGCATTAAGGGGGGGCTTATTGCTTCGGCCCACTAGCGGCGTGCCATCAGGCGCGCAGATCAGCACAATTTCACCGCCCGCTTGCCAAGGTGCGTCGAGTTCTTTTTCTAAATCAACGGCTTGCCGCTGGCCGGCCGGCAGCGTGAAATCCGCCGGCACTGCAGGGCACGCGGCGACACTTATCTGCGTCATCAACCCAAACAACACACCAACTAACATTAACGACTTTACAGCGCTATACACTGCAGAAAAAAATTGGGCTGAAGGTACTGAATAAATCGGTAACAAACCCATAATACATTCCCTCTTAATAATTATCCTGATTTACCATCAATTCTCGGCCGCCAGGTCATCGGTGCGTATTTCCACATCCAGCCCACGAACACCACAAACCATAGCAATCCGGCGGCCAAAACCCAATGGTCATAAAAATACGTATTCAACATATCCGGCACTATCCGCACCAAAGCAGCCCCCTGTAACAACCAAAAAAACCACCAAGTCCAGCCATCTGCCTGCAACGGGCGTCCAGAATGCCCCAAACTAACGCGAGATGCCATTGCTATCAACATGCTGCCGAAAAATGCCATGCCAAGCATATGCAACGGCGCATAGCCGCCGCCGCCACTCACCCCAAAAAATGTCGCTAGGCTCAGCAGCCCGTAAAAAGCAAATGCCGCGCCCGCCCACAAAAATGCGATATGCAACATGGCTAATAACCGTACCTGCAACCCGCGTAAAAACCCCCAGCGGGCAGAAAACCAGAACGCAATTGCCGCTAACGGCAAATCAACCAACCAGGTTAAGGATGCCTGCCCTAGCATCGCCAAGCCGCCATGAAGCAAACAGCCTGCCCATAAAACCCACAGTACTGAGTAAGGCCGAATAATCACATAATGACTGACAATTCGACTGGTAAACCAAGGAATCATACGATGGCATACGGTTAGGAATAATGGTGTTAAACCGCCCCATATTCCCAGTTCAAGTCCGGCTTGTAACCACTGCAGCCGATCAAACAGCAGCCCTAACAACATGATCACCTCACCCGCCACACCCAAAAATAGTGCCAGCCAAACGGCCAAGGTATGGCGTCGATCGGGATCTTTCGCCGCCCGCAGAGTTTGCCACAAAGCATGTAGTGCAACACTCCAGCCCAAAATATGCAGTAACATACCTAGGCTACTCTGCCCGAAATAAATCAATAGCGTGCCAACACTCAGGCCTAGGCCAGTCCATATATACGCGGGCCGTTTGATGGCGGGCCCACTTAGCCAGTTCGGCGCGGCAGTAAACAAAAAACCAAAAACAAAAAAGGGAAAAAAACCATACACCATCAACCAGCCATGCTGGAGAGGAGCCGGCAAATCGACACGACCGAGCCCATCGCCGCCCGTCCGCCTTATTTCCAGGTCGATCAACCACCACAACATGGCCAACACGCCTTGGATTGCGCCAGGCAAAAATAAAACACGGTGGGGTGCAGCAATGTAGGTTGACCAGAAAGAGGATATAGCGGACATGGGGAGATAGAATTAAGCACGGTCAGAAAGACGAAAAATACTAGCCTCCCCTGACAAAGCAACATTGATAGATATCAATGTCGCAATAAATTTTATTTATTGTAAAAGCGTGCAAACAACGCACAGACAGCGCACAAAGCCACGCATACCTCGCCTGATAAAAATCAAGGCGAACCCAAGTTAATTAGTCGAGTATTCGTTTTTCTTTTCTTTCGAGTCGCCGCCATGAACATTTCCATTCCGATCCAGCCCGTTGTCCACAACCACAACCGCAGCGACGGCATTTACCCCTTTGATGCGCGCGGCATTGCCAAGCGGTTCCGTCATGCGGCCATTTTTGGTGCGCTTGATTCTTTGCAAGCGGGCGAACGCATGCGCTTTGTCAACGACCACAACCCGATCCCACTGCTGCAACAAATGCAAGCCCGTTACGGCGAGAAAATCGAAATCAATTATCTTGAACAATCTGAAGACGGCGTCATGATAGATTTCATTGTTTTGGCCTAAAGACTTAAACCATAGACTTAAACCATAGACTTAAATCAAACCTAAGCTTTAAGCCTAATCATTTGAAATAGCGGCAAGTATTCGCCGTACAGGTGTCGGTAAGGCGGCACCTTCCAGATCCTCAAGCGCTAACCAGATTTGCCCCGGCTCCGCCACTTTAGCAGACGCGCCAACGTGCAGGCACCACGGTTGAATCGTTAAGCGGAAATGGGTAAAAGTGTGAGTAAAACTGGGTAATTCAATCGTCTCGCTCGCGTCGTAACCCAGACGTGCCGCTATCAGCAATGGATTCTCTTGCGTCGGAAACTCGGGAAAACTCCATAATCCTCCCCAAATTCCATTATTGGGACGCTTTTCCAGCAAAACCGTACCCGCTTTAAGCAAAACCAGCATAGCGGTACTTTTTTCTGGTATCGACTTCTTGGGGCGTGCTGCCGGCAATTCTCGCTGCCGACCTTGTTTGTGCGCAACGCAATCGACCGTAAACGGACACTTTGCGCAATCCGGCCGCCCGCGCTTGCACACCGTCGCGCCCAGATCCATTAAGCCTTGCGTATAAGCACGTATTTCTGCCCGAGCATCGCCTTGCGGCAATAAAGATTCCGCCAAAGCCCATAAGCGATTTTCAACGGCTTTATCACCCGGCCAACCTTCAATGCCAAAGACCCGCGCCAATACCCGTTTTACATTGCCATCCAGAATGGCGCAGCGTTGACCGAAAGCAAAGGCTGAAATGGCCGCCGCCGTCGAACGACCAATCCCCGGCAAAGCCAAAATTGCATCAATCTCGCGCGGAAAATGTCCGCCATGCTCCGCCATAATACGTCGAGCTGCGGCATGCAAATTGCGGGCTCGGCTGTAATAACCTAACCCTGACCAATGCCCAAGCACGCTATCTTCATCGGCCGCGGCCAAGGTCGCCACATCCGGAAAACGCGCTAAAAAACGCTGAAAATACGGAATAACCGTCTCAACCTGGGTCTGCTGCAACATGATTTCAGATAACCAAATGGGGTAAACGTCAACTTGAGCATCCGCCTGACTTTGCCAAGGTAAAGTATGGCGACCCCATTGCTGTTGCCAGGCAATCAAACACGGGGCAAATTGTTGTGCAGAAAAAATAGTATTCATCCTTCAAATCAGAAAATAACCGCATCAATCGATATATATTCCAGCCCGCTATCTCACCTTTAACCGTTTTTTCCTTTAACCGTTTTTCCCTTTAATACTGCGCAGCCGCCGATGACACAGCCCGCCCCTCACTCAAGCCCCTCGCCCACCCAGCCACTGGCCACCACCAACCATGATCGTGACAACGCAGGTATGACCTATGTTTATCCGGTCGTGTCTCGACGGGCCGGCGGAGTCTCCATTGGCATCAATCTCAACATCAATAACGCCTGTAATTGGCGCTGCATCTACTGTCAAGTGCCCAATCTCAAACGGGGCGGACCGGTTGCAATCAATCTGCCGCAACTGGAGGATGAATTACAGCGCATGCTCACCGACATTGTGTTCGGCGATTTCATGCAGCGCTGTGTGCCAGCGGATATGCGCCAGCTCAACGACATTGCCCTTTCCGGCAATGGCGAACCGACCAGCGCGCCGGAGTTTCCTGCTGTCGTCGAGCTCATTGGCCGCGTTCTGGCCAATTTCAAACTAACGCACCCGATCAAACTGGTCTTGATTACCAACGGTAGCCTGACGAACAAGGCCTATGTGCAGCAAGGTTTACGAAGACTCGCCCAATTAAATGGTGAAGTCTGGTTCAAATTTGATCGCGCAACCGCTGCAGGTATGAAGGAAATCAACGACACCGAAACCGATCCGGAACGACATTATCAACGCATGAAAACCACGACCGAACTGTGCCCCACTTGGCTGCAAAGTTGTTTTTTCAGCTTTGATGGCGCTCACCCCAAAGCAACGGAAATCGATGCCTGGCTCAGCATGCTTCAACGCGCCAAAACCGAAAACATAGCCTTGCGTGGAATTTTCATTTACGGCTTGGCGCGACCTTCTCTGCAAGCCGAAGCGGTTCATCTGGGCAAACTGGCTGAAGATTGGCTGCAGGCTCTGGCGAATCAGATTACCTCAATCGGCTGGCCTGTCCGAGTCATCCTATAAAAAAACAGCCTGCATTGGCAGGCTGTCGGTGC
>CAYWXO010000168.1:0-3000 GCA_964462255.1 uncultured Thiobacillus sp. | reverse complement strand
ACGGTTTAAGTAAGAACAAGTTAAGGCAACACTATAACAATACTAAAGCAACTCAATCCAGCAGTGCTTGATTCATCACAACTACGCTTTCAACTTACTCTCTTGACAAAACGTAAAAAATTGGAAGCTATTCAGCAAAGCCAAGCTTGAGCGAGCTAATTTCCCTGATTGGGCAAAGCACCACGCTAGCGTAAGCGAGAAGCGCATTTCAGAGAAGGGGCTCCATGCAAACATGAGAAGATTTTGTGCTGTTTCTGCTCAAAAAGCATCAAAACAAAAAAATTTCTGCAGTAGTGGCCTTATTTCACTCTCACAATCCCCCCTTCAACACCCAGTTAAATTATCAACGTGGCATCGTCGGCACCATGCCACCGAAGATGCGCGGATCAAGCGCTGGCATGGTCGGGAACACTTGTGGGAAAGGTTGCATCATCGCGCCCGCCTGACCGCCATAAACCGGCATTTGCACCATACTTCCCATCGTTGGGCCGTAAGCCTGAGGATTTGTAATACTGCCTAACCAGCCGCTATACCAATTGGGATTCAACGGCGCAACCGCCATATTGAGGGCGCGCGGATCAAGCGCTGCACCGGCAAATTTAAGGTAAGTATTAGGATTCAACGAGTTCAACAACAAGCCCAAAGCGCGGGGATCCACCGGGGCCATGAGCCAACGCATCAATTTATTGGGATCAGTCAGAACGGTCTGGGCAGCTTGAATAAATTGCGGATCCACCAGCGCCTGCGACCAACTTGCCAACACAGCAGGATCCATAGCCTTGGCGAAATTGGAATAAGCGCGTGGGTCCATCAGGCTGGAAGTGGATTGCAGATACAGATTCGGATCCATCATGGCCTTGCCGGCCTCAATCAAAAACTCCGGCTCCGAAACTTTGGACAATGCGGCAATGAATTTCTTGGGGTCAGCCAGAAAATCTCCATTGCGCGTGAAATCAGATAAATAACTGACCCACTCGGCAGTCGCTACCGGCACATCAGAAGAGGCCGGGCCTTGTGCGGGCGCTGCCATATTGTTAGACAAGGCAGGCGCACTCATAGCAACTAAGGCGATAGCGAGAATAGCGTGATTGGCTTTCATCTTTTTCTCCAATAAAATCAATATTAACAAGTGCTTATGTTCACCTCAAACGTGAGGGCGGTGCGATTGTGCCGTTATTTCAAGCAGAAATGTCGAGAAAATTTCAGTTTCAATGCTCTTTTCACGATTTGTTTCAATATGCTTGACCGCAGACTGAGCGCCGCGTAAATTCCGCCCCCTGCTTGAACTTTCAAGGCAGTGTTTTATCGAAGCAGCACATTGGGGGCGACCTGGCTTCGACGGGGGTCGCGAAGCAGACAAGGGCATACCGAGGACCAGTTACCTCGTAAATACATCTGGAATCTAGTAGTCGCCAACGACGAAACCTACGCTCTGGCCGCTTGACGGCTAGACTCCACACCGGTTGGTCCATGGGCCGGGCTGAGCAATCAGCAGTGGAGTCATTAACATGGACTCGCATTGATTCGGGCCACTTGGATCAACGTTAAATTTAGGTGACTCGTTTGAACTCAGCCTGTCTGGCCGGCGGGGTTCAGATTAAAACCAAACGACCAGACTATGTATGTAGAACTTGCTGTAGAGGGTTTCCGGACGCGGGTTCGATTCCCGCCGCCTCCACCATATACAAGGGCTCGGATAATCTCCGAGCCCTTTTTTCTTGCCTAAAATTCCTACATCATGCGGGGTTCTGGCCGCCTGTGCTACGGGTGGCCACCTGCCGAAACGTCCGGAATCGGCCACTTTCTCCGCCAGAGCGGTCTCTGTTCTCCGTTTTTGCCTGCGGGTAGGCGCAGATTTTGGGCTAGAAAAATCAACCACTTACGATCGCCTGTTCGTTGTCAACCAAGGCCACCGGTCAGGCATCGAACGCCGATACCACCTCGCGTTGACCCGTCCAGTCGGTCGGCAGTGGATTGCGCTGAAACCACAGGGGGATTCACGCGGTGAACGATCAGGAAGCCAGGAAAAAGATGATGCTCACAGCATCGCTACCTCGTTTGGAGCCCTTCAACCTGATAAATTGCAACCTTTGCGATTCAAACCGACTTTATGCGATCCGAACCCCTGCTGCCGGAGTGCTGCGATGACTGCTGAACCTTGGGTGTCCGTAGACCAGATCGCCGAGCATCTCGGTGTCACGCGCGACTCGATCTACCGCTGGATCGACCGCAAGAGCCTGCCCGCGCACCCGGGTTGGGCGGCTGTGGAAATTCCAGGTGTCCGAGGTGGATGACTGGGTGCGCGCGGGTGGTGCCGATGAGCAAATGCCCCGCTATGGCGAGGATGCGTCATGAATTTCGCCGCCCGACTGAATTGCCCGATGAACACGAGCCTGCCGCCCCACTCGGCGCACAGGCCATAAGGAGGAATGCGTGTCTGCCATTGATACCCTGATCGCGCAAATCAGCGATCCCCGCCTGCGCGACCGCCTGACTGCAGAGTGGGGCAACGCCAAAAAGGAAAAAAAGTTTGGCCTGGTCTTTGAAGACCACCTGCCGGAGTTGTTGCCGTTGCACGGGGCCAAGCCGCGCAAGGGCGATCTGGTCTGTCGTCGGCAAGGTGCGCTCAAGGACGTCTGGCAAGTCAAGCAGGTGCGCGATGGCGTTGCCACCTGCGTCCGACCCAGCAGCGAGGCTCATTCTTCGGAACCAAACCGGGCGAACGCCGAAGCCGTAGAATTTGCTACCGATGAGTTGCTGGTGGTGCGCGAATTTGGCGAGCCCATTTTTCCAGCGCTGGTGCCTGTGGATGCCGTGGCCAATGCCCCCGCCGATGCGCCCTGGCATACGCTGATCGAGGCGGACAATTACCACGCGCTGCAATTGCTGGACTATTTGTATGCCGGTCAGGTGGATTGCATCTACATCGACCCACCCTACAACACGGGCGCGCGTGACTGGAAATACAACAACGATTACGTCGATGGCAACGATGGCTGG
>CAYWXO010000167.1:0-7485 GCA_964462255.1 uncultured Thiobacillus sp. | reverse complement strand
CGGATTTGCAATACTTTAGAACCGAGACTGGCCAGCGCCAGCATTTCTTCGAAGGTAATGCTGTCGAGCTTGCGTGCTTCCGGCACGATGCGCGGGTCAGTCGTGTAAACGCCATCGACATCGGTGTAGATCTGACATTCAGCGGCTTCCAATGCTGCCGCCAGCGCCACACCGGTAGTGTCAGAGCCGCCGCGGCCTAGCGTGGTGATATTGCCAGCGGCATCAACGCCCTGAAAACCAGCGACAACGACGACATGGCCTGAATTGAGGTCGGCACGCAGATGTTCTTCGTCGATAGAAAGGATGCGTGCTTTGGTATGGGCATTATCGGTGACAATGCGAACTTGCGATCCGGTATAGCTTTTGGCTTTCAGGCCAAGATCTTTCAAGGCCATGGATAACAACGCGATGGTGACTTGCTCGCCGGTGGAGATAAGCACGTCCATTTCGCGCGGGTCGGGCTCTTTCTGAATTTCCTTGGCGAGGTTAATCAGTCGGTTGGTTTCACCGGACATGGCGGAAAGCACAACCACAACCTGATGACCTAACATCTTGAATTTGGCAACGCGTTCCGCAACATTGCGAATACGTTCGATGGAACCGACTGAGGTACCGCCGTATTTCTGAACAATTAATGCCATGATTGAAGGAGTTTAACGAAAAAAATGGATTCTACAGGAGGTGCACTTTGCGTCGCCATAATGACATTGTGTGACATTGCGACGTTAAAGTTGAAACTCTTGCCAAGCAACAGTAGTCTTTGCCTTGTTTTTAACTTGTTTTGGAGCTTTTACTCATGAATACACCATTCGACAACGCGGTGCGTATGCAGAGTGCCATTGCTATTGATCAACCTAACCGGGTTCTTCGCAATACCTACATGATGCTGGGTTTGACGATGATTCCGACGGTGATCGGAGCGTTTTTCGGCATGAGTCTGAATTTCACTTTCGCTGCCGAACATCCATTTATGTTTGCAATCGGCATGCTGGCAGTGATGATGGGATTGTTTTTTGCGATCAGCGCAACTAAAGACAGTGCTGTGGGGGTTGTTTTGCTGCTGGTACTCACCGGCTTCATGGGCTTGATGCTGGGGCCGATTCTGCAAAACGCCTTGAAGTTGAGCAATGGCGCTGAAATCGTCGGTCTGGCGGCGGGCGGCACAGGCGCGATCTTTTTGACTTTGGCCGGCATTGCAACCACTACCAAGAAAGATTTCAGCTTCCTTGGCAAGTTTTTGATGGTTGGTATTGTCTTGCTGATTCTGGCTAGCCTGGCGAACATCTTCTTCCAGATTCCGGCACTGGCACTGACCCTGTCTGCTGTTGCAATTTTGCTGTTTTCCGGCTTTTTGCTGTATGACGTGAGTCGTGTTGTTAATGGCGGCGAAACCAACTATGTGATGGCAACGCTGTCGATTTATCTCAGTATCTACAACATTTTTGTTAATTTGCTGCAATTGCTGATGGCCTTCATGGGCGATCGCGACTGATTTTTTAAGTTGCCGCTGTAGTTAACAGGGGTCGACAGGGGGCGGTCGGGGTGACCCAGACCGCCCTTTCTTATTTTTTCCCAATTCTATGCAAACTCCATTGGTTTTAACGGCTGGCGAACCTGCGGGTATTGGCCCTGATTTGTGCGTCTTGTTGAGTGCCTTGGTGAGCGCCCCTCTCGCCGAATCACCGCCGCGGCCGGGGCAACGTTTGGTCATTCTTGCGGATCGCGCTGTGCTGAGCGCGCGCGCAGCCATGCTGGGCCTGTCTTTTGATCTGCCGGATTACATGCAAAATAGCGATGCAAGTTTAAGCGTCTTGCACATGCCGACTGCCGCGCCTGTCGTGCCGGGGCAGCTGGATAGCCGCAACAGTCGCTATGTTCTCGATACTTTACGACGTGCGGTGACGGGCTGCGTGCAGGGAGAATTTGCCGGCATGGTTACCGGGCCGGTTCACAAAGGCGTGATCAATTCAGCCGGATTTCCGTTTAGCGGCCATACCGAATTCCTGGCTGAACTGACGGCAACGCCGCGCGTTGTGATGATGTTGGTGGGCGGCGGCATGCGTGTGGCGTTGGCGACGACGCACTTACCCTTGCGCGAAGTGGCCGCGGCCATTACGCCCGCGAGCTTGCGAGAAACATTGCGAATTTTGCAGGCGGCATTGCAGCGTGATTTTGGCATTGCAGCGCCGCGCATCCTGGTGGCCGGCTTGAATCCGCATGCAGGTGAGGGAGGCCATCTTGGTCACGAGGAAATTGAAGTGATTGAACCGGTTTTGCAGCAATTACGCGCTGAAGGGCTGAATCTGCTTGGCCCGTTGCCGGCAGATACCTTATTTCAGAAAAAGAATTTGGCTAGCGCCGATGCCGTGTTAGCCATGTATCACGATCAAGGTTTGCCGGTGTTGAAGCACGCCAGCTTTGGCGAAGGCGTCAACATCACCCTAGGGTTGCCGATCATCCGAACGTCGGTTGACCATGGCACCGCGCTGGAGCGGGCTGGGGTGGGTGGGGTTAATGTTGGTAGCTTGCAGGTTGCGATTACCGCCGCGTGGGCAATGGCGCAGCATCGGATGACCGTATGAGCCATGACGCAGGACAACACGCTTTTCCCAAAGCCCCTTTACCGAAATTCTCTTTACCGAAGGCCAAAAAATCACTTGGCCAGCATTTCTTGGTTGATGCTCATTACATCGCACGCATTGTGGCGGCGATTCAGCCGCAGGCGGATGAGCGCATGGTGGAGATTGGTCCCGGCCCCGGTGCGTTAACACGCCCCTTATTGCAAACGCTGGCGCAGCTTGATGTGGTTGAAGTCGATCGCGACATGGTGACGCGTTTGCAAAACGAATTTCCAGCGGATCGACTCCGTGTGCATGCTGTCGATGCGCTGGTGTTTGATTTCGCCAGTTTGGGGCCCGGTTTGCGGGTAGTGGGCAACCTGCCTTATAACATTTCTTCGCCCTTGTTGTTTCATTTGGCTGAGAGCGCGGCGTCGATTATCGATATGACTTTCATGCTGCAAAAAGAAGTGGTTGATCGTATGGCCGCCACCGCCGACACACCGGAATACGGCCGCCTGTCAGTCATGCTGCAATCGCGATTTAAAGTAAGTAAATTGTTTAATGTGCCGCCGGGGGCGTTTCAGCCACCGCCAAAAGTCGATTCGGCTATCGTGCGTTTAGTCCCACTCACGCCGCAGGAAATACCTTATCGCAACGCTAAAGTTTTCGCTGACGTGGTGGCGCGTGCTTTCGGACAACGCCGCAAAACACTGCGCAACACCTTAAAAGGCTTGGCGGATGAAGCCGTGTTTCTCGAATTGAATATTGATCCGCGCCGGCGGGGTGAAACGCTGTCTGTGCATGAATTTGCCGCATTGGCGAATTGCTTAGAGGTAAATTCCTTAGCGGTGCATTCATTAAAAGGAAGTGCATGACCCAACTGAAACCCGACGCCTGTTTTCATTGCGGCGAACCCTCGCCGCCCGACGCGCGCTATTTCATTCTTTATGAGGGCGAAAATCGGCCGGCTTGCTGCATCGGTTGTCAGGCGGTGGGGCAGACCATCATTGATTCTGGCAACGCCGACTATTACCGCTTGCGCACCGATTTGCCGAAAACAGCCGAAGCCGCGCTGGAAGAACTGAAAAATTTGAAGCTGTACGACTTGCCGGAAGTGCAAAACAGCTTTGTCAAAACAGAGGGGGAGGGCGGCCACATTCGCGAAGCCAATCTGATTCTTGAAGGCATCGTCTGTGCAGCCTGCATCTGGTTGAACGAGCGGCATCTGCATCAATTACCCGGCGTACTGGCGGCAGATATCAACTTTTCTACGCATCGCGCCCGTGTGCGCTGGGATGACAGCCGCATTCATCTTTCAGACATTCTGAAAAGCATCCAGGATATTGGTTATCTGGCATATCCGTTTGATGCGGGGCGGCAAGAAGAGCTGTTTCGCAAAGAACGCAACACCGCTATTCGGCGTTTGGCCATTGCGGGCTTAGGCATGATGCAGGTGATGATGTATGCCGTGCCGGCTTATATGGCAACCGAAGGCACGATGACCAAGGACATTGAAGCACTGATGCGCTTTGCCAGCCTGATACTAACAACGCCGGTGGTTTTTTATTCCGCGTGGCCGTTTTTTCAGGGGGCTTGGCGCGATTTGAAACTGAAACGCGCCGGGATGGATGTGCCGGTGGCGCTGGGGGTTGGGGCCGCTTATCTCGCCAGTATTTATGGTACGTTTATTGGCAGTGAAGAAGTGTACTTCGATGCCGTCACCATGTTTGTCTTCTTCCTGCTGACCGGCCGTTTCCTGGAAATGAGCGCCCGCAAACGTTCAGCGGAAGCCGCGGAAAGTTTGATCAAACTGATTCCAGCTGCCGCGATGCGCTTGCCCGGTTACCCTGCAACACGGGAAGAAGAAATGGTCGCCGCGGTTAAATTGACCGCCGGTGATTACGTGCTGATTGGGCCGGGTGCCAGTTTTCCGGCCGATGGCAGCGTGGCGGAAGGCGCATCAAGCGTCGATGAATCCTTGTTGACCGGAGAATCCATGCCGGTAGCGAAACATGTGGCCAGCCCAGTGATTGGCGGCACCATCAATCTCGATAGCCCGTTGGTGGTGCGGGTAGAAAAAGTCGGCGCGGATACGGTGCTTTCTGGCATTGTGCGTTTGCTGGATCGTGCCTTGGCAGAAAAACCTCGGCTGGCGCAGATTGCGGATCGGGTCGCCGGTTGGTTTGTTCTTGCGTTATTGCTGGTTGCCGCGACAGTTGCCGGCATTTGGCTCTGGGTTGATGCTTCGCGTGCCTTTTGGATTACGGTTTCTGTGCTGGTTGTGTCGTGTCCGTGTGCTTTGGCGTTGGCGACACCGGCGGCATTGACCGCCGCTTTAGGGCGCTTGACGCGTTTGGGCTTGCTCTCAACGCGCGGCCATGCCCTGGAAACATTGGCGCATGCCACCGATTTTGTGTTTGATAAAACCGGCACGCTGACGACGGGGCAATTTTCCTTGCTGGACATGGAAATCATGCCGGCTGCGCAGAATGAGCACTCACTTGACCGTGTGCAGGCGCTAAGCCTGGCGCATGCACTAGAACAGGGCGCAACCCACCCGGTGGCGGCAGCGCTGCGCGAAGCTGCCTTGCTTGCAACCGACGGCCCCCTCATCAGCGCCGATAATTTGACTTATTTGCCTGGCCAAGGCGTGACCGGTTTTATTGCCGGCAAGCGTTATCGACTGGGCGCGCCTGCCTTTTTGGGTGATGCGCCGGCAGCAGGCCGTTTCCAGGTTGGCGCTTCATTGGTCGGTTTGGCGGACGATGCCGGCGTGCTCGCTTGGTTTGCGCTAGGCGATGCGCTCAGGCCGCAAGCGCCGCAGCTCATTGCTGATTTGAAAGCTTTGGGCGTGCGTTTACACCTTTACTCCGGTGATCGTGATGACAACGTGCAGGCGTTGGCGCGCGAATTGGGAATTGACGACGCACGTGGCGGCATGCTGCCACAAGACAAACTGGATGCAGTTCGCAGCATGCAACAAGCCGGTGCAGTGGTGGCGATGACCGGTGATGGCGTCAATGATGCGCCAGTGTTGGCGCAAGCTCAGGTTTCTATTGCGGTCGATCAAGGTGCGGAAGCTGCGCAAGCTGCCGCCGACATGGTGCTGCTTTCGAGTGAAATTGCGCGTTTGGCAGACGGCGTCAAACTGGCGCGCAAAGCGCAGGCGGTGATACGGCAGAATTTGGGTTGGTCGGTTTTTTATAACGTCATGGCTATACCGGCTGCGGCTATGGGCTATGTAACGCCGTGGATGGCGGGCATTGGCATGTCGCTGTCTTCGCTGCTGGTGGTGTTGAACGCAATGCGCTTGTCACGCATTAATAAAATTGATCGAGAGAAGTAATTCGCAGGGCCATAAAGATTTTTGATTATCTCTATGATCTAAGTCACAAATACTATTCAGCCACTTTTATGAAGCTATCTCATGGACATTCTTTATCTGCTGATCCCGCTTAGTCTGGTCTTTGTTGCCGTCATCGCAGTTGTTTTTTTGTGGGCGGTCAAGAGTGGTCAATTTGAAGACATGGAGGGGCCGGCGCACCGCATCTTGATGGATGATGAAAATCCTGAGCCAGCTCAAAAAAGTATATCCACATTGCAGCAAGAAGACGCGCGGATTCGTTGACATATATCAAGCGTCTAATTAGGATTTAAACGTCGTTTGTCCCGTTGTACTTTGATGTTGTTTTGATGTTTTTTGTTTTTTTCTAACCCAGCCTGTAACACTTAAGGAGACCCGTATGGAAGCAACATACAACTATAAGGTCGTCCGCCAATTTGCCATCATGACTATCGTGTGGGGAATTGTCGGAATGCTGGTCGGCGTGCTTATTGCCGCTCAGCTCATCTGGCCCGATTTAACCAAGGACCTTGGTCCATTGGCCCCCTATCTTTCATACGGACGTTTACGTCCCTTGCATACCAACGCAGTGATCTTTGCGTTTGGTGGCTCGGCGTTGTTCGCCACTTCGCTCTATATCGTGCAGCGTACTTGTCAGGCACGTTTGTTATCGGATGGTTTGGCCTCCTTTGTGTTCTGGGGCTGGCAATTGGTTATTCTGCTTGCCGCCATTTCGTTGCCCATGGGTTTCACCTCTGGCAAAGAATATGCAGAACTCGAATGGCCTATTGATATCCTGATCGCAGTGATCTGGGTGTCTTACGGCGTGTTGTTCTTCGGCACCATCATGAAGCGCAAGACGCAGCACATTTATGTGGCCAACTGGTTCTTTGGTGCTTACATCGTCACTATTGCGTTGCTGCACATCGTTAACAGTGCTGAATTGCCGGTGACACTGACCAAGTCCTACTCTGCTTACGCCGGCGTGCATGATGCTATGGTGCAATGGTGGTACGGTCATAACGCGGTGGGCTTTTTCCTGACCACTGCGTTCTTGGGCATGATGTATTACTTCATCCCGAAACAGGCTGGACGTCCGATCTTCTCCTATCGTTTGTCGATCGTTCACTTCTGGTCGTTGAACTTCATCTACATGTGGGCTGGTCCGCACCATCTGATGTACACCGCGCTGCCTGATTGGGCGCAGTCTCTCGGCATGGTGTTCTCGCTGATGCTGATTGCACCAAGCTGGGGCGGCATGATGAACGGCATCATGACCTTGTCCGGTGCGTGGCATAAATTGCGTACTGACCCCATCCTGAAGTTCCTGATCACCGCGATGTCGTTCTATGGCATGTCAACGTTTGAAGGCCCGATGATGTCGGTCAAAACGGTCAATGCGCTGTCGCACTACACTGAATGGACGGTCGGTCACGTTCACTCCGGTGCTTTGGGCTGGGTAGCGATGATCTCGATTGGTTCTCTGTATCACCTCATTCCGCGCCTGTTTGGCCGTGAAGAGATGTACAGCATCAAGATGATCAACACGCATTTCTGGATGTCCACCATTGGCGTCGTGTT
>CAYWXO010000166.1:0-7486 GCA_964462255.1 uncultured Thiobacillus sp. | reverse complement strand
GACATTGCCGACCCCACCAAGTACACCAGCCATTGGCCGGCTAATGCGGGCTACGGCGCAGGCGGAGCAACCACCGCTCGCCCACGTTCCGCCACCATCGTCATCACCAAGAATGACGGTAACAAGATCGGCTACTAAGCCCTGCTAATCGAAAGCTTTAATCGGGGACAGACCACGGTTTTTTTTAATCAACCGTGGTCTGTCCCCGGTTTTTTGGGTTTTTTGAAGGGCGGCTTATGCGTGTATTAATGCTTTCAGATGTTTATTTTCCGCGTATTAATGGGGTATCCACTTCTATTGAAACGTTTCGGGCTGCGCTGGCGGCCCAACACATCTCTGTGAAATTAATCGCGCCGAGTTATGGTGACGATGAGCCGATGGCGGGCGTTACACGTATTCCCGCGCGGCGGGTATGGGCTGATCCGGAAGATCGACTGGCGCATTATGCAAAACTGCGCCACGCGGCTGTGCAAGCGGCGGCAGAGTGCGATCTCATTCATATTCAAACGCCGTTTGCCGCGCACTACGCCGGTTTGCATGCCGCTCGCGTGTTGAAAAAGCCGGTTGTCGCTACTTACCACACGCTATTTGAAGAATATTTACAGCATTACATTGCCTGGTTGCCGGCAGCAGCTTTGCGCGGTTTAGCGCGGCAATTTTCGCGTAGTCAATGTAATGCACTAAATGCAATTATTGTGCCTTCTACCGCCATGCGTACGCGGTTGTTAGGTTACGGCATTACCCGGCCATTGCATGTTTTACCCACCGGCTTGCCGGAAGATGCCTTTGTTCAGCGCGATGGTGCATTCTTTCGTGCCGTGCAGGGAATTGATCCGCAGCGGCCGGTGGTTTTATTTGTTGGCCGGGTAGCGCATGAAAAAAATATCGACTTTTTGCTACAGGCGTTTGCACTGGCGCGGCAGAGTTTGCCCGAGTTGTTGTTTTTGATTACGGGGGAAGGTCCTGCACAGGCGCATCTTGCGCGGCAGGCGAGTCGTCTAGGCCTAGGGGATTCAGTGCGTTTTCTCGGCTATCTGAATCGGCATGATGAACTACCGGCAGCGTACGCCGCCGCCAATGCGTTTGTCTTTGCTTCGCGCACTGAAACGCAAGGCTTAGTCTTGCTGGAAGCGATGGCACAAGGTTGCCCAGTAGTGGCACTTTCTGTCATGGGCACGGCGGATATCTTGCAGCCACAACGCGGCTGTCGGATTGCGCCAGATGAAGCGGCCGGCTTTGCCAAGGTGTTGCTGCACGTTTTGCATGATGCCGCTGGAAGCCAACAATTAGCCGCCGCGGCGCGGGTTTATGCGCGCGAATGGTCGGCTCAGCGTATGGCGCAACGGTTGGCTGCGCTGTACCAATCCTTGCTTGATAATTAAGTAGGTTGCTGCATGAGAATTCTCTTGGTTACAGAAACGTATCCGCCGGAAATTAACGGTGTCGCTATGACCACGTATCGCATGGTGCAAGGTTTGCGAGCAAAGGGGCATTGGGTCGGATTGGTGCGTCCGCGTCAAAATATTGAGACAAATGAAGCGAATACGTGGACCGTGCCGGGTTTACCCATTCCGCAATATCCCGGCCTGCGCTTGGGCCTGCCGGCTTGGTGGAGGCTGCGTAAAATTATGCAGCATATATCCCTTGATTTAGTGCATGTTGTGACCGAAGGACCTTTGGGTTGGGCTGCAGTTTATGCGGCGCGTAGCTGTCAGTTGCCGGTTACTTCCGGTTATCACACTAATTTTGCTCAATACAGCCGATATTATGGTTTGACTGCGCTGATGCCGTGGGTCAGCCGCTGGTTGGATGCGTTGCATCGACGTTGCCGAGTGACCTTTGTGCCAACACTTGATCTCGCGGCGCAATTGAGTGCGCGCGGCATTCCTGGCGTGCGCGTGGTGGGGCGTGGCGTCGATACGCAATTGTTCACTCCGGCCAAGCGTAATGCGTTGCTGCGCCACGCTTGGTTGGGGAGGGGAGGTGAGCCCGCGCAAGATACCTTGGATGTCATTAAGATTAACGCGAGTTCGAACGATGGTTTAGTTTGTTTATATGTTGGTCGCCTTGCACCTGAGAAAAACCTTGGCGTGGTTGAACGTGCTTTTACTGCTATTGCTGCACGACATCCGCATGCACGCATGGTTTGGGTTGGCGATGGCCCGTCGCTCTCCGCTTTGCGTCAGGCGCATCCTGATCATATTTTTGCTGGATCACGGCGCGGTGAAGATCTCGCCGCGCATTACGCCAGCGCTGATATATTTTTATTCGCCAGTCTGTCTGAAACTTGGGGTAATGTGCTGACGGAAGCCATGGCAAGTGGTTTGAGCGTGGTGAGCTATCGGCGGGCAGCAGCTGAAATCGTGTTGCAACAGGCTGAAAATGGTTTTGCCATTGAAGTGGGCGATGAAAGCGCCTTCACCGCCGCCGCACTTTTGCTGGCAGACCAAGCGCCCTTGCGATTTCGTATCGGCCGTGCCGCCAGTCTATCGATGCAAGTCCATGGCTGGGAACCGATTATTGCCCGTTTCGAGCAAGGGTTTAAGGAGGCAACGGCTTGTTGAATGAAGATTGAGACGTGGTAATAAACTCAATTGGTTTGTATAAATTAGGAGCCCAACCCCGGATTCCAACCGCGCAGGCGGCGTCAAGGTGCGGGTGGCGGCGGGGCGGTTTTCATCTAGACTACATGTGTATATTTCGTCAGTAGCCTGGATGCAGCGTAGCGGAATCCGGGGTTCGCCGCGGCCATGCCCGGTGGTGACGCCGAAAACCACAGCGATAGCGTGAAATCCGGTGGATCAGGCCATAGGCGATCATGCAGTGTGGCTTGGTACCTTGGGGGGAGAATGTTGAGAAGAATATCAACGCATGCGTTGTTGAGCCCAGTGAATGAGCTTCATGCAATGAAACAAAAAAGGCCACAGAATAATCTGTGGCCTTTGGGTAACACATACGAAGCGCTTCGCAACAAGTTTTCTTGTAATCAAGAGAGGGTTTCCGTGCAATTACAAACTGCACATGACCAACCGATTTCTTACTAAACGCTTGTATTTAATAGCCTTCTGTTAAATCTTTACATGGTAAATGATTAACATCAATCACCACCGATCAAAGATTATAAGCTCGCTCGCCGTGGCTTGCGGTATCCAAGCCTTGCCGCTCTTCTTCTTCAGACACGCGTAGCCCGATGGTCATGTCGATTGCCTTGAACAACACCAGGCTGACCACTCCTGACCAGACGATGGTGAGTAATACGCCGGTGGCTTGCGTGACAACCTGACTGCCCATGCTGTAACCATCCACCCCTACGCCTCCTAAGGTCGGCGAGACGAAGATGCCGGTGCCAATCGCGCCGATGATGCCGCCAATACCATGAATGCCGAACACATCCAGCGAATCATCGTAACCGAGCGCCTTCTTCAGGCCGGTGACGCCCCACAAACAGACCATGCCAGCAATAGCACCTAATACGATTGCGCCCATCGGACCGACTAAACCAGCTGCCGGTGTCACAACCACTAACCCGGCAACAACTCCAGAAGCTACACCTAACATGGAAGGTTTGCCGCGTAACATCCACTCGGTCAACATCCAAGACATACCAGCCGCTGCCGTTGCGAGTATCGTGTTGATGAAAGCTAGACCGGCACCACCGGTTGCTTCCAAATTAGAACCGGCATTGAAGCCAAACCAACCCACCCACAGCAGCGAGGCACCAATCATGGTCATGGGTAAACTGTGCGGCGGCATGGCGTCACGGCCGAACCCAATCCGCTTGCCAAGTACGATAGCGCCGACCAGTGCAGCAATACCTGCATTAATGTGAACCACGGTACCGCCGGCAAAGTCAAGATCACCGGCTTCAAACAGATAGCCGCCGGTTGCCCACACCATATGCGTAATCGGTAGGTAGGAAAAGGTGAACCACAGTGCGCCAAAGATCATTAAGGCGGAAAATTTTATCCGCTCAGCAAAACCCCCAACGATCAGCGCGACAGTAATAGCGGCAAAAGTCAGTTGGAATGACACAAACACCAGTTCCGGAATAACCACGCCATCGGTAAAGGTGGCTGCGGTGCTATCCGCTGTAATGCCGGCGAGGAATAACTTGGAAAAATCGCCGATCATCCAGTTCAAGCTGCCGCCGTCGCCGAAAGCTAAGGAATAGCCGTAAACTGCCCATAAGATCGAAATCATGCAGAAAATAGCCATCACCTGCGTGAGCACCGACAGCATGTTTTTCGCCCGCACCAAGCCGCCATAGAACAACGCTACGCCGGGAATAATCATCAAAATGACCAGTAAAGTGGACAACATCATCCAAGCGGTATCGCCCTTGTCCGGTATAGGTGCGGCCGGGGGAGTAACCTCGGCTGCAACGGCGGGCGCAACCTCCGGGGTGGCTACTGGAGTCACCGCCTCAGGCATTATCATCGGGGCTAATTCAGTATTCACGCTTGTTTCCGGCGAGACCATGCCGGGGGATTCTTGTGCCAATGTCAGGCCGGAAATGCCCAACGTGCCGAGCAACATCAATGCTGCGAATAATCGTTTCATGATTGACTCTCCTTGATGCGCAATTAAATGGCGGTTGCGCCGACTTCACCGGTGCGAATGCGCACGACTTGCTCCAGATCCCATACAAAAATTTTACCGTCGCCGATTTTTCCGGTTTGGGCGGCTTTTGAAATCGCTTCAATGGCTTGATCAAGCAACTCGGCTTTGATGGCAATTTCGATTTTTACTTTAGGTAAAAAATCTACGACATATTCCGCGCCACGATACAACTCGGTATGGCCTTTCTGACGGCCAAACCCTTTGACTTCGGTGACGGTAATGCCGGATACCCCCAACTCGGACAGCGCTTCACGCACTTCGTCGAGCTTGAAAGGTTTGATAATGGCAGATACGAATTTCATGGCTGAATCTCCGGTTGCGTACACCGGTGGCCCAGCCACCGGTCACATAATAATTAAAAGGTTTTACCGATGGAGAGGATGATACGTCCGTCGTTAACATCTTCCGTTTTAACCAGGCCAACGGGTAAATCGGTGTCGGTATAAGCAAGGCCGACATTGAAGCCGCTGAATTCCTTGCTGACGCCAATTTTCCAATCTTCATAATCAGTCACGCCGTTTTGGCCGTCGGTAATACCGTAATGCAGACTTAACATTACTTTGGCAGGTAGTTCCACGCCATAACTCAGATCCCAGTAAATAGTCCCATCTGAGTCAGGCACGCCAAAATAGTCATCCAGGTTGTACGACATTTTCACACCTAAACCCTTGAACGTAATACCGGCATAGGCTTCCAGTGTATTGATATCGGTACCTGCATTCTGGCCTGGGTAGTAATACTTGAGCATACCGAGGTTGTAAGCCAAGTCACCGGCCGTGCCGCTATAGCCGCCGTAAAAATCCATTTCAATGTTGGCACCATTCAAGAAAGTGGTTTCAACATTTGATGCCCAAGTGCCCAGATAAACCCCGCTGGCATGGGCGTAATCAAAGCCCCCTTGTAGCGCCGCATCGCCAGCCGTTTGCGATTGGCCACGGAATGCATAATCCGAAAACAGGCCAAAGTTGCCGGTGAAAGTATGCGGACTGTCGGCCGCCATCGCAGGCACGCTGAATAGTCCAGACAGGATGAGCAGATAAGGCAATTTCTTCATGATGGTTCTCCAGATAAGGGGTTGCAAAGTTGCATGTCACTTATAGCATTAAGCGTGCCAACAAATTTAATTGATATAAATCATTGGGTTACGCGATATTGCTCGCGGGTAACGCAAAGGACTGCTTTATTTTGGTGCGGCAAGAAAAGCGTATGCACTGCGCTGGCACGCAAGATTCTGTCTAGCGATTTGTTAAACTCGCGCATTGCCCATCGCCCACGAAAGCCGATCATGATCAAACAAAAACTTGCGCAAGAAGTCGCCGGAAAAGTCTCCGAAATTCTTGCTTTTAGCCCCGCCAAGGACATTGAAAAGAATCTGAAAGCCAGTTTAGCGGCTTGGTTATCGAAACTTGATTTAGTTACACGCGAAGAATTCGACGTTCAAACGCAAGTTTTAGCGCGCACGCGTGAAAAGTTGCAGGCATTAGAAACACGGCTAGCCGTGTTAGAAGCCGAAAAAAGCGCGGATACACCTACAACCGCAGAAGCAACCACAACCGCAGAAGCACTTACAACCGCTGAAGCACCCACCACTGCACAGGCACCCACAATATGAATCGCCCGCGGATTGCTGTCGCGGCCGCGGTGATTGAGCGGCCAGATGGTTCGTTTTTGATGGCGAGTCGGCCGCTGGGCAAGGTTTATGCTAAATGGTGGGAGTTTCCCGGCGGCAAGATTGAACAGAATGAAACGCCGCGGCAGGCGCTGGAGCGAGAATTGCAGGAAGAACTCGGCATTGCGGTGGAAGAAGCTTGGCCGTGGCTGCAGCGTGCTTTTTCCTACGATCATGCCGATGTCCTGTTGCACTTCTTCCGCGTCACCCGCTGGCGCGGCGATCCGCAGCCGCATGAAGGCCAGACATTGGCGTGGACTTTTGCCGATTCCCCGTCGATTGACCCCATCCTGCCGCTACTTTTGCCGGCCAATGGACCGATTTTGAAGAGTCTGCGCTTGCCGTTGGACTATGCCATTTCCGATGCCGCCAAATTGGGGCCGGAGGTATTTTTGCAGCGGCTGGAGGCGCGCTTGGCCAGCGGACTCAAGCTGCTGCAGTGGCGAGAGAAAAACGCAGCCGCCGGCCTGGTCGAACAGGTGGCCGCCCGCTGCCAAGCCGCCGGTGCCCTATTCATGTGCAACGGCGACGCGGCGTTAGCTGCGAAATTGGGGGCCGGTTTGCATCTTAATTCCGCGCAATTGATGCACGCCGATGCCGAAACGCAGCTCGGCTGGCGGCAGCAATTCACTTGGCTTGCCGCCTCGTGCCATAACCAGGCCGAATTGCAGCGTGCGGCCGAATTAGCGCTGGATTTTGTGGTGTTATCGCCGGTCTTGCCGACGCAAAGCCATCCTGGTGAAGCCACATTGGGCTGGCCGAAATTTACTGAATTGCTGCAGGCGTATCCGATCCCGGTCTTTGCGCTCGGCGGCCTTGGCATGGCGGATCTAGCACTGGCGCGGCAGCATGGCGCACATGGCATCGCCCTGAAAAGTCAGGCCTGGACGCTGGCATGAGTGAAATGGATGGAATGAGTGAAATGGGTGAAAAGAATGCGCGCGCAGTTTTCATGCGCTCGCTGCTGCGTGCCTGGCCGCTGCTGCTGTTGCTGCCGATCGGCTGGTTGATGTGGTCACAGCAGCAAACCAGCCAGCGCGCGGAAAATAACGCCGAGACTGTGGTCTGCCCGTCATTGACCACCGGCTGCCGCGTTCAGCTTGATGGACGCGAATTCATCTTATCCATCCGCGGCAGTACCAAGCCATTAACGCCCTTTCAAGTTCGGCTGCAGGCCGTTGCCTCCGCCGAGGTTGC
>CAYWXO010000165.1:0-7578 GCA_964462255.1 uncultured Thiobacillus sp. | reverse complement strand
CATAATCAGTTTGGTCATGCCTTCAGTGCGGCCGATGGAGAGCGCGCGACCACTTGCCGCCCATGGGAAGACGCCTTTTTCAAATGCCAAGCCATTCGCTTTGGCTTCGGTTTCGGTGACGCCGACCCAAGCCACTTCCGGATCGGTGTAGGCCACCGAGGGAATGACCATTGCTTGAAATTCCACTTTATGGCCGGCAATCACTTCTGCAGCCACTTTCCCTTCATGCACCGCCTTATGGGCTAGCATGGGTTGGCCGACGATGTCACCGATGGCGAAGATATGCGGCACATTGCTGCGCATTTGTTTATCGACCGGGATAAAACCCTGTGCGTTGACGGCGACGCCAGCCTGTTCTGCGCCGATTAGCAGGCCATTTGGCCGCCGGCCGATAGCGACGAGGACGCGGTCGAAGATTTCGACATGGGTGTTTTCACCGGCTTGAATGCTGACATGAATGCCGTCTTCCTTCGCTGCCATGCCGGTGACACCGGTATTGAGGCGAATGCTGGCAAAGCGTTTTTCCATCCGTTTACTGAGGGGGCGCACTAGATCGGGATCGCAACCGGGGATTAAGGCACTGCCCAGTTCGACCACGCTGACACGGCTGCCGAGCGCATCGTAAACCGTGCCCATTTCCAGGCCGATAATACCGCCACCAATAACCAGAAAACGCGCGGGAATATCTGTCAGAGCAAGTGCGCCGGTGGAATCCATGATGCGCGGGTCATCCGGCTGACCAGGCAGTTTGATCGGCTGTGAACCGGCGGCGATGATGGCGTTATCGAAGCTAATCAATTGGCTGCTGCCGTCTGCGGCTGTCACTTGCATGCGATGCGTGCCGACGAATTGCGCCACACCGTGTACGACGGTGATTTTGCGTTGTTTGGCGAGTTGACTGAGACCGCCGGTCAGCTTGGCGACGACGTCTTGTTCTTTCCAGTGGCGCAGCGCCGCGAGGTCAATTTGAGGTTGGCCGAAACTGACGCCATGTGCCGCCATTTCTTCCGCTTCGGTAATCAGCTTGGCGGTGTGCAGCAATGCCTTGGAGGGAATACAGCCGACATTCAGACACACGCCGCCTAAGTCGGGATAGCGCTCAATCAAGATAACTTGCAGACCGAGATCGGCAGCGCGGAAGGCCGCGGTATAACCACCTGGCCCGGCACCCAGCACAACCACTTGCGCGTGCAGATCCGCATTAGTGGTGGGTGCCAAGGAGGGTGCCGATGAGGTTACCGATGAAGGCACAGACACCGCAACCTCAGCCGCGGCCTCCGTTTTCAGCCGCAACAACGGTGTGCCGGCCGAGATTTTATCGCCCAGCTTTACCAGTAGGGCTTCGACGATGCCGGCGTGCGAACAGGGAATATCCATCGCCGCTTTATCCGATTCGACGGTGACCAGCGCAGTATCTTTAGCCACACGCTCACCGACGCTGACCAGGATTTCGATCACCTCAACATCTTTAAAATTGCCGATGTCTGGGGCTTTAATTTCTAAGGTAGAGTTCATGGGATTATCTCTTAATTACAACAACAGCCGCCGCACATCAGACAACATCAAACGCATGTGGCTGGTGAAGCGTGCGCCATCCGCCCCATCAATCACGCGATGGTCGTAGGACAGCGACAATGGCAGCATGAGGCGCGGCTCAAATGCCTTACTGGTTTTGTTCCAAACCGGCTTCCAGTCTGCGCGTGACAGGCCGAGGATGGCCACCTCCGGGCAATTGATGATGGGGGTGAAGGCGGTGCCGCCGATGCCACCCAAGCTGGAAATGGTGAAGCAGCCGCCTTGCATCGCGTCGATTTTCAGCTTGCGTTCGCGCGCTAATTCAGACAATTCGGCCAGTTCACGCGCAATGTCCATCACATCTTTTTTGTTGACATCGCGGATGACCGGCACCACCAGGCCGTCAGGCGTATCGCAGGCAAAGCCGACATGAAAATATTTTTTCAGGATCAAGCTTTCGCCATCCGCGGCGAGTGAGGCATTAAATTGCGGATAAGTACGCAGCGCATTGACCACGGCTTTGATCAGGAAGGCCAGCAAGGTGAGTTTGACGCCGCGTTTACCGGCATCGTCTTGCATCGATTTACGGAAGTCTTCCAAGTCAGTAATGTCGGCTTCGTCGAACTGGGTGACATGCGGCGCGGTGACCCAGTTGCGATGTAGATTTGCGCCGGACAGTTTTTTGATGCGCGACAACGGCTGTGTGTCGATTTCGCCGAATTGCGCAAAGTCGATCACCGGCGCGGCGGGAATACCTAAGCCGCTGCTTTCGCTAACCGGCTTAGCCAAGGTCTGTTTCACCCAGCGTTGCACATCCTCTTTTAAGATACGGCCATGTGGTCCACTGCCTTTCATTAGATTGAGATCCGCCCCCAATTCGCGGGCAAAGCGGCGCACGGAAGGGCTGGCGTGCGCTGGTTTACCATTGGCAAATTCAGCATGTGCGGCCACGGGGTCGGGTCGATGCTTAGGCGGAATGTGCGTGGGGACTTCGGGGGCGCGATGCGTCGGCGGCGGCAGGGAAGCCACGGTGGCGGCAGCACCGGTTGCGGCAGGTTGCGAGAAGGATTTAACGACCGGTGAAGCGGTGGTTGGCGCGGGTGCCAGGCTGGCGCTTAATGCGTTGGCGGTGTCCAACATTAAAATCAGCGTGCCGGCGGAAATCTTGTCGCCCACCTTAATGTTGAGTTCTTGCACGATACCGCCAAATGGCGCAGGAATATCCATGGCGGCTTTGTCAGATTCCACCGTCATCAGGGCCGCATCGGTGACGATTTCATCGCCGACTTTCACCATGATTTCAATGACTTCAACATCTTTGAAGCTGCCAATATCGGGGACGAGGACGGGTTTGATGCTCATGCTTTCGTCTCCTTATACGTTGACTGGATTGGGGCGTTCGGCGTCTATACCATATTTCTTAATGGCTTCTGCCGCATGTGAGACGGGTAGAACGCCATCGTCGGCCAGCGCTTTCAGTGCTGCCAGCACAACATGGTAACGATCCACTTCAAAAAAACTGCGCAATGCCGCGCGCGAATCGGAGCGGCCGAAACCGTCGGTGCCCAGCGTAACAAACCGGCGCTTGATATAAGGCCGAATCTGATCCGGGAAGGCGCGCATGTAATCCGTTGAGGCAATGATTGGGCCTTGCGTAGCATCCAGGCAGTGTTCGACATAGCTGATTTTTTGCGTGGCATCCGGGTGCAATAGATTCCAGCGGTGAACTTCTTGTGCTTCGCGGCGTAATTCGTTGAAGCTGGTCGCACTCCAGACATCGGCGCTGACGCCCCAGTCTTTTTCCAGCAGATCGGCTGCAGCCATGACTTCCCGCAAGATAGTGCCTGAACCCATCAGCTGCACGTGCGGTTTATCTGCATTGGTTGCTGCACTGGCCGCTGCACTGGCGCTTAAACGATAGAGCCCTTTCAGAATGCCGGCCTCCGCGCCTTTTGGCAGGGCGGGATGGCTGTAGTTTTCGTTCATTACCGTCAGGTAATAGAACACGTCTTCCTGTTCCTGGAACATGCGGCGCATGCCGTCTTGCAGAATCACCGCTAATTCGTAATGGAAAGTGGGGTCGTAGGAAATACAGTTGGGGATCATCGCCGCTTGCAAATGGCTATGGCCGTCTTCGTGTTGCAGACCTTCGCCGTTCAGTGTGGTGCGGCCCGCCGTGCCGCCGAGCAGGAAACCGCGCGCGCGAGAATCGCCGGCAGCCCAGGCTAAATCACCAATCCGTTGGAAGCCAAACATCGAGTAATAGATGTAGAACGGAATCATCTGCACATTGTTGGTGCTGTAAGAAGTGGCCGCCGCCAGCCAGGACGAGAACGCGCCGGCTTCGTTAATGCCTTCTTCCAGAATCTGGCCGCCTTTGTCTTCGCGGTAATACATCACCTGGTCAGAATCGACCGGCTCATACAGTTGACCCACCGAGGAATAAATGCCGACAGTGCGGAACAAACCCTCCATGCCGAAGGTGCGGGCTTCATCGGGGATAATCGGCACGATATGACGGCCGAGCGTTTTGTCGCGCAATAGCGACGTTAACAGGCGCACAAAAGCCATGGTGGTGGAAATTTCCCGCTCGCCGGTCGCTTCCAGCATGTTTTGGAAGGCGGAAAGCGGCGGCGTTTCAAGGGGCGCAGCCTTGCGTTGACGGCTGGGAACGTAGCCGCCCAAGGCCGCCCGACGTGCATGCAAATACTTCATCTCTGCGCTGTCTTCTGCCGGTTTATAGAAGGGCAGATGTTCCAGATCGCTATCGGCAACGGGAATATTGAAGCGGTCGCGGAAGGCACGGAGCGACTCCATATCCATTCTTTTCTGCTGATGGGTCGGGTTTTGTGCTTCACCCGAAGCGCCCATGCCGTAGCCTTTGACGGTTTTGGCCAGAATAACGGTGGGCTGGCCGGTATGTTTCACGGCAGCGGCATAGGCGGCATACACCTTGTGCGGATCATGGCCGCCGCGGTTCAGCCGCCAGATGTCGCTATCGGACATGGCGGCAACCATTTCCTTCAACTCGGGGTATTTGCCGAAGAAGGCTTCCCGCGTATAAGCGCCACCTTTGGCCTTGAAGTTTTGATATTCGCCATCGACGCACTCTTCCATGCGCTGCCGCAAAATACCGCTGCTATCCATGGCCAGTAAGGGATCCCAGTAGGAACCCCAGATCACTTTCAACACATTCCAGCCGGCACCGCGGAAGGCTGCCTCCAGCTCTTGAATGATTTTGCCGTTGCCGCGCACTGGGCCATCCAGCCGTTGCAAGTTGCAGTTGACGACGAAAATCAGGTTATCGAGTTTCTCGCGTGAGGCCAGCGTAATCGCGCCCAGTGTCTCCGGCTCGTCGGTTTCGCCATCGCCAAGAAACGCCCACACGTGACGTTCCGACGTATCGGCGATGCCGCGGTCGTGCAGATAACGCAGAAAACGCGCCTGATAAATCGCGGTAATGGGGCCTAAACCCATCGAAACGGTGGGGAACTGCCAGAAATCAGGCATCAACCACGGATGCGGATAGGACGGAATGCCGTGGCCGCTGGTTTCCTGGCGGAAATTGCCAAATTCATCCTCGCTGATGCGGCCTTCAATAAAGGCGCGCGCATAAATACCGGGCGAAGCGTGCCCCTGAAAATAGACCAGATCGCCGCCGTGCTCCGGCGTCTGGGCGCGGAAGAAGTGGTTGAAACCCACGTCATACAAGGTGGCGGACGATTGAAAACTGGCGATATGGCCGCCAACGCCGGGCGCTTTTTCGTTGGCGCGCATGACGCAGGCCACCGCATTCCAACGAATGAGGTTTTTGATGCGCCGCTCCATGGCCACATCGCCAGGATGCTTCTCCTGTAAATGCAGCGGGATGGTGTTGACGTAAGCGGTCGTCGCGTTATACGGCAGATAAGCACCTGAGCGGCGCGCTTTATCGACCAGCTTTTCAAGCAAGAAATGGGCGCGTTCAACGCCTTCTTCTTCAATGACGGCGGCGAGTGCATCAAGCCACTCACGCGTTTCTTGAGGATCGTGGTCAGGCTGGGAATTTGGCATGAAATTCGGCATGAAAGGAGGGGCTCCGAAAGAGACTAGCGCAGGGTTGCTGGGATGATGAATGGGGTAAGGCTTGCCGTTTTGAGGGCGGCCGATTCAAGGGGGATCAATGTGATAGCGCCGAATTATCGGGGAGTGGGCTATTCACGGTCAATTTCAATAATCAGCATTGAGTTTATTAATAGCGAAAGAAAACGTCGTTGCGACAGCAGACGCAGGTCAGGATGGATACCTTATCATCCAAGTCATTAAGTTAACCATTTTGAAGGAAAGTTTATGCAAGCACACGAAAAGACCCATATTGACCAATTTCCCAAGCTGGCCAGCCTGAGACAAAGTGCCGTGATCATGCACGAACGGGCAGACAATGTGCGACATTTGTTGGTTATTCTGCCAAGTGGCCAAGACTGGCACGCCGCACCGGAACACGAAAGCGTGCTGGCCGTGCTCAATCGGCAAGATAAAAAGCCGACCGAATTGGACAAACACGCGCAAGCGGTTGAATTGCCCGGCGGCTGTCTTTCTGTGTGGATACGGCTGGCAGTGACTGCGTCCACGTTTGAGCAACACACCCTCTTACGGCAGGCCTTGAAGATCTTGTTGGATGAAGCGCCCGCCAGCCTCGACATTGCCGTGTATGGCGACGACGAATTTCGTGCGCAAGCCGCCGCCGCCGCCGCCTACGTTGCCTGGATCAACACTGCCGCCATGCCGAATTGGAAAAGTGAGAAGCCGCCAAAGCACTTGCAGCATATTACCCTGCATGGTGTAGAGGATGTGTCTTTGGCACGCGAGCAGGCCTTGGCGGAAGGCAATGCCTTATGCCGCGCACTGACTATTTTTCCGCCAAATCGACTTACGCCGGCCCGGTATCGCGCCGGCATTCGCGCATTAGCCGCCAGCGCAGGCTGGGGCATTGAGGAATACGACATCGAACGCCTGCAAACGCTGCACGCCGGCGCTTTTCTTGCCGTCGCGCGCGGCAGTGCGCATGACGACGCCGCCATTGTGCGGCTGAATTACGTAGGTAATAACGCTAGTCATACACTCGCTCTGGTGGGCAAAGGTATCTGCTTTGATACCGGCGGCCACAACCTTAAACCAGCACGCTACATGAATAACATGCACGATGACATGAATGGCTCCGCCGTGGCATTGGGTATTCTCACCGCGGTGACACGATTAAAACTGCCAGTAAACTTGACCGTCTGGCTGGCCATCGCCGAAAACCACTTATCCCCAGTGGCTTATACGCAAAATGAAGTTGTCATCGCGCTGAATGGAACCAGCATAGAAATCGTCCACACCGACGCCGAAGGCCGCATGGTTTTGGCGGATAGCCTAGCCTTGGCCGCCAAAGAAAAGCCGGAAGCGATCATCGACTTCGCTACCTTAACCGGTAGCATGGCCGTAGCCTTAGGTGAGCGTATGAGTGGAGTATTAGGGGCCGGCCAGCTTGCAGGTGCCGAGCTGACTGCAATGGCGGTCAGCGCCGGCCAGATCAGCGGAGAACGCGTCGTCGCCTTCCCCATGCCGGCAGATTATGACGAAGCACTCGACTCCACCATCGCTGATGTTAAGCAATGTACCTTAGATGGCGAAGCCGATCACATCCTCGCTGCACGCTTCCTCCAGCGATTTGTGGCGGATACCCCGTGGCTGCATGTTGATCTTTCAGCAAGCCGCTGCAAAGACGGCCTAGGTGCCGTCAGCAGCGACATCACCGGCTTTGGCGTGGGCTTGGGGCTGTCGCTGCTTGAAATGCAGTGTAAAGGTTTAGGATAATTTTTGTGTTGGTAGGATGTGGTGTGGGGCAAACTGCATCCTATCGTGAACGGCCATCAAGCTACCCCGTCACCTGTTTTTACTCAGTAATAATCACCGTAACATTCAAGCAGTGGCTAGCATATTTTGTCGGTGTGCATAACCTGTGAAGATAAAAATAAATTTTAGGAATCGGGCGCAGTTTTTGAGCCTTTTATCTGCATAATTGGCTTTGTTGGGGTTGGG
>CAYWXO010000164.1:0-7611 GCA_964462255.1 uncultured Thiobacillus sp. | reverse complement strand
AAACTTGAGCTTATTCTGACGGAAACGCAGCAATTGCACGCTAAGGATTGAGGCGATCAGGCTTGATGCAATTAGGCTTAACCTGAAAGAAGCCATACCCCAAGCCGCGCGCCGCGCTGACCTGAAGACCATTGAGTGATCTGCCGGCTGGCGGCATCGTGGGCATTGTCTATTATTACAGAAGCCCGCTTGCCGATTGAAGCGGTGCTGAGGGTGCGCAACCAGTGCACCACACCGAATGCACCACACCGAATGCACCCCACCGGATGCACCCCACTTAATGCTGTCCCGCCTTATGACGACTACCAACACCGATGACGCAGAAACGCTGGAGGCATTGCGCGTGCGTAATCGCAAACTGGCTGAGGATAAAGCCTATCTGCAATTGGTCATCTGCCTGGTTGAACGGCTTAATCCGATGCGAGGTTTGGAAGCGATGGTCAGTGAAATGTTGGCCAGCATCGTTGAAACCATCGGTGGCACCAATATTCGGCTTTGGTTTTGGGTGGATAGCGAACTTCATTACGCCGATTTCTTGGGAGGGCGCGCGACACTTACACAAGTTGATGATCCCTTGGCGGCAAAGGCCGTCGCATGCGGTCAGTTGGTAGAGCAGGAGAGTCGTGCGGAAGAGACGCTGTTGCAGGCTGGGGTTATTCCTGGGGCTTGGACTTGGGCTTTTCCTTTGCGCGTTGGCGAAGAGCAGATTGGGGTCATCAAGTTAGAAAATTTGAATATGAGTAGTGCGCGTTTGCGTGACTTTTTGCCCTTTTTTTTCAGTCATGCGGCGCTGCTGTTGGGCGGTGAAATTCGTAATTTACTGCGACAACGTGCGGAAGCCACCTTGCGGGAAAGTGAGCAAAAACTTTCCGTTATCCTGGAAAGCGTTGAGGCCTGTATTTACTTGAAAGATGTGCAGGGGCGCTATCTGTTTGCCAACCGTTCGTTGCTCAATGTGTTAGGCGCGACGCGGGAAGAAGTGGTCGGCCAGTGCGATGATATTTTTTTCGATGCCGCCACCGTCGCACAAGTTCGCCATAATGATGCCATCGTTTTGCGCAAGGGAGAGGTGTTACGTTGTGAGGAAAATGCGCAGGTTCTGAATAATGCGCATGATTTAACCTTTCTCTCCGTTAAGTTGCCGTTACGCAATGAAGCGGGCCAGATTTATGCGCTGTGTGGTATCTCCACCGATATTTCTGAGCGGAAAAAATCAGAGCAGGATTTGCAATTGGCAGCCAGTGTTTTTACCTGCTCGCAAGAAGGCATCATGATTACTGATGCCGACGCTAATATTCTTGAGGTTAATGACGCATTCAGTTACATCACCGGTTACCCACGTGCGGAGGTGATTGGGCGCAATCCACGCATGCTCAAATCGGGGCGTCATCATGCCGATTTTTACCATGTCATGTGGTCAACCTTGATTGAGCAAGGGCATTGGTACGGTGAAATCTGGAACCGACGCAAGAGCGGAGAAGTTTATGCCGAGATGCTAACCATTAGTTCAATCCGGGATCCGCGCGGTACGATTCTGCAATTTGTGGCCCTGTTCTCAGATATTACGCTGCTTAAAGAGCATGAGCAGGCACTGGAACACATTGCGCATTACGATGCGTTGACTCAATTGCCTAATCGCGTGTTATTTGCGGATCGGCTACATCAGGCCATGGTGCAATCACAGCGGCGAAAACAGAAGTTAGCCCTGGTTTATCTTGATCTGGATGGCTTTAAGGCGGTCAATGATAACTATGGGCATGATGCCGGTGACCATGTGCTGATAGTAGTGTCTATGCGCATGCAGCAAGTGCTGCGTGAAGGCGATACGCTGGCGCGTTTGGGCGGCGATGAGTTTGCTGCCGTGCTGGTCGATCTGGCGGCGGTCGATACGCATTTGACCATGTTGACGCGCCTGCTCGGTGCAGCAGCGGAAGCCGTGCCATTCAACGGACATGAACTGCACGTTACGGCCAGTATCGGCGTGACGTTTTATCCGCAAGGTGATGATGTCGATGCAGAGCAACTGGTGCATCAAGCTGATCAGGCCATGTATCAGGCTAAGATGAGCGGCAAGAATCGTTATCATTTGTTTGATGCGGAGCAGGACAGCGCGTGCGCCTAGCCAACACAATCCATCTATCCCACTACGCTTAAACGACTTTGTCCACCCGATTGCGGTTTTACCTGTATTTGCACGCCGATTCGCTCGGCCATTTCATGCACATGAGAAATAACGCCGACCTTACGACCCTGCGTTTGCAGGTTGTCCAGTGCATCCATGGCTACGGCGAGCGTTTCCGCATCCAGGCTGCCGAAACCTTCGTCGATAAATAATGATTCGACGCGGACACTGTGTGAAGACAGCGAGGCCAAGCCGAGGGCCAAGGCCAACGATACCAGGAAGGATTCGCCACCCGACAGCGAATGAACCGAACGACGCTCATCGCCCATGTCTTGATCCACCACCAAAAGGGTTAAGGAATCTGCTAAGCGCTCTAGTCGATAGCGCCGTGATAATTCTGTTAGGTGTCGATTGGCATAGCCTAGTAATACATCCAAAGTATATTGCTGGGCAATGCGGCGGAATTTGCGGCCATCGGCCGAACCAATCAGCTCATTAAGTTTGGCCCAGATCGTCGTTTTATCCGCTTGTGCGCGCAGGGTATCAATTAAGCCAGCTAACCGTATTTTTCGCTCATCATCTTGCCGTATGAGCAGGGTTTTCTCTAGGGCGGCAGCCTTTTCTTGCTCTAACAACGGGCGCTGTAGGTCAAGTTGCTCTGTCATGTTGGCGTCAGCTGCTGGCGGTGTTTTTGCTTGATGTTGCTGGCGCTGTGCCGAGCGTTCTTGTAGCACGGTGCTGGCGGTAGTCACCGCTTGGTCAAGCCCCTGTAATGCGGCGCGTTCAGCCGTCAGCCAAACCGGATCAGTCTTCAGCAAGTGTTGGAGGTCCGCGAGCGTGAGTGGCACTGCCGTTGTGGCGTTTATGCGGTCATTGAAACGACTTAACCAGTCAGCCCGTGTAGCTGTTGCTACTTGATATTGCGCACCTAATGTCAGCAAAGTGGTGTGGATTAAGTCATGCGTCGTTTGGGCTTGGGTGGCGGCGGTGGCGGTTTGCGCCAGATTGCGCTCCTGGGCAGCGCAAACCTGCTGCGCCGCGGCCAGCGCTAGCGCTAACTGTTTTTCGACTTCTGCAACTGTTTTGCCGGCGAGCAATCCAGCGCGGGCTTGCCGTTTCACTTCAATCTGTTTGGCTTGCTGGTTGACCGTGATATGGGCATCAGCGGCTATTTCGCTTGCTTTGGCCAGCAGGGCTGACACTCCCTCAATTTGGCTGTTTAATGTCTCCAAAGCACGACGTTGATTGTCTTGCGCCTTGTGCTGTTTTAGCCATTTTTCGACTGCGGCTTGGCGCGCTTGCCGGAAAACTTGCGGCTGTTGCAGCCACTCACTGCGCCACGCATTTTCGCCATCGCCGCGATTTAATACGTCATCCAGTTGTGCCAGTAAGCTATCCCGCGTGCTGATTGCTTGCTGTATGGCCTGTTGTGCATTTTGGAGCGCCTGCGCCGATTGCTGCAAAATTTCGCGTGTCTTCATACTGGCATCGCGGGCACGTTGATCGGCCTGCTGTGCCTGCGCTAATTGGGCATGCGCCGCATCTTTCGCCTTCTGCGCGCGCCGAAATTCAGCATCTTGTTTAAGTAAATTATCTAATAGTGTGGCGTTGGCGCCGAGGCGGGCGACAAACCAGGCGGCCGTCTCCGTCGCGGGGACTCCGGCTAAAGCAGCACTGAGTAATTCGCTTGCTGACAAAATGGTGTTATGTAAGCAATGTTGCCAATGGCTGTCAGCGCTTTGCTGACGCGCGCTGGATTCATGCTGCTTTTTCTCTAGCGCGTCCAGCTGTTTGCTTTGCGCCTGTAAAGTGGCCGTCAGCCCGGCTTCTTGCTGCATTAAATTAGCCAAGGATTTGGATAAATTGGCATGCTCTTCTTGCTGGTATTTGAGTAATTCATGTAATTGATGTGTCGCGCTGGCCGTCGCGTAGGGATGCTCTAATGCGCCACAAACCGGGCAATGTTCACCTGGCACCAGTAAAGCGCGTAAGCCACCAACATTTTGGTTACATGCGGTTTGCGCGCGTTGCAACGCGCGTTCTGCTTGCTGCAAGCCACCTTCTAGGCTGGGCCGTTGCTGGCGTATCTCTTGTAAAGTAATTTCAGTTGCTTGCCGCGATTTTTGTAAAGCTGCCACTTCTAGGGCTATGGCTTGAAGTTCGTGCTGGCGTTCTTGCCACTGCGTCCAGCGCACTTGCGCTTCGGTTAAGCCTGTGCGCACCGATTCCGCCTCTATTTTGGCTTGGGATAAAGTATCTGGATTAAAGAGGCAATAGGCTGCCGTTGCCGCCTGTTCTGCTACGATGGCTTGCTGTAAATGCACGGCACAGGCTGCTAAGGTCTTACGCTGTTCTACTTCCGCCGCGCGCGCTGCGGTTTCGGTCTGCTGCAAACGGGCCAGTTCGCTCTGCGCCGCGTGTGCACTGCTGGCGGCAGCTTCCGCTTGTTTGAACAGATAGTCCCAATGCGTCCATTCAGTGGCTAACGGTTCCAATAAGGCATTTTGCGTTAGCCAATGGTGGGTTGCGCGGTAGGCTTTATCTGTTTGGCTATGACGATTCGCCATCTCGCTGCGTTCAAGTTCATGTTTGCTGACCACCTTGTCGGCCGCCAACCGCGCCAGCTCTGCCGCTTGATACTGTGGCATTAAGGTGTTGATTTCTGTATCAAGCTGCTTGGCGGATTCAACTTCAGGTTGCACCAGTTGTTGCGCCAGGCTGGCGGCATCACGCTGTTGCTGGGCCTGTTGGACGGCGGCTTCTGCCATGCTTAAGGCCTGCTTGGCGGTGTCGCGCTTTGTCGCTGCGGCTTGCAGTTGTTGCCTGCTGAGTTCACTTTCCGCGGCCAGCCGCACGCATTCGTTTTCTAATGGCCGTGCCGGGGCCACGGCGTCAATCTGGGTTAGCTGAGTGCGGCGTGCGGCCGCGTCTTGCTGTGTTTGCGTGGCAAGCACTAATGCTGATTGTGCCTGTTCACAGGCATTGTCCAAGCGGGATAATTCTTGCTGCCAACGCTGAACGGCCTCCAATTCGGCGATGTGTTTTTCGCGCACCGCAACGGCAGCGCGCGCTTCAATCAATGCGGTTTCGATCTGCGTGCGCGCTTCGTCACTGAGCGGCGGTGTGTCGGCCAATTGCCGATTTAAGTCATCCAGAAGTGTTTTTTCTTGCGCTGCGCGGGCATAAACACGCGCTGACAGGCGTTCAAACCGCTCGGTGCCCGTTAAAGTTTGCAACAAGGCGGCGCGTTCATCGTCATCGGCTTTCAGGAAGGTGGCGAAATCGTTTTGCGCCAGTAGCACCGCGCGAGTGAATTGGGCAAAGCTTAAGCCCAACAGGCGTTCAATGTTGGCGTGAACCTCGCCCTTCAAGGTGCCGCCTACGGGTTGATTGTCTAGCACGCGGGTGAGTGAATATTCGACCGGTTGTAAACGTCCCTCGGCTTTTGAGCGCGCTCGCCGAATCGACCAGCGGGCGCGATAAGCCATGTTATCAATGGCAATGAATTCAACTTCGGCATAGCCTTCGCCTTTGCCACGACGGAGTAAGGTGCGGGGATCAGAATGGGTGATCTGTTCGGCTTGTACATCGGGAATTCTTGCCGAGGACGCGCTGGCCAGCCGCGGCGTATCGCCGTACAGCGCAAGGCAGAGCGCATCCAGCAGCGTGCTTTTACCAGAGCCGGTGGGGCCGGAAATGGCAAACAAACCAGCACTGGCCAGCGGATCGTGCCGAAAATCGACGGCAAAATGGTCCGCTAGGCTGGCGAGATTTTTACCGCGAATCGCTAATATTTTCATGTCGCACTCTCGTCCGGCGTGTTGAGGATTTCATTAAGTGCAGCGAGCAGGGTAGCCGGTGCTGCATCATTGTATTTGCGTCGGTAGCTATCGTTAAAAATGGCGACCGGATCAAGTTGCCCCAGATCATCCAAGGTGCGGGCACACTCGGTTAATGCGCTATCTGACTTACTGGCACTACGTGTTTCAATGCGCGCTAAACGTACGGGTTTGTCAGCGAGGGCGGCTTCAATGCGGCTGCGTAATCCCGGTTCAGGAGCATCGAGAAGCACACGTACTTCCAGGTAGGGCCAGGATGTTGTTTCATTATCTGTTTCATTTTTTGGGGGAAGTTGCAATGCCGCCAAGGCTAATTCCACCTCAGCCAAGGGGGCAGCTTCGCGCGGAACTCGCAGTAGTTCAACTGCGCGTGGCACGGTAATAGGGTCAACCGCGTGCAGCTTCGCACCGTCCAGCGTCACCTTGAGCACTTGATGGGGGTAGCTAATTTCGGCGAAGGAAAGCGGTAGTGGACTGCCGCTGTAGCGAATGTGGTTGTTGCCGCCCACTTTTTGCGCTAAGTGTAAATGGCCTAGGGCTGCGTAGGTGATGTCGGCCTCAAACAGGCTGCTTGACAGCATTTCAGCGCCGCCGATTACGATGCGCCGTTCGGAGTGTTCCGATACTTCGCCGCCGGCCATGTGGCAATGGCCCATGGCGATGATGGCTTGTTCCGGTAAGCGGCGCGCACGAACATTGGCTTGCGCTTGCCGGTAAAGTGCACCGATACCTTGCAAGTAGGCATCGCCTTCAGGGGCGCTATCTGTTTTGCTGTCCGGACGCGGCACATCACTAACGCGTAAAAATGGAATGGCCAGGCACCAGGCTGCGATCGACTGATCGCGATTGCGCAGCGGCACAATCAGCCGCTCAATATCAATATTGCCGTCAGCGTCACGTTCAATGACGCCGATTACGCGCGCGTCGAATGCATCCAGAAACGGGGCGGGAGCTTCCAGCCGGCCGGGGGAGTCGTGGTTGCCGGCAATCAGCACGATATTGAGATGCGGTACCCGCTGCCGCGCCATAGTGAGGAAACGGTACAACATCCGCTGGCTTGCCGCGGAGGGGTTGGCGTTGTCATACACATCACCACTGATCAGTAATGCATCAATGTCTTCGGCAACCAGCACATGCAGTAACCAGGTAAGAAAACATTGGTGCTCCCAAGTGCGATCATGGTTATGTAAGGTTTGGCCAAGGTGCCAGTCGGAAGTGTGCAAAAGATGCATGGTTTGATGCCTACGATGAAATGCGGTGGGTTTGGGTGGGTTTGGGTGTGGCTGGCTATGTTGCCACGTGGCTAAGTGTTCTTGCGTCTAGGTTTGCATTGCGTTTCACTGGGCACGCAGAGTAGCAAGTTGTTTAAACTAGCGCATTCGTTTTTGCTGTGCCCGCTGTGTTCTTAACTTTTCTGCTAGCTGCTGACATGACTTCTTTTCAAAACCCTGCCTCCCCCCGTTTTATATGCGTTGTGCTGCTGGCCAGCGCTGTGATGGCTGCCGCTAATCTGGCGCAAGCCAGCAATATCAATGCCAATGACGGCAGTGTCCTCTTGCGCATGTGCAAGGGCGCAGAAAAGGTCAAGGCGCTGTCGGTGATGTGCCATAGCTATCTCAATGGTTATATTGATGCTGCACACTTTTACAG
>CAYWXO010000163.1:0-7630 GCA_964462255.1 uncultured Thiobacillus sp. | reverse complement strand
GGCATAAAGGCGAAGAATCCGGCCATACGCAGAAGGTCAAGGAAATCCGTCTGGATTGCGATGAAGATGTGGTTTTGCTAAAAATTGATCAAGTCGGTGGTATTGCTTGCCACACCGGGCGGCGCAGTTGTTTTTTTCAGCGGTTGGATGAAGGGCATTGGGTGGCGGTTGATCCGGTTTTGAAAGATCCGCACGAGATTTACAAGAAATGAACAACGATATTCTTGATCGTCTCGCGCAGACACTGGAAGCGCGCAAGCAGGCTGATCCACAAAGTTCATACGTGGCGAAGCTGTATCACAAGGGCTTGGATGCCATCCTCAAGAAAGTGGCTGAGGAAGCGGCGGAGACCATCATGGCGGCGAAAGATGGGGTACGTGAAAAAGTGATCTACGAAACGGCCGATTTGTGGTTTCATTCGCTGGTTTTATTGGCTCAGCAAGGCATTCATCCCGATGAAGTTTTGCAAGAGTTGGCACGCCGCGAAGGTTTATCGGGCTTGGTGGAAAAAGCCAATCGTGGTTGACTAAGTGGGAAGTGAGTGGGAAGTGCGTGGGAAGTGAGTGGGCAATCTGGCAAGGAGTGGGCATGAGTGAGAATTGTATTTTTTGCAAGATTGTGGCGGGTGAAATGCCTGCACAAAAAATTTATGAAGATAGCGAGTTGATTGCGTTTCACGATATTCATCCGGTTGCACCGGTGCATTTCATGATTGTGCCGAAGGAACATATCGTTTCCTTGGCCGCAGAGCAGCTCCAACATGAAAAATTGCTTGGGCGTATTTTGTTGTTAGCGCCTGTATTGGCAAAAGAACAGGGATTGCTTGATGGTTTTCGCACCATTATCAATACTGGTAAAGGCGGCGGCCAAGAAGTGATGCATTTGCATGTTCACATCATCGGCGGTAAGCCTGGACATTACGTGCAGCACACCATGTAAATTTTTTAGTACCGTCTGCTCAAGGGCGACACTTTTAATCAAGGAGTAATAGTCATGGGTTCCTTCAGCATTTGGCATTGGCTGATCGTATTGGTTGTAGTACTGGTGGTGTTTGGTACTAAAAAGCTGCGCAACGTAGGCAGTGATCTTGGTGGGGCGGTAAAAGGCTTCAAAGACGCGATGTCTGAAGAAAAGAATAAGCCGACTACGGAATTGCCGCGTCAAGCTGATGCCAGCGGCAATACTATTGAAGGTGAAGTAAAAAATAAGCAACACAGTTGATCGCCCAGCGGCGTTCAGTGTTCGGCGCGCTGCAGGTTGGCGCGTGATTCACCTAACAGGAACAGACTCCTCGTCTCATGTTCGATATTGCATTTACCGAGTTAATGGTTGTTGGTGTCATCGCTTTGCTGGTCATTGGCCCGGAGCGTTTGCCCAAAGTAGCGCGTACCGCCGGCCAGTGGCTGGGGCGTCTTAATCGCTATGTGTCGCAGGTCAAGCAGGATATTGATCGCGACATTAAATTGGATGAGCTGCGCAAGATGCAGCAAGAGATGAAAGACTCCGCGCAGCGTTATGAAATCATGGCGGGTGACGTCAAGCGAGAAGTTGAAGAGACGGTTGAGCAGGAAACCGCGCAGATCAGTCGCGTCATGCAGGCCATGAGCGCAACCGATGGCGGCTTGACCATGCAGGAGTGGGATAAGATAAAAGCGGATGAAGCGGTAAAAGCTGCTGAAGTGGTAAAAGCGGATCAAGCCAAAGCCGAGGACGCTAAAGTCATTGAAGTCGTTGAAGCCATCAAAGAAATTCCGGTTACTTCCACTCAAACTCCCCACACAAATTCTTAACGTAAACAAGGCAGCAGGCGCAACCTCATGACTATGGACGGTACGGAAACCTTTATTTCGCATTTGATTGAACTGCGCGATCGGCTACTCAAGGCAGTGATTGCCTGGATTGTGCTGTTTGTCTGTCTGTTTCCCTTTGCCAGCGAGTTGTATGCCCTTTTGGCGCAGCCTTTGTTGGACAAGTTGCCGGAAGGCGGTCAAATGATCGCTACCGAGGTGGTGACGCCATTCTTCGTGCCGGTCAAAGTGGCCATGATGACCGCTTTTCTCGGTGCGTTGCCGGTTATTCTTTATCAAGTCTGGTCTTTTATTGCGCCGGGTTTGTACAAGCATGAACGCAAATTAATTATTCCCTTGGTCTTTGCCAGTCTGGTGTTATTTGCTTGCGGCATGGCTTTTGCCTATTTCCTCGTTTTCCCGGTGGTGTTTGGCTTTATCGTGGGGATCGCGCCGGTCGGGGTGGCGGTGATGACCGATATTGATAAATATCTGGATTTTGTCATCACCATGTTTTTAGCGTTTGGCATCACCTTTGAAGTGCCGATTGTGGTCATTGCTCTGGCCTTGACCGGCATGGTGGAAATTGAAAAGTTTAAACAGGCGCGGCCTTACGTTATTGTCGGTGCCTTCGTGATTGGTGCGATTTTTACCCCGCCGGATGTGATTTCGCAGGTCATGCTCGCTCTGCCGCTTTGGTTTCTTTACGAATTAGGCATCGTGCTGGCAGGCTGGCTGGTTAAAAACAGACCGGTTGCGCCGCCGGAAGAAGACACGTACCAGCCTATTTCCGAAGCGGATCTCGATAATGAGCTGGATCGGATCGAAGAAGAACGCAAGAAGCTGACCTGATGCATTGAGCAGGCAGGGGCTGAGCATAAAGGTTGTGCTTGAGGGTTGTGCTTGAGGGGGGCACAGCCCACTTTTTTATTAAAATCATCTATTTATCTATTAGAGCGGGCAACGGCATGTCTGAACCCAAACGTATTGGTTTCGTATCTCTTGGTTGCCCGAAGGCGACAGTGGATTCGGAACGTATTCTCACGCAGTTGCGCGCTGAGGGTTATTTGATCGTGCCAACTTATCAGGATGCCGATCTGGTCGTCGTGAATACCTGTGGCTTCATTGATAGCGCGGTGGAAGAAAGCCTGGACGCCATTGGTGAGGCGTTGCGCGAAAACGGCAAAGTGCTGGTTACCGGCTGTTTGGGCGCGCGCGAAAACGTAATATTGGACGCGCATCCGCAAGTATTGGCCGTGACTGGGCCGCACGCAACCGAAGAAGTGATGGCACATGTGCATGCGCATCTACCGAAACCGCACGATCCTTTTGCGGATCTGGTGCCACCCGGCGGCATGAAGCTGACCCCTCGCCATTACGCCTATTTGAAAATCTCCGAAGGCTGCAATCATCGTTGCACCTTCTGCATTATTCCGAGCTTGCGCGGCGATCTTGTTTCGCGCCCGATTGGCGAGGTGTTAGCGGAAGCGGAAGCGCTGGTTAAAGCTGGCGTCAAAGAATTACTGATTATTTCGCAAGACACCAGCGCGTACGGCGTCGATTTGAGATATCGGCCCGGCTTCCATCATGGCCGCCCAGTAAAAACCCGTATGCTGGAATTAGTGCAAGAGCTGTCTAAACTCGGCATTTGGGTGCGTCTGCATTACGTTTACCCTTATCCCAGTGTTGATGAGGTGTTGCCGCTGATGGGGATGAGTGAAGGTAAGATTTTGCCTTATCTTGATATTCCATTTCAGCATGCCAGCCCGCGCATTCTGAAAGCGATGCAGCGGCCCGCTTACCGTGAAGATCATGCTGAAAACATGCTGCGTCGCATTGAAAAGTGGCGCGAAATGTGCCCCGAGATTGTCATTCGCAGCACGTTTATCGCTGGTTTCCCCGGTGAAACAGAAGACGATTTTGGTGAGCTGATTCACTTTTTGCAAGCTGCCAAGCTAGATCGTGTCGGCTGTTTTCCTTATTCTGCTGTTGACGGTGCTACGGCTAATGTATTCCCAGGTTCTGTTGAGGAAGAGTTGAAACATGACCGCGTCGCACGCTTTATGGATGTGCAAGCCGATATCAGCCTAGAGAAACTGAAAGCCCGACGTGGCACAGAAATGACCGTATTGATTGATGAAGCCAATGGTCGCCGCGCGATCGGGCGCAGTTATGCCGATGCGCCGGAAATTGATGGCGTGGTGCATATTGCCCAAGGCGAAGGTTTGCAACCGGGCGACTTCGTTAAAGTAAAAATAACGCGTAGCGATGACTATGATTTATGGGGCAAGCCGGTTTAGAAAGTACAAACAAACTAGCAGGGAGTAAGTATGAATCCTGATATCTGGAAGCCGCATGTGGTGGTGGCCGCGGTCGTTGAAGAAGACGGCAAATTTTTGTTGGTGGAAGAGCACACCGACGAAGGCATCAAATTTAACCAGCCGGCGGGGCACCTGGAAGACGGGGAATCTTTGCTGAATGCCGTGCGGCGTGAGGCATTCGAGGAAACCGCGCATCATTTTGAGCCGGAAGCCCTGCTGGGAATTTATCGTTGGCAACATCCCGGCAAGCCCAGCAAGACCTATTTGCGGTTTGCTTTTACCGGTCAAATTACCGGGTTTGATCCCACTGCGCCGCTGGATGATGGCATTTTGCGTGCGGTTTGGATGTCTGCTGCTGAAATTGCCGAAACGCGTCATCGCCATCGCAGCCCATTGCTACAACAATGTGTGAACGATTATCTGAGTGGGCAACGTTACCCGCTTGAATTGCTGATGGATTTCGCTGAGCAATTTAGCCTAAAGTAAAATTATGAGTCGTATTGTGGTCGGACTTTCCGGCGGCGTTGATTCCGCCGTTACCGCTTGGCTGTTAAAGCAAGCCGGTCATGAAGTGGTCGGCGTCTTCATGAAAAACTGGGAGGCGGATGATCTGGAAGATGACTGTCCGATTGCGCAGGATTTTCGGGATGTGTTGGCCATTGCCGAGGTGCTCGGCATCGACGTTGAGTTAGTCAATTTCAGCCGTGAATACCAGGAGCGTGTTTTCGCCTATTTCTTGGCGGAATACCAGGCTGGCCGCACGCCGAATCCGGATGTGCTCTGCAATGCAGAAATCAAATTCAAAGCCTTTCTCGACCACGCCCTGTCCTTGGGGGCCGATTTCATTGCGACTGGGCATTACGCCCGTTTAGCCGGTGAATCGCCGGATCGGCAATTGCTGAAGGCAACGGATAGCAACAAAGATCAAAGTTATTTTCTTTATCGCTTGCAGCAACATCAAATTGCCCGCGCACTGTTTCCCTTGGGTGAATTACCGAAACCACAAGTGCGCGAATTAGCGCGGCAGGCACAGATCCCGGTGGCGGAAAAGAAGGATAGCACCGGCATTTGCTTTATTGGCGAGCGGCCGTTTCGTGCGTTCCTTCAGCGTTACATGCCGATACAACCGGGCGATATGGTGACGCCGGCAGGCCGCGTCATGGGCCAGCATCAAGGCTTGATGTATCACACGCTGGGTCAGCGTAAAGGCTTGCGCATAGGCGGTGTCAAAGATGGCGCTGAGGGCGTACCGTGGTTTGTTGCCGGTAAAAATCTGGCGCGTAATGAGTTAATTGTCGTGCAAGGGCATCAACATCCCTTACTGCTTACGCAGACGGTAGAAGCCGCTGATTTATGCTGGGTCACTGCGCCGCCACAGATTGGGGCGCGTTATAGCGCCAAGACGCGTTATCGCCAGCAAGATGCGGC
The DNA here is from genome assembly GCA_964462255.1 of uncultured Thiobacillus sp. Lineage (GTDB taxonomy): Bacteria > Pseudomonadota > Gammaproteobacteria > Burkholderiales > Thiobacillaceae > PFJX01. The sequence continues at coordinate 2,094 of CAYWXO010000163.1, read as the reverse complement.
GTGTAGCGTACAGAGTATGACGGAGAATGGCATCGGTGCCACCGCCAAGCTGACGCTCTATTTTGACGAACCGCAATGGGCGGTGACACCGGGTCAATCGCTGGTGCTTTACGATGGCGATATTTGTTTAGGCGGCGGTATTATTCAAGGCCGCTTTTAATGATTTCAAGGAGGCAAACGTATGAATAGACGCGAATTTATCTGGACATTGCCTGGTTTGGGCGCATCGGTCTGGTTAACTGGCTGTGCAACTGATCCCGTTACCGGCAAGAAATCCATGGTGATGATCGACACGGCGCAGGAAGTGGCGGTCGATAAACAACACTCGCCATTACAGTTTTCGGAAGATTATGGCATTACGCAAGATGCCGGCTTGAATCGCTATGTGACCGATCTCGGTGGACGCTTAGGTAAAATAAAAAAAAGGTCGACCATGCCTTACTCCTATAACGTGGTAAATGCCAACTACGTCACTGCCTATGCTTTCCCCGGCGGCACCATTGCCACCACGCGCGGCATTATGTTGGAAATGGACAGCGAAGATGCGTTAGCTGCCTTATTGGGCCATGAGATTGGGCACGTCAATGCACGCCATTATGCTGAGCGGCAGGCCAAGAGCAGCTTGCTGGATGTCCTTGCTAATACGGCCAGTATCGTCATTACTGGTGGGCGCACCGAGCTAGCGCAACTGATTAGCAATGTCGGCGGTGGCGCGTTATTGGCGCATTACAGCCGCGACAATGAGCGTGAGGCGGATGCATTAGGCATGGAATACATGACACGCGCCAATTTGAATCCGGCCGGCATGACCGATTTGATGCAGATGCTCAATACCCAATCGCACGCTAAACCGAGTGCGCTGGAGTTGATGTTTTCGACGCATCCCATGAGTTCTGAGCGGCTGGCCAATGCCAACCGTGCCTTGGAATCAACCTATGCGGATGCCGCCAAGCGGCCACGTCAGCGCGAACGCTACCTGGATAACACCAGCCAATTACGGGCGCTCAAACCGGCCATTACTGAGCAGCAAAAAGGCGAATCGATGCTGAATCAGAAAAAGTATGACCAAGCTGATGCCCATTTACGCAAAGCCTTAGCGCTAGCCCCCGAGGATTATCCCGGCCTGGTGCTAATGGGCAAAACCCAGATGGCGCTGAATAAACCGCAAGAAGCGCAACCTTATCTGCTGAAAGCGAAAGCCATTTATCCGACACAAGCGCAGGCGAGTCAGTTAGCCGGTGTAACGCATCTGCAATTGCGTCAGCCGGACAAAGCCTTGGCCGCATTTCAAGACTACGACCGATTATTACCCGGCAATCCAAACACCACCTTCCTGAAAGGCTATTCACTAGAGCAAATGCAGAACAAAAACGCGGCGGCACAAGAATATGCCCGCTATCTGCAAATGACCCGACAAGGTAATCAGGCGAAACACGCATTGAGCCGATTGCAGGGTTGGGGGATGGTTAAGTAGGGGGCGGCTCGATCATGATCGTCGGCCTGACTATCAAGAACTTCAAAGGTATCCGCGATATCACCAATCAGCCACTGGCGGGCTTTCATGTGCTGGTTGGCCCTAATGGTGTTGGCAAGACCACGTTTCTTGATGCGGTAGATTTTGTTCGTGACTGTTTGGTGCAAGGCCCCGCCGCTGCGGTAGAAACCCGCCACATCGCGGATTTCAATGATTTGACCTGGTTGCGCCAGGGCGGCGTGATCGAGATTGAGCTATGGCTGGATTTGTCCGCGCACAAGCTGGAATTAGCGGATAGCCTGCTGAATTACCGCTTGGCGATCCGGCAGGATGCCGAGGTGGGAGTTTGCGTTGAGGATGAATTGCTCAGGCAGTTTTCTAAAGCATGGTTACCCGCCGGGGGAATGCTGGCCTTCAGCCCCAAGGTCAAGCCTAGGCGTTTGCTGGGAAAGACCTCAAAGGGGACGGATTTCTATGCCCGTGAAAAGGGGAGCTACCAGGATTCGTTCAATTTTGGTCAGGAGAAATTGACGCTCGGACTGACTCCACCCGACGAGGATCGCTATCCGACCGCCAATGCGGTACGGCGCTTTTTAATGCAGGGCGTGCGTTACATCCAG
>CAYWXO010000162.1:0-7634 GCA_964462255.1 uncultured Thiobacillus sp. | reverse complement strand
AAATCAAGCACTTCCGGCGAAATATAGGTCTGTGATTTGGTGGAGAAAAACACTTTAACGCGCGGTGTCAGCAAAGACTTTTCAGACTGTTCGAGCACAACCGCCAAGCGGCCCGAAGTCAAACGCACCAGCGAACCGGTCGGATAGATGCCAATACTCTTGACAAATGCCTGAAACACGACTTCATCGAAATGCCCTTTCGACCATTCCGCCATTTTGCGAATAGATTCTGCCGGATCCCAGCCGGCCTTATAAGGGCGGTTAGAGGTAATTGCGTCATAAACATCGCACACTGCGCCCATCTTAGCATAAAGGCTGATGCCCTTATCTTTCAGGCCATGCGGATAGCCGCTGCCATCAACTTTTTCATGATGGTGCAAGCAGACATCCAGCGGAATATCCGCCACCGTTTTGCCCGCCAGCAGAATACGATGACCTTCAAGCGGATGGCTTTTGATGATCCGAAACTCTTGGTCAGTCAGTTTGCCCGGCTTATTAAGGACATCAATCGGCATCACCGCCTTACCCACATCATGTAGCAAACCCGCCATGCCGGCCGCCCGAATGCCATCATCATCCAATTCAAGCTGATGCGCCAAGGCGACCATCAACGCCGAAACAGCCACCGAATGCATATAGGAATAATCATCCGCCGTTTTCAAGCGCGCCAAACTAATTAAAGCGCCCGAATTACGCAACACCGAGTTGGAAATCGATTCGACCAGATCACCGGCAACCGCATGATCAATCGCCTTGCCCATGCGCACTTCCTGGAACATCGACATTACCGCCTGCTTCGACTTGGCACAGATGTTAGCGGCAAGTTTGACTTCTTCAGCCAAAGTGCTTCGTTTTATGACTTGCTTCGGACGGACAATTTCTTCTAAAGCGGCATCAATCGCCAACTCAGCTTCCTGTTTAGTTGCGCCGGCGACCTCATGCCCAATATCCACCCCTTTGACCACATCAATCCACAACTCGTGGATGCCGCACGCTTTGATCTGGCGCAAATCTTCCGGATCTTCAAGCACAAATTTGGTGCGCCAAAAAGGATGATCCATCCAGGAACCACAAAATTCATGGATGTGCATGCCCAGCGAGAGATTTTCGACCGCAATTTTCTTCAGCATATCTAATTGACCAATAACTTCGTTCTACCGATCACATGAACGATAGGGTATTTCAATGGCGGCATCTTAACCAACAAATCGCCATACCAACAAGACGGCCTGTTTGAGCCCAAATTGCAGGACTTTTTGCATTAAGTCCGCTTTTAGCCTGCATTTGATCGAAGTAGCGCCGCAATTTACCCATCAATTCGCGCATGGCAAGGCTAAAATCCATACTAATTTTTTTCATTTTTTACACACACTATGACCATTAAAAACGTTTGCATCTTGGGCGGTGGCGGTTTCGTCGGCCACCATCTGGTAACTTTGCTGGCCGCGCGTGGCATCCATGTTCGCGTTCCCGCACGCCGTCGCGAAGCCGTCAAAGATTTGATCGTATTACCCACGGTCGAGGTCGTGGAAACCGATATACACACTCCCGCCAACCTGCACAGCCTGTTTAGCGGCATGGATGCCGTCATCAATCTGGTTGGCTTGCTGCATGAATCCAACGCGGGCAAGCGCGATGATCCGCTCGCGCAGCGCGGCAGCTTCCAGCATGCCCATGTCGAATTGCCGCGCAAAATCATCCAGGCCTGCAAAACAACTGGCGTGCGTCGCCTGCTGCACATGAGCGCGCTGGGTGCCGAACTCAATTCACGCAGCGCCTATCAACGCAGCAAAAGTGGCGGCGAAGCGCTGGTCATGCAGGCTAGTAACGAATTGGACGTTACCGTATTTCGTCCTTCCGTCATTTTTGGGCCGGGCGACAGTTTTCTTTCGATGTTTGCCGATCTGCTCAAACTGGCACCTATTGTGCCGCTGGCCGGCGGCAATGCCCGCTTCCAGCCAGTTTTTGTCGGTGATGTCGCGCGTGCCTTCGCCGATGCGCTTGCATTGCCGGAGAGTTTTGCGCAGCGCTATAACCTATGCGGCCCGAAGGTTTATCGCCTGGCCGAATTGGTACAACTCACTGCTACCAGCCTGAATCTATGCCGTGTTGTTGTGCCTTTGGGCGAGACCCCGTCTTATTTCTTTGCCCGTTTGATGGAATTCAAACCCGGCGCAAAAATCATGACGCGCGACAATCATTACGCCATGCTGAGCGATAACGTGTGCCCAGAAGGATTTCCCGCACTATTCGGCCAAGCCACCGCGCTGGAAAGCGTGATCGGTTACCTGAAAGAAGCCGATCCGCGCCGGAGTTATATGGCGTATCGCACACATGCCGGCCGGTAAGCGAGGTCATGTCCTTTTTTAAATTCCCCGCACCGATCCAGGTTTACGTCGTGGGCGGCGCAGTGCGCGACCGCCTGCTCGGCTTGCCCGTGCGTGACCGTGATTATGTCGTCGTGGGGGCTATGCCAGAACAAATGAGCGCACTGGGTTTTCAGGCGGTAGGCAAAGATTTCCCGGTCTTTCTGCATCCGCAGACGCATGAAGAATATGCGCTGGCGCGTACTGAACGTAAAACCGCACGCGGATACAAAGGCTTTCAAGTCTATGCAACGCCAGAAGTGACGTTAGAAGAAGATTTACGCCGCCGAGATCTCACCATTAATGCCATGGCAGAAAACGCAATCGGCCAGTTAATTGATCCATACGGTGGACAAGCTGATCTCAATGCGCGTGTTTTTCGCCATGTTAGCGACGCGTTTGCAGAAGATCCGGTGCGCATCTTGCGTGTTGCGCGATTTGCGGCCCGTTTCGAGCAATTTAGCGTCGCACCGGAAACATTGGCCTTAATGCGCGCAATGACCGCCAGCGGCGAAGTTGATGCCCTCGTGCCGGAACGCATCTGGCAAGAACTCGCACGCGGCCTGATGGAATCGCACCCATCACGCATGTTGCTTTTGCTGCGCGAATGCGGCGCACTGGCCAAACTGTTACCGGAACTGGATAGCTTGTTTGGCACGCCACAAAACCCGAAAAGCCATCCCGAAATAGATACGGGCGATCACGTCATGCGCGTCATTGATCGGGCCGCAACCCTGCGCAGCCCGCTGCCCGTGCGCTATGCCGCCCTGTTGCATGATTTAGGCAAAGGACTCACCGCAAAAGAAAACTGGCCACATCATCCTGGCCACGAAGCTGGCGGCTTAGCCTTGGTTAAACAAGTTAGTCAACGCCTGCGCGCGCCGAGCGATTGCACAGGGCTGGCACAAATTGTCGCGCGCTGGCATGGTCAGGCACATAACGCCAATACGATGGGCGCGGAAGGGTTACTTGATTTGCTCGAACACACCGACGCTTTCCGTCGTCCGGATCGTTTTGCTGATTTTCTGCAAGCCTGTCGCGCCGATTTTCAAGGCCGGCTCGGCTATGAACAGCAGGAATATGGTCAAGCGCATCGTTTGCAGATGGCCTTGGCGGCGGCATGCACCATTAATGCAGGCGAAGTGGCGGCGCAACAATCCGACGTAAGCGAAATTCAAAACGCTATTCGTCTCGCGCGGCAAAATGCAATAAAAAAACGGATCGAGTGAATCGATCCGTTTTGTTGGTAAAACAATAATTCCGCAGCAGATTAATCCGAAGGAACCAGACCGGTACGGATGGCGAAACGGGTCAAACCAGCAACATCATGGATATTGAGACGCTGCATTAACTGAGCGCGATGGCTTTCAACCGTCTTCACGCTAACGTGGAGTTGAATACCGATCTCGCGTGTGGAGTAACCACGGGCAATCAGATGCAGAATTTCACGTTGACGCGGGGTCAGGCGGTCATCACGACGCAGGTTTTGGCCCGGATCTTCGCTACGCAGGTAATCTTCAATAACAACAACAGCGTTCTTCAGGTTAGCTAACACAGAACGGTGCTTCTCGCTGGCTTGACGCAGGCTTTCAACCACTTGTTTCTGGGCGGTCACATCCAGACAGGTACCGATGTAGCCGATCAGATCGCCGTTCTCTTCGTTCAGCAGGGGTTGACCGCTGTTATTCAACCAACGATAACGGCCATCACGACGACGTAAACGGAATTCGATAGAGAAAGGCGCTTTTTCAGCGATTGCCTTTTGGATATTAGCAGGCCATGCGGCGGCATCTTCAGGATGCATCGCGCCCAGCCAGCCATCACCGAGAGACTCTTCCAGAGCACGGCCGGTGTAATCACGCCATGCACGGTTAATCAAAACACATTGACCGGTGGGGTCAACAACCCATAAAAGTGTAGGTACCCAATCCAGAGCTTTAATCATTTCTTGGGTAAGCTGGGGGCTGGTCGTATTAGAAGTCATTATCTAAAAGTCCTTGGTTGGTTAAAAAAAATGGCGCACTAGATGTAGTGTGAAAAAATTATAACTTAAGTAATAGTGGAAAAGCTTAATGACAAGGCAAAACCTGAACTTTTTTTGCAAATATTTTTTGATGCACTTGGCATGAAGCCAAGCTGGCTGCGGGATCTCAGCGTTTTTACAATTTTAAAAAAGTTAAGGTTTTTTCAAAAATGCCATGCTTAGCAGGCAAACAGGTAGCAAATCAAGCTTTCTGCTGTCTGAAAATGCACGACTCGGAGACAATGTTCAACCGCACTGACGATTCGACTACTTTGCCACTCGCCTCTCTATAACCCTTTGAAAACACTTGGAAATATCTCAATATGAGCATCAAATCAGACAAATGGATACGCCGCATGGCAGCTGAAACCGGCATGATAGAGCCATTCGAACCCGGCCAAATCAAGCACGCCAATGGCGAAAAAATCGTTTCTTATGGCACCTCCAGCTATGGCTACGACGTGCGCTGTGCCAATGAATTCAAGCTATTCACCAATCTCAATCACACCATCGTTGACCCCAAAAATTTCGACCCGGATTCTTTCGTTGATGTAACAGGCGATGTCTGCATCATCCCGCCCAATTCATTTGCATTGGCACGCACCATTGAATATTTCCGCATTCCACGCAGCGTATTGACCATCTGTTTGGGCAAGAGCACCTACGCACGTTGCGGCATCATTGTCAACGTCACCCCGCTGGAACCGGAATGGGAAGGCCATGTCACGCTGGAGTTTTCCAACACCACCCCACTGCCAGCGCGCATTTATGCCAATGAAGGGGTCGCACAAATGTTGTTTTTTGAGTCCGACGAAATCTGCGAAACCTCTTATCGTGATCGTGGCGGCAAATATCAAGGCCAAACTGGCGTCACCCTGCCGAAAATATAAGTTTTGCCCAAAATTTAGCCGCAAAGATTTAACACTCAGGGAGGCTGGCCTCCCTATAATCCGCGCAATTTTCACCATCTACATATAACTAATAGGAGAGGCCATGCGCTTCCGCTTCCCTGTCGTCATCATTGACGAAGATTTTCGTTCTGAAAACGCCTCCGGATTAGGTATCCGCGCGCTCGCCAAGGCGCTTGAAGAAGAAGGCATGGAGATCTTGGGGGTCACCAGTTATGGCGACCTGTCTTCCTTTGCGCAGCAGCAAAGCCGCGCTTCCGGCTTCATTCTTTCCGTCGATGACGACGACTTTTCTTCCGACGAAGCCGATGAAACCATCTCCGAGCTGCGTGCTTTCGTTAAAGAAATCCGTCATCGCAATACCGACATCCCCATATTCTTATATGGTGAGACACGCACCAGCCGTCACATTCCCAACGACGTGCTGCGCGAATTGCACGGTTTCATTCACATGTTTGAAGACACGCCGGAATTCGTCGCCCGCCTCATCGTGCGCGAAACCAAAGCCTATCTTGATTCCTTGCCGCCGCCGTTCTTCCGTGCGCTGACCCATTACGCCGCGGACGGCTCTTATTCCTGGCATTGCCCCGGCCATTCCGGCGGCGTCGCGTTCCTGAAATCGCCGGTCGGCCAGATGTTTCATCAATTTTTTGGTGAAAACATGCTGCGCGCCGATGTCTGCAATGCGGTTGACGAACTCGGTCAATTGCTTGATCACACCGGGCCAGTGGCGGCTTCGGAACGTAACGCCGGCCGCATCTTCAAATGCGACCATTTGTTTTTTGTCACCAACGGCACCTCCACCTCAAACAAAATTGTTTGGCATTCCACCGTCGCGCCGAACGACATTGTGGTAGTGGATCGCAACTGCCATAAATCGATTCTGCACGCCATCATCATGACCGGTGCCATTCCGGTGTTTCTGATGCCGACGCGCAATAACTACGGCATCATCGGGCCAATTCCGCGCTCAGAATTCAACTGGGAAAACATCAAGAAAAAAATTGCCGCGCATCCGTTTGCACCGGATAAAAACGCCAAACCGCGCGTGCTCACCATCACGCAGAGCACTTATGACGGCATTTTGTATAACGTCGAAGAAATCAAGGCCGAGCTGGACGGCAAGATCGACACGCTGCATTTCGATGAAGCCTGGCTGCCGCATGCCACTTTTCACAGTTTTTATCGCGGCATGCACGCCATTGGCGCAGACCGGCCACGCTGCAAGGATTCGATGGTGTTCGCCACCCAATCGACGCATAAACTCCTGGCGGGTTTGAGTCAAGCCTCGCAAATCCTGGTGCAAGAATCAGAAAACCGCAAACTGGACCGCGACGTATTTAACGAAGCCTTCTTGATGCACACCTCGACTAGCCCGCAATACGCCATCATCGCTAGTTGCGACGTTGCCGCCGCGATGATGGAAGAGCCAGGCGGCACCGCCCTGGTGGAAGAATCCATCGCCGAAGCGCTTGATTTTCGCCGTGCCATGCGCAAAGTCGGCGCTGATATGGAAATTGATCCCGGCACCGACTGGTGGTTTCGCGTGTGGGGGCCAGAAGAACTGACCGAAGAAGGCATGGGCGACCGTGAAGATTGGATGTTGCGTGCCGACGAACATTGGCATGGCTTTGGCAATCTGGCTCCGGAATTCAACCTGCTTGACCCGATCAAGGCAACCATCATCACCCCCGGCCTTGATGTCGATGGTGACTTTTCCGATTGGGGCATTCCCGCTGCAATTCTGACCAAATACCTGGCTGAGCACGGCGTTATCGTCGAAAAAACCGGCCTTTATTCGTTCTTCATCATGTTCACCATCGGCATCACCAAGGGCCGCTGGAACACCATGGTCACCGAGTTGCAGCAGTTCAAAGACGATTACGACCGCAACCAGCCGCTATGGCGAATCATGCCGGACTTCGTCGCCAAACATCCGTGCTACGAACGCATCGGTCTGCAAGACCTCTGCACAGAAATTCACGAAGTTTACAAAGCCAACGATGTCGCCCGCTTGACCACCGAAATGTATTTATCGGAAATGGTCCCGGCGATGCGTCCGGCCGATGCCTTCGCACGCATGGCGCACCGCGACATTGAGCGAGTTGAAATTGACAACCTGGAAGGCCGCATCACCTCAATCTTGTTAACGCCCTACCCGCCCGGCATTCCGCTGCTGATTCCCGGCGAGCGTTTCAATGCCACCATCGTGCGATTCTTGAAGTTCACCCGCGAATTCAACGAAAAATTCCCTGGCTTCGAAACCGACGTGCATGGCTTGGTGAAGGATAAATCCAATGGCAAGACACGTTATTACGTCGATTGCGTCACATAACA
>CAYWXO010000161.1:0-7872 GCA_964462255.1 uncultured Thiobacillus sp. | reverse complement strand
ATATTACGGGTGAGCACATAACCATCCATTTCCGGCATTTCTGCATCGACCAGAATCAATTGCAGTGAGTTTTTCAAGGGAATGCGCTCTGATACCGAGCGGTTAGCCATGCCAATCAGTTTGTTCCACGCCTCCAAGCCATCATTGGACTGAATATATTTCATGCCCAACGCATCCAGCACAGAAATAATTTCTTTACGCGCAACAGCAGAATCATCGGCAAAAAACACGGTCGCATCGCGGCCGGCTTCGATGTGAGGCAAGGTTGGCATCAACTTTTCACCCAGCACTTCGACCAACACACGTTCCACATCAAGAATGGAAATCAAACGACCATCATCCAGTTCGGTAATGGCGGTAATCATGCCATCCTGCCCGGACAACATATTTTCGGGCGGCTTAACTTTGTCCCAGTCAACACGAATAATGCGATCGACATCCTGCACCAGAAACCCCTGCGTATGACGCGAAAATTCGGTCACGATCATGGTTTCGCCGATACCTTGCGGAGCATCTTCCAATTTAATGAAATGCGCTAACGAGATCACCGGGATAATGCTGCCGCGCAGAGAAATCACCCCTTCAACCCCAATCGGCATATTAGGCGTCTTGGTAATTGGCGGGGTCGGCGAAACTTCCCTGACCTTGAACACATTGATACCAAAAATCTCATACGTTCCCAACGAAAACAAGAGCAATTCCATCTTGTTGGATCCCGCCAGTTTGGTGCGTCCATCCACCGCCTCCAGCAGCTTGTTTGCCTCGTTTGTATTCATGGCAATCCCCTTATTTAAGCAAACGCGTCAACACTTCGGCCAGCCGATGCGGCTCGAATTTCGGCACATACTCATCAACGCCCACCGACAATCCGAGCTGTTTATTAGCATCGGACGAGAGCGAAGAGTGCATCAACACGGGAATTCCCGCGAAACGCGGATCAGATTTGATATTTTTGGTCAAGACGTAACCATCCATTTCCGGCATTTCAACGTCGGTCAACACCAACTGCACAAAATCAGAAACCGGCCGCTCAGTGAGCTCAGCCTGCGCCGCAATTTTTTGCAATTCTTCCCATCCCTGCCGCCCGTTAATCGATGAAATGCCATGCACATTCAGCGCTTGCAAAGTCCGTTCGATCTGCTTGCGGGCCACCGAAGAGTCGTCGGCATAAAACACCGTTCTATCCGGTTTATTGAGCGGCTGCAGGCTAGCAAACAAATGTTCATCATCAATCTGCGAGGTATCGGCCAGAATCTTTTCCACATCCAGCATCATCACCAGACGCTTATCCTTCAACTCGGTCACCGCCGTCACCAGCCCGCCCATGCGCGCGGTCAGCATACTGGGCGGCACTTTCATTTCTGACCAGTCCAGACGCAGAATGGTATCCACCTCACCGACCAGAAACCCCTGCGTGTGACGGTTATATTCAGTCACGATCATGATCGCTGGCGGGTTATCGGTAGAAATGCCAATGTACTTAGCCAAATCCACCACCGGCACTAAAACCCCGCGCAAACTGACCATGCCTTCAACCGCGGAGGGCATATCTGGCGCACGCGTAATTTGCGGGATGCGCATCACCTCGCGCACCTTAAAAACATTGATGCCAAATGTCTCTTTGCGATTCGTGCTGACATCTGTACCCAACGTAAAGAGCAAAATTTCCAACTTATTCGCACCCGCGAGCTTGGTCCGTGCATCAATACGTCTAAGCAGATCCGACATAGTTACCTCTATTGTTCACGCAACCTGATTGATCAGGTCACCGATTTTCGCCGCCGGTTCATCGGCGAGCCACAAAAAAACTTTAAGAACAGGTAGTTTAATATGCAACAAGTTATCCAACATCTCATCCAGCACGCTAACTTGCAACTTATCTTGAAATTTTTCTCACTTCGACCGCCAATTCATCTTCAATGACCTCATCTGCCCCCGAAGACGCTGAACTACGTCAAGCCTTTGCACTGTTCAGTGAAACATCCGAAAAGCTCGCCGGTGCCTATCTGGATTTACAGGCCCAAACCGCTCGCCTTACTAGCGAATTGGCCGCCGCCAATGGCGAATTGGCGCGCAAAGAACGCTTATCTGCGCTAGGTGAAATGGCTGCCCAAGTTGCCCACCAAATTCGCACTCCGCTTGCGACAGCGCTACTTTACACCGGACATCTCACGCGGCCGCACATCAATGATGCTGATCGTATTCGTTTTGCTGAAAAAACACGTTCCCGCCTGCTTTATCTGGAACGATTGGTGCAGGATATGCTGTTGTTCGTCAAAGGCGCAAGGCTGCTTGCCACCTCGTTTCCCATTGTCGCGCTCATTGAAGAAATCATCCACACACTGGAACCCCATGCTACCGCGCGCAATGTGTCGCTACAGTTTGCCGAAAATACCCCTGATATTCCGTTAACGGGCGATCGGCAGGCCATTGCCGGCGCACTGATTAATCTGATGGAAAATGCGGTACAAGCCTCGCCGGCCGGTGGCATCGTCCGCTTAACCGTGGCGGGCCAAGGCAGCCCATTTGCCTCATTTCAGGTCACCGACAACGGTGCCGGCATCCCCGAGGCGGCGCGTGATCGGCTATTCGAACCCTTTTTCACGACCCGCGGCGAAGGCAGCGGACTCGGCTTAGCCATTGTTCGACAAGTTGCCGAAGCCCACGGCGGCTGGGTGGAATGGTCACCCAGAAGCGAAGGCGGCAGTACATTCACGCTTTTTCTGCCCTTTGAAAGACAGGAGCCCCCCCATGCTTGAAGCATCGCCGATTCTGGTGGTTGAAGATGACGCATCATTACGCGAAGCCCTGACCGACACGCTGGAAATGGCAGGCTACCGCGTCATTGCAGCGGAAGCGGCCGAACCCGCGCTAAGCTGCCTCGACCAAGCCAGCCCCGGCCTGGTGCTGACCGACGTACAAATGCCCGGCATGGATGGCCACGCGCTATTACGAACATTAAAAATACGTTGCCCGGAAGTTCCCGTTATCTTGATGACCGCTTACGGCCAAATTGAACGCGCCGTGCAAGCCATACATGAGGGAGCCGCAGACTATCTGCCCAAACCGTTTGAACCCGACAATTTGCTGGCGGCGGTAGCGCGCCATTACCGGCAAACTGCCGATGCCAGCCAGCAAAGCAGCGCTGATGATAGCGAGATGGTGGCAGTTGACCCAGCCAGCATTCACTTGCTAGCCATGGTCAAACGGGTTGCCGCCACGGATGCCACCATCCTGCTCACCGGCGAATCCGGCGTCGGCAAAGAAGTGTATGCCCGCTATATTCACCGTCATTCCAGCCGTGCCAAAGGTGCATTGATCGCGGTGAACTGTGCAGCTATCCCAGAGAATCTGCTCGAATCGGTATTGTTCGGCCATGAAAAAGGCGCTTTTACCGGTGCCACCGCCCCGCAAGCCGGTAAATTTGAACAAGCCAATGGCGGTATTTTGCTGCTGGATGAAATCTCCGAACTTCCCATCAACCTGCAAGCCAAGCTGCTGCGCGTCCTGCAAGAACGCGAGGTTGAACGCGTTGGCGGCCGCACCCTCTTGAAGCTGGATGTCCGCGTCATTGCCGCCACCAACCGCGATTTAACGGCGGCGATTGCGGAAGGTCGCTTTCGCAGCGACCTCTATTACCGTCTCAACGTATTTCCCATTGATATTCCGCCACTGCGCACGCGGCGTGGCGATATTCCGCCACTGGCAAAGTATTTTCTCAAACGCCACCAATCAATTGTCGGCAGTGGTGGATTTTCCTTTTCAGAACCCGCACTGGCTGAATTGACGGCCTATGACTGGCCCGGTAACATCCGCGAGCTTGGAAATGTCGTGCAACGTGCAATGATCCTCAGCCCGACCAAGAAGATAGGTCGTGAGCATTTGATGTTACCGCGCGCCCCCCTGTTTCCAAGAGAAATACCGGACGCGCCTGCTGCAGACATCACCCTACCCGAGCTGCAAGAAGCAATGCGCGATACCATTCTGAGCACTTTACGACGTATGCATGGATCTCGACCTAAAACGGCGGAAGCCCTGAAAATGAGCGAAAGAACGTTACGTTACAAACTCAAACAATTTCGCGATGCCGGCTTACTGGACGGAGACGACCTCCTATAATGAGTCGCAGGAGGCAAGACGATGAGTAATATTGATCTGATGGTGAACCAGCTTCGTGCGGTGGCAGCGCAAACCGCGATTGCCCCTGCACGCCTGCCGGAAGACTCAGTGTCTGGACGTGATTTTTCCAGCATGCTCAAAACCGCCATAGACGAAGTCAACGGCGCGCAACAAGAGGCCAAACTTCTCACCCGTCAATTTGAAGCCGGCAAAGACGATGTCAACCTGCAGGATGTCGTGATGTCACTGCAGAAAGCCAGTCTGTCCTTTCAGACCATGGTCCAGGTACGCAACAAGCTAGTCACCGCGTATCAAGAAGTCATGAACATGCAAGTCTGAGCGTACACGGTTGACGGATGGCCCTGCAGCCTCGCGAATTACTCTCCAACTTCGTTTTACGCTACAACGAGATCCCCGCACCACGCAAAATGGCGTTGGCTGCGGCGCTTGCGGCGTCAATTGCGCTTATTGTTGGCTTACTGCTCTGGACTAGCGCGCCCGAGTACAAGGTGCTGTTTTCCAATTTATCGGAAAAAGATGCCGGCACCATCACCCAAGCACTGCAACAAATGAACACGCCGTATAAAACCGAAGCAGGCGGCACGTTGTTGATTCCCACTGAACAGGTTTATGACATCCGCTTCAAACTGGCGGCGCAAGGTTTACCCAAAGGCGGTTCTGTCGGCTTTGAATTGATGGATTCGCCGAAATTGGGCATGACACAATTTCAAGAGCAAGTCGCCTTTCAGCGCGGCATGGAAGGCGAACTCGCCCGCACCATACAAGCGATTTCCACGGTTGAATCCGCGCGCGTGCATCTAGCCATTCCCAAGCCCAGTGTTTTCATCCGCGACAAGCAACAGCCCTCCGCCTCCGTTCTGGTCAATTTGCACTCCGGCCGCTCACTGGACTACAGCCAAGTACAGTCGATTGTGCATCTAGTCTCCAGCAGCGTGCCGGAACTCACGCCTGGCAACGTCACCGTCGTTGACCAAGCCGGCAACCTGCTCACCGAAAAACCAAACAACAACACCTTGCGCGGCCTCAATGCCAGCCAACTTGATTATCTGCGTGAAATTGAAAGCTATTACGCCGAACGCGTCGAAGCCATCGTCTCGCCCATCGTCGGCAAAGATAATGTCAAAGCGGAAGTGCGTGCCGACCTCGATTTTTCGGAAGTTGAAGCGACCAGCGAATCGTACAAACCCAACCCCCCTCCTGACGCCCAGTCCATCCGTAGCCAACAAACGGTTGAAGACATCAATAATGGCGGCAATGCCGCGCAAGGTATCCCCGGCGCACTCACCAACCAACCGCCTGGACCAGCCGCCGCCCCGCTCAATGCGCCGCCCGGTGCCAATGCCGGCCCGAATGTCGGGCCGGGTGGACTGCAAGCCGGCGGCTCCAGCCGACGGGAAAGCACCATCAATTACGAGCTGGATAAAACAGTACGCCACACCAAAGAACCGCTGGGGCGCATCAAGCGGCTTTCCGTGGCGGTGGTGGTCAATTACAAGGCCGGCGCTAAAGATGCGGAAGGCTTGGCGACCAAGCCGATTCCCCTTACGCCTGTTGAGCTGCAACAAATCAACAATCTGGTTAGGGAGTCGATGGGCTTTAACCAACCGCGTGGCGACAGCGTCAACGTGGTCAACGCCGCCTTTACCGACAGCAAGTCAGAACAGGACACGCCCCTTTGGAAAGATCCTGAAAATGTCGAGCTGGCCAAAACCTTCCTGAAAAATCTGCTCATTTTTGGTTTAGCCTTCTACTTGGTGTTTGGCGTCATTCGTCCCTTCCTGCGCGACATGGTCAAACCGCCCGCACCGCCGGAAAGCGAAGAAAGCGAAGAAGGCGAAGGCCTGGCGGGCGAACACTTACCCGGCGAAGAATTAGGACCGCCAGCGGTGGACTCTTATGCCGAAATTCTGGCCAAAGTACGTGAATTCGCTAAAACCGACCCCAAAGTGGCGGCCGATATTGTTAAAGAATGGATGATGAAAGAATGAGCGACGAAAGCGTCAACAAATGCGCCATCCTCATGCTGGCACTCGGGCACGATGAGGCGGCAGAAATTTTTAAATACCTCGGCCCGAAAGAGGTGCAGAAATTGGGCACCGCCATGGCTTCGGTGGGCAACGTCAATCGCGAAGGCATAGAAGCAGTTCTACACGAATTCCACGGCGAAACAGTGGGACGGATCAGCTTGGCGAATTCGGATGATTACATTCGCTCAGTTCTGAAAAAAGCGCTGGGCGACGACAAAGCCGCGCATCTGATCGACCGCATTCTGCAAGGCAACGAAAGCGCCGGCATAGAAAGCCTGAAATGGCTGGATTCCGGCAGCGTGGCGGAAATGATCCGCAATGAACATCCGCAGATTATTGCTACCATCATGGTGCATCTGGATCGCGACCATGCCAGCGAAATTCTCAACCTGCTCACCGAACGCTTGCGTAACGATGTCATGGTGCGGATCGCCACGCTGGAAGGTGCGCAACCCATGGCCATGCGCGAACTGAACGAAGTGCTAACGCAACTGCTCTCTGGCGGCGATGTCAGCAAAAAATCTTCGCTGGGTGGCGTTAAAACAGCCGCCGACATCCTCAACTTTATGGGTGGCGCGGTCGAAGCCTCGGTACTCGCCAACATTCGCGAACACGACGCCGATCTGGCACAAAAAATTCAGGATTCCATGTTCACTTTCGACAACATCCTGGCCTTGGACGACCGCTCCATCCAGCTTTTGCTGCGCGAAGTGCAATCGGAAACGCTCATCATTGCGCTCAAGGGCACATCACAAGAACTTAAAGATCTTATTTTCAAAAACATGTCCAGCCGCGCGGCCGAGGCGCTCAAGGAAGACCTGGAAGCGAAAGGTGCGGTCAGGCTTTCCGAGGTCGAGGCTGAACAAAAAGAAATTCTCAAAGTCGTGCGCAAACTGGTTGATGAAGGCCAGATTGTTCTGGGTGGCAAAGGTGGCGATGAAGCGCTGGTCGGCTAATTCATGTCCAAAGTTATTCCGAAAGAACTACTCACCGCCTACCAGCGTTGGGAACTTGCCGCTTTTGACGACAACGATAGCCATACCCCCACCCCTTCACGCCGCCCCCCCGAACCTAAAGTCAACACCGTCAAAGCCCCGCCACCCCCACCGCCGCCGCCGCCCAAACCAGAACCGGTTGAACCAGAAGTTGTACTCCCTACCGCAGAAGAAATAGAAAATCTACAGCAACAAGCGTGGCAAGAAGGCTTTCAACTCGGCATGGAAGAAGGTAAAAAAGCCGGTTTGGAGGTCAGCAAAGAAGCGGCGAAGCCCCTTTTTAACGACCTGACCGCGCTCGCCTTGTCTCTTGAAGGCGCGCAATTGCTGAAAGATGAAGAGATTGCGCATGAAGTCCTCACGCTCAGCCTGATCATGGCGCAGCAAATTCTGCGTAAAGCGCTAAAAATCAAGCCCGACCTGGTGCTTGAGGCTATCCGTGAAGCCCTAAAAACGCTCCCCGCCTTGAATGGTCAATACACTTTGATCTCTCACCCGGAAAGCGCGGCAACCATTCGCGAGTGGCTTGCGCAAGAACAGGGGCATTTAACCTGGCGAGTGGTGGAAGATAGCCAAATGGAGCGCGGTGATTTCCGTTTTGAAAGTACCTACAGCGAGCTGGACGGCAGCGTGCGTAAGCGCTGGCAAGAACTGACCAACAGCCTGGATGTGGATATGGCATGGCTACAACAATAGACCCTTTGCCGGAA
>CAYWXO010000160.1:0-7928 GCA_964462255.1 uncultured Thiobacillus sp. | reverse complement strand
TTCTATTGAGCCATTTTGATCAAGCAGAAAATAGGCGACCGGGGCAAAATCAAACAGGTCTTGAAAGCGGTGGCCGGCTTCGGCAAGCGCTTGATGTGCCTGACGCAATTCTTCATTCTGGGCATGCAACTCTTCTTGATGCAGATGCAGATTCTCTTCCGTCTTGATGTGGTCGGATTCGATGACTTCCAAGTTTGCTATGCGTAACTGTGCGGCAACCAGCGCCTGAACTAACGTGCTGTTATCGGTATGCTCATCCCATACGCCGAGATGTGATTCATTTGTCACGCTTTTACCTTTCTTTGCATGGTCATTGTGTTGAGAGTCAGGAAACATCGAGTAAAAAGTCAGAAAACAAGACCGAGCGGTATCAAACTGAATTTTCCTGCACAATTCTGCATTCTTATATCACGCACGCAAAGTGACCGCCATGGCCCAATTCGTAATGAGCATGCTCCGTGTGAGCAAAGTTGTTCCGCCCAAACGTCAAATTATTAAAGATATTTCGCTGTCCTTTTTTCCGGGGGCCAAGATTGGCCTGCTTGGCTTGAACGGCTCCGGTAAATCGACGGTGTTGCGCATTATGGCTGGAGCCGATAAAGAATATGACGGCGAAGTGCAGCATCAACCCAACATTCGCATTGGTTACTTGCCGCAGGAACCGCAACTGCAGCCAGATAAAACTGTGCGCGAGGAAGTTGAAGCCAGTCTCGGCGAGGTGATGCAAGCCAAGCAAAAACTGGAAGAAGTCTATGCCGCCTACGCCGAGCCGGATGCCGATTTCGATAAGTTGGCCGAAGAGCAGAATCGCCTTGAAGCAATTATTTCTGCCGCCGGCTCAGATGCGGAACAGCAAATGGAAATCGCCGCCGATGCGCTGCGCCTGCCCGCCTGGGACGCCGTAATCGGCAAACTATCTGGTGGCGAAAAGCGTCGCGTTGCACTGTGCAAGCTGCTGCTGGAAAAGCCGGACATGTTGCTGCTGGATGAGCCGACTAACCACCTCGACGCTGAATCGGTGGAATGGCTGGAGCAGTTTTTGGTGCGCTTCCCTGGCACTGTCGTCGCCGTTACGCATGATCGTTACTTCCTCGACAACGCCGCTGAATGGATATTAGAGCTCGACCGCGGCCACGGTATTCCCTGGAAAGGCAACTACACCAGTTGGCTGGAGCAAAAGGAAGCGCGCCTGGAAACCGAATCCAAACAAGAAGCCGGCCGCATCAAAACCATGAAACAGGAATTGGAATGGGTGCGACAAAATCCGAAGGCGCGTCAGGCCAAATCAAAAGCCCGCTTGAATCGGTTTGAAGAACTCAATTCGGTTGAATATCAAAAGCGCAACGAAACGCAGGAAATTTTCATCCCGGTGGGCGAGCGCCTGGGCGATAAAGTGATTGAATTCAATGGCGTGAGTAAAAGTTTTGGCGACCGCCTGTTGATGGACAACCTCAGCTTTCAGATTCCGCCCGGGGCTATCGTCGGCATCATCGGCCCTAACGGTGCCGGTAAATCGACCTTATTTAAAATGATTACCGGCGTAGAGAAGCCGGATGGTGGCGAAGTGGTCATCGGCTCTACCGTTAAATTGGCTTATGTCGATCAATCGCGCGATGCCCTCGCCGCGGACAAAACCGTATTCGACGAAATTGCCGAAGGCCGCGACATTCTCACCGTTGGCCGCTACGAAACACCGTCGCGCGCTTACATTGGCCGCTTCAACTTCAAAGGCGGCGACCAGCAGAAATTGGTCGGCAATCTTTCTGGCGGCGAACGTGGTCGTTTGCATCTAGCGAAAACCTTAATTGCTGGCGGCAATGTCTTGTTGCTCGATGAACCTTCCAACGATCTCGACGTGGAAACCTTGCGCGCTTTGGAAGATGCGTTACTGGAATTTGCCGGCAGCGTCATGGTTATTTCGCATGATCGCTGGTTTCTGGATCGTATCGCCACCCATATTCTTGCCGCCGAAGGCGATTCGCAATGGACGTTCTTCTCTGGCAACTACCAGGAATACGAGGCCGATAAACGTAAACGTTTGGGTGAAGAAGGCGCTAAACCGAAACGTATTCGTTACAAACCGATCAGCAGGTAAGATTGCCGAAAACACAGCAGGGTATGTCTTAAACTAGGCGTACTCACCTGGGCAAATGGCGCTGACTTAGACCCAGAATGGGTTCACGATGAAGTGAGCGATAATAAAACATGGTCTGTTCCCATTTGACTACTACCTAGTGCTGCGTGCTACCCGTAACAATCGGCTGAAAAGCAGCATCGGTCATTGGCTCGATACTAGCAGGCAGATGCCCCTGAAACTCGACGAGCACACGGCGATTGACCGGCACCTCGTGTGGATTGACCTTCACCACCGTTGCCTTGATCATCGAAACATCAGTCAGCGACTTCAATAAATCGCTGACGAGGTAACGCGGGGTCCAGCCGACAAATTCATAATCCTGACTGGTCAGCTGAATGGCAAGACCTGTTTTTGGATTGGTCAGTTCGATGGAAACGCCAAGTGCTTCACCTTCGCGCAATACCATTGCGCGTTTCTGGGCGGGGTCGTTCATGTGGCGCAGGCCATGCAGGAAAAAACGACAATGGAATGAACCATCCGGCAGCTTGTTTATCTTTGGAAAAACCTCAAAGCTATCGGTCTGCCGTTCGCCACCCGTAATGGACAAGATTTCAATCGGGTCATTATGTTCGAGCGCAAGCGTGCGGAGATATTCGCCAAAATCCTTGCGCTGGGCTCCCAGCACCCGATTCATAAACATTGGAAAAAGCGCCTCAGACTGATAGCGCTTGTCGATCTGAGGGAAGGACGGCATCGGATGGAAACCGCGTTCCTTGGCTTCCAAGGCACCCTGCGTGTATTGAAAAATAAAATTTGCCTGTTCAGTGTCAGCATCAAGCCGCCCTACGGGGAACCAGTGCCGCAAATCCGGCGCTTGCCATGCAAGAAACAATGTTTTCACTTTCCAATCCTCGTTAATGCATTGAAGGCAACGCTGAGCATTGCCTGCGAAAATTCTCTTGCAGATACTGACATACGCGCTGTTGGCACACGATCAACCGCTGAAGTTAGTGCGTTAAGTGGGGTGGCACGCAGCCTATCAAGTGATGGCTGAAAGTAGTCGGCATACGCCTCCGCTGCCGATTCTGCCAATCGTAGGGGATTTTCACCCCTTTTTCCGCCCGCGATGTAAATCCCACCACGCCCCTTTCGGACATAGGATTCAACCGCTTTGCTGCGTAACTTGTCGCTCCGTTTCTTATCCATCAACTCGCGGCCCAGTGATGAGGCATGGTCGTAGGACGGCGCAACGCGGTATTCCTTATCCAGGCGTGATGTTTCGCAAAATTCATTATGATGAACTATTACCTGCCACAACAGCCCCCAATTCTCATGGTGTCGATCTACATTACCAATCAGTGCATCAAGCACAAGGTAGCTCGCGAGTTGGGTAAGCACAGCCCGACTGTCCGACTTTTGGGGAAACATGGTCTGGATGGCCAAGATGATGTTGTCCAGCGTGTGGTCAGATTGACTGAACCACATCGACTTATCGTAGCCGGGGTCGTAGTTCGGGATATGGCCGGCAAGGATTTCATTGCCGTGCATCAACTGTTGTGAAGGTGTGGTGAAGCTCTTTGAAGCAGAACCACGTCGGCCTTCGCATTCGGCAAGTTCCACTTCGGCAGCAGGGATGCCCAATTTATGGGCTATCTCGGCGGCGATCTTTTCCGACCAGTCCTCACCCGCAATCTCAGTGCCCGCTGGCGCATCGATTTCCCTGGTCTCCTTGAACAGCCAGATTGAACCGGCGCGCTCGAACCAAAACTTCGGCTTGGTACCAAGTTGCTCGTCGCCAACGATCTGCTCGGGGGCGATGCTCAGAATCGGATATGGGCTTTCTGCCAAGTAAGTCAATCCTCAAAAGCGCTGTTCTTGGTGATGGATTCGATTTTA
This sequence comes from uncultured Thiobacillus sp., assembly GCA_964462255.1. Lineage (GTDB taxonomy): Bacteria > Pseudomonadota > Gammaproteobacteria > Burkholderiales > Thiobacillaceae > PFJX01. The sequence goes on along the minus strand of CAYWXO010000160.1, from coordinate 3,955 downwards.
AGCATTGATATTGTTATTGCTCCTTGGTGGGCGCGTGATTATCGTATTAGAAGACGATACAGGCCAGCGAGATTGACGGCTCAATGGATGGGGCTAATCTTCATTAATTAAAATGTCGCTATGAAAATCTAACCCGATTCGCCTGAATTTGCCAAAATTGCAAAATATTGACGAAGATTTGATTTGATTAGAGCCGCGCACTATCCTTGCCAGCTGACACTTTTTTCAATTTTGTAAATCTACAAACCGATCACACGGTAATACGTCTAAAACATGGCACAAAATACAGGTGATTCGCGCGTGCGCGTCTTAGTGGTTGATGATGATACGTTGATGCGTGAGGTGCTGAAGGCCCTGCTACGTGATCATGGTTTTGACATTGTGGGAGAGGCGCGCAATGGCGAAACGGCCTTAGCCATGATTGATCGGGTGCGGCCGGAGATTGTTTGTTTGGATGTCAATATGCCAGGCTTATCGGGTGTTGAAGTGCTCAAGAGCATCCGCCTGCGCTGGCCCGCCTTGCGTGTGGTGATGATTACCGGTGATGCCAGCATGAATACGGTGAGAGAAACATTGAGTTTCGGCGCGGTGGGGTACATTGTGAAGCCGTTTAAGGCGGGCCGCGTTGGCGATGCGCTCTTGGCGGCGATGAAAGTGCCGCCCGGCAGTTAGGCTGGCGCGCGATGGGGAGTCCTTTTGCGCTATTAATTTGCGTTATTAAATTTCCCGAACGGGAAATTTAACTGACCATGACTTCCATTCGATCACCGCAACAACTTGGCGCTGCGCTGCGTGCCGCGCGTACGCTTCAGTCTGCCAGTGAACACTGTTTCTCCGGAAATGGAGTGGTAGAACGCATCATCGCCCTGATTGAACAACGCTGCGCCCTGACGATTCGGCGGCTGACCAACTTCACTACTGAAACACCCCATTGATTTACTGTATAGATACATAACGGTGGACGCGTTGTGTTGCCATGATCGTGCGCCCCTCGGCTAGAATCGCCCGCTTTCCCTATTCGCCGGGTCAGTGTTATGTCCTTGACTGCGTCTTTAGCGTCCATCCTTACTTTGCGGGGCAGTGCGCCTGCTTTTTCAGAATTCCGCCTGCCAAAAATATTACAGGATCTCGCTTTTGCGCGAACTGCCGGGCATCCTGGAAATCCGCGAGCGTTTTGCCGAATCTGAGAGGTGATTGTGCAAGCCCCGTCTATTCCCGACAATGAGGCGCAGCGCCTGCAGGCGCTGCGCGCGCAAGCGATCCTGGATACGCCGGCCGAGGAGCGCTTCGATCGCCTGACCCGGTTGGCTCAGCATATGCTCGGCACTCCCATCGCCCTGGTGTCGCTGGTGGATGCCGAGCGCCAATGGTTCAAGTCGCGTCAGGGGCTGGACGCCTGCGCGACCGGGCGGGACATTTCCTTTTGCGGGCATACCATTCTTGATGACGTCATTTTCGAGATTACCGATGCCTGTCTCGACCCGCGCTTTGCCGACAACCCCTTGGTGACCGGAGCGCCGCATATCCGCTTTTACGCCGGCGCTCCACTGACCACGGTCGATGGCTACCGTATCGGCACTCTGTGCATTATCGACGACCAGCCGCGACAGTTGTCGGTAGCTCAGCGGCGTGCGCTGCGCGATCTTGCCGATTGCGTGGAAGCGGAAATCAACCAGATCGACCAGCAGCAGCAAAGCCTGGCGCTACGAAAGGCCCAGCAGCTCGGCGAGGTGATCGCCCGTGCGCAGTCGCAGTTCATCCGCGAGGCTGATCGGCGCCGCGCCTTCGACGGCTTGCTGGCGGACATTCTGGCCTTGACCGAGAGCGAATACGGATTTGTCGGCGAGGTGCTGTATTGCGACGAGGGTGCCCCCTACCTCAAGACCTACGCCATTACCAATATCGCCTGGGATGATATCACCCGCGCTTTTTATGAGACCTATGCACCACAGGGCATGGCGTTCATCAATCTCAACACCCTGTTCGGCGCGGCAATGACCACGGGTAAGCCGGTGATCGCCAACGATCCTTATCACGACCCCCGTCGCGGCGGCCTGCCCGAGGGGCACCCGGCGATGAATGCCTTCCTTGGTATTCCGGTTAATCACGGCGGTGAGTTGGTGGCCATGCTGGGCATGGCCAACCGGCCCGGCGGCTACGACCAGGCGCTGATCGATTTTCTGCATCCGCTCACCACGACACTCGGACAACTGATGGAGGCCGCGCGTGTCAAGCAGCGCCATCTGGACGATGAGCGCCGTCTTGCCTCCGTCATCGAAGGCACAAATATCGGCATATGGGAATGGAACGTACAGACCGGCGAGACCGTATTCAACGAGCGCTGGGCCGAAATTGTCGGGTTTACGCTGGCGGAACTGGAACCGATCAGCATTCAGACCTGGATGAATATGGCCCACCCGGATGAACTTAAGCAGTCGGCGCTGTTGCTGGAACGCCATTTTTCCGGCGAACTGGCGTACTACGACTTTCAGTGTCGCATGCGCCATAAGCAGGGGCATTGGGTGTGGGTGCATGATCGCGGCCGCGTGATGAGCTGGACGGCGGAAGGCAAACCACTGCTGATGTCCGGCACCCACGCCGATATCACCGAACAGATCGTGATGAATGAGGCCATCAAGCAGCAACGATGGTTATACGAGCAGATTCTTGAACAATCCATGGCGGGCTATTGGGATTGGATGATTCAGCAGGGCACTGAATATTTAAGCCCTCGTTTCAAGAGCATGTTTGGCTATGCCGATCATGAAATGATGAACGCGCCGGAATCCTGGCAAAAGATCATTTTTCAGGAGGACCTGCCTAGCGTACTTGACTGCTTCGACCAGCATGTCAAGAGTCAAGGGCAAATTCCTTATGATAGTTCGATCCGCTATCACCATAAAAACGGCTCCACCGTTTGGGTGCGCTGTCTGGGAAAAGTGATCGAATGGGGGCCGGACGGGCAGCCTGTCCGCATGGTGGGCTGTCATATCGACATTACCGCTAACAAACAGACCGAGCAGGCCCTTAAACTCAACGAATCACGCCTGCGCGGCCTGTTCGAGCTTTCGCCCATCGGCATTGCGCTGAACGACTATGAAACCGGCCGCTTTGTCGATCTCAACGACGCACTGTTGGCACCCACCGGTTATACCCGCGAGGAATTCATCAACCTCAGCTACTTGGATATCACTCCTAGAGACTACGAGGTGCAGGAAGCCCTGCAACTGGAATATCTCGAAATGACCGGTCGCTTCGGCCCCTATGAAAAGGAATACATCCGCAAGGACGGCAGCCGCTATCCGGTACTGCTCAATGGCATGGTGGTGCATGACCCGTCAGGACGAAAGCTGATCTGGTCAATCATCGAGGACATCTCAGAGCGCAAGCGCATGGAGCGTATGAAAAACGAGTTCGTCTCCACCGTCAGCCACGAACTGCGTACGCCGCTGACCGCCATCACCGGGGCGCTGGGCCTGATCGCCGGCGGCGCACTCGGCACCCTGCCGGAGCAGGCGGGGCAAATGGTGGCGCTGGCGCACAAGAACAGCCAGCGTCTGACTCACCTGATCAACGACCTGCTCGACATGGAAAAACTCATGGCGGGCAAGCTGCGTTTCGACTTGCAGCCGCAGCCGCTGATGCCGCTGATCGACGTAGCGATGCGTGACATCCAGGCCTATGCCGATCAATACGAGGTTAGGCTGAATTTAACCGAGCGTGTGGATGCCGCCGTGGTTGAGGTGGATGCCCTGCGCCTGCAGCAGGTGCTGGCCAACCTGCTTTCCAATGCCGCCAAGTTTTCGCCGCCGGGGAGCAGGGTGGCGGTACGGGCGAGCCTGCACGGCGAGCAGGTGCGGGTTGCGGTGATAGACCGGGGTCCCGGTATTCCGGCTGCATTCCGCGACCGCATCTTCCAGAAATTCTCGCAGGCCGATGCCTCGGACACGCGGCA
>CAYWXO010000159.1:0-7958 GCA_964462255.1 uncultured Thiobacillus sp. | reverse complement strand
CCCCCGCAAGCCCGAACAGCAAACATAACGATAAACAGAAACGCAGTCGCTTCGATAAAATAATATAGTGCATTGATTTATATCCATTTTTAACCAAGCAAAGGTCAGTTTTAGCCAGCATGATGCGTGCATTACCTTTCGCGCTGTGTGGAACCGACACATTGAACGTTTTAGTCAACATCGTCATCATCAATCTGGACAAAATTGATGGAAATTGGTAATTTTTTAAAAATAATTCGCGATTAACCTCTTTTTAACTGTGCATCCCCATGGACAATCAAGAAATCGAGCGTGCTGATCCGCCTGGCGCTGAAAATCATGCTCCTGACAAGCCACTGCCTGATATGAATTCAGCAGCCACTGAATTTTTACGCCCCACCTACGTCGTGGGCATTGGTGCCTCCGCTGGCGGCCTGGAAGCACTGGAGCGCTTATTCCGTGCCATGCCGGTCGATACCGGTATGACCTTCGTGGTAATTCAGCATCTGTCGCCTGACTTCAAGAGCCTCATGGATGAGCTGCTGGAGCGATTCACCCGCATGCAGGCGATTCCTGTCACGGATCGCATCAAAATTAAGCCCAACAAGATTTACCTGCTGCCCCCCAGAAAAGACATGGTCATTAATGGTGATGAATTAATTACCACAAACCGTTCACCAGAAAAAGTCTTAAGCCTGCCAATCAATTCATTTTTTCGATCGCTAGCGTCAACATGGGGTGAAAAGGCCATTGCCATTGTCCTGTCCGGCACCGGGTCAGACGGCAGCGCCGGAATCATGGACATCCGCGAATACGGCGGTTTGGTGCTATCGCAAAACGAAGAAAGCTCACGCTTTGATGGCATGCCACGCAGTGCCATTAATACCGGTTGTGTAGATGCCATTCTAGCGCCTGAAGCCATGCCCGCCGTTTTGCTCGCCTACGCCAGCAACCCGCACGCCAAAATCACCTTTGTACCGCGCCTGCCGAGCGAAACGCCAGATGAAGGGATTCCGGCAATCTTCGAGCGTTTGCAATCGGTCTATGACATTGATTTCAACTACTACAAACCACAAACCATCACCCGGCGTATCGAGCGTCGCATCGCCCTGCATCCGGAACATATCAGCATTGAAGAGTACGGTCGGCGCGTGCAAAAGGATAGCAACGAACTTGATCTGCTATACAAGGATTTACTGATAGGTGTGACCCGATTCTTCCGCGACCCGGAAGCGTTTGAAATCCTGCAACAGCAAGTTATCCCCGACATGCTGAGTAACCTGCCGTCGGATGGAGAGATTCGGGTATGGGTGTGCGCATGTTCCACGGGAGAAGAGGCCTACACGATTGCCATCCTTTTCCTTGAGGCATTCGAGCAACACCACCTGCCCGCCCGCATCAAAATCCTGGCAACGGATTTGCACCGCGAATCCTTGCACACCGCAGCGGAAGGCATTTACAGCGAAAGCAGTTTTACTGAAATGCCGCCGTACTTACGCGATAAATATTTTAATGACTTAGGTAATAATACTTATAAAGTTTCGGCCTATCTGCGCAAACACCTTATTTTTTCCGAACACAATCTGCTAAAAGACCCGCCGTTCACCCGCATTGATCTAGTTACCTGCCGTAACTTACTTATTTATCTTCATAACCCGGCGCAATTACGCTCCATTGCCTCCTTCCATTTCGCCCTCAAGATCAATGGTGTTTTGCTGTTGGGCGGTAGTGAAGGGCTCGGAGAACTGGCCAATGAATTCAAGACCCTTGACCGCCACTGGAAAATATTCTCGAAAATCCGCGACAGTCGCCTCGTCAGCGAATTGCGCTCGCCCCTCGTGTTCCAACCCAGCAAACATCAACGCCTACCCGGTGGCACAGCGGCGGGAGGACACTTCAGCGAATTGAAGGTGGGCCGGGTTTACGATTTACTGCTCAATCAATTTATCCCGTCGGGCATCCTCGTCAATGAACGCTTTGAAGCCATTCACGTGTTCGGCGATGCGGCCCAGTTTTTGCGCGCCCCAAAGGGTCGCGTCACCACCGACCTGATGTCGATGGTGGAAGGCAATTTACGTATCTCGTTAATGACGGCCTTACGAAATGCACAACAAAGGCAAACCAGTGTTAATTACAAGAGCATCAACCAGCAACTTGGCGAAAGCACCTGCTTACTTGATCTAGTTGTTGACCCGCTGTTAGATAGCCATTCTTCCTCGACTTATTACATGATTACGCTGCGGGTTAATGAACATAATCCGAAAACCGAAAACGTGGCAGACACGCTAACGGAAGAAGTCGATGAAGAGATCGTCCTGCAGATTCAGCATCTGGAGCGTGAACTGCAACAAACACGCGAATCGCTGCAAAGTACGGTTGAAGAGCTAGAAACCAGCAATGAAGAGCTGCAGGCCGCCAATGAAGAATTACTGGCCTCCAACGAAGAATTGCAAAGCACTAACGAAATGCTGCATTCAGTCAATGAAGAGCTGTACAGCGTCAACGCGGAACATGAGCAGAAGATATTAGAACTCAACAACGTCACTGGTAACCTGGATAACCTGATTCGCTCCACCGATTTAGCGACTATCTTCATCGACAACGATTACGCGATTCGGCTCTTTACGCCCAAGGTAGCAGACATTTTCCCCATCCTGCCGCAGGATATCGGCCGCGATTTGCGCCACCTGCAGCCACGGCAACCCGATAACTACCTGTTGCCTGATTTGGAATCGGTGCTCAGCCATGAGCGCCCTGTTGAACGGCAAATTAATCTGAAGAATCAGACCTTCTTACGGCGTGTTACCCCTTATAAGGATGTCAATAAGCAGGTGGTCGGTCTCGTTCTAACTTATGTGGATATTAGCGAATTACAAGAAGTCAAAAATAACCTCGGCCTGTCAGAAAACAAGTTCCGCCTGCTCGCGGAGAATTCGGGCGATTGGGTTTTCGTCAGCGACCCTGACAACAAAGTGCAATACGTCTCACCCGCCTGCTTCGACATCTCCGGCGTAACCGCAAGTGAACTCATGTCGTCACCTGACCTATTGAAGGCAGTTATTCACCCTGAGGACCGGCCTGCTTATTTTGCGCATATGTCTAAAATGGATGACTGCGCAGAACATCGCGTGGATGCCCGCATCATCCATCGCGATGGCTCTATCCACTGGATCGAACACCACTGCCGACCCATTTACGACGCAGCAGGAAAATTTCTTGGCCGCTGCGGTGCCAACCGCGACATTACCGAACGCAAAAAGACGGAAATGGAATTGCGCAAGCTGTCGCTAGCCGTCGAACAAAGCCCGAACGGCATCATCATCACCAACCTGAGCGCTGAAATTGAGTATGCCAATGCCGCCTTCCTGAAGACCAGCGGCTATGACAGAGACGATATCATCGGCAAAAACCCGAGAGTGTTGCAATCAGGAAAAACGCCAGAAGAAACTTACAAAAATTTATGGCAAGCACTTTCCCGTGGCCAGACATGGGATGGCGAATTCATCAATCGCAAGAAGAACGGCGACCTCTACATTGAGCACGAAATCTTTGCGCCGATTCGTGACCCGGATGGCGGCATCAGCCATTATCTGGCGATCAAAGAAGATATCAGCGAGAAAAAAGCTATTTCAGATGAGCTGGCACGCCATCGCAACCATCTAGAGGAATTAGTCGAGGAACGTTCACTGGAAATCTACAAACTCAACATTCAACTCGATGAGCGGGTGCAAGCGGCGGAAGCAGCCAATCTCGCCAAAAGCAGTTTCCTGGCCAATATGAGCCATGAAATCCGCACGCCGATGAATGCCATCATCGGGCTGGTTTATATGCTCAAGCGGCAGCTATTCGACCCAGATCAACACGCCAAACTAAGCAAAATCGGCGCAGCCGCCGACCACCTGCTCAGCGTAATTAACGACATTCTCGATATTTCCAAGATTGAGGCCGATAAGTTAACGCTTGAGAAGGTTAACGTTGACGTTGAAGCGCTGCTGTCTCGCGTCTGTTCCATGGTCATCAGCAAAGTTCAGGCCAAGGGGCTTGAACTCATCATCGACGCTGAAGCCAACCTCGGCACCTTCAGTGGCGATGCAACTCGCCTTAGCCAAGGCTTACTTAATTTCCTTAGTAACGCAATAAAATTCACTGAAGCAGGCACCATTACGCTGCGTGCTCGCATCGTCGAACAATTCGAACACGAAACTCTGTTGCGCTTCGAGGTAATCGATACCGGCATCGGCATTAAAAAGGAGAACATGGGCCGCCTGTTCCAGATATTTGAGCAGGGCGATAACTCCATGACTCGCCGCTATGGCGGCACTGGCTTAGGATTAGCCATTACCAAACGCATTGCCAACTTAATGGGGGGTGAGGTTGGTGCTGACAGTACAGAAGGCGCGGGCAGTAAATTCTGGCTGACGATAAAACTCGAAAAAAATAACGCGCAAACAAAGAGCCGCTTCATGCCGGAACTGCTCGGTAAGCGGGTGCTGGTGGTTGACGATGTCCCCACCACACGCTTAGTTCATACGCACCTGATGCTGCAGGTGGGTTTGGAGTGCGACAGTGTCGGCTCGGGTGCCGAGGCTATGACGGCGTTGATCACCGCAGATCAAGCTGGCAAGCCTTACCACCTCGTTTTGATTGATATGTTGATGCCTGAAATGGATGGCTTTGAGCTACTCGCCACCCTGCGCGTATCGAATCTCTCGCTGCAGCCGCAGGCTTGGCTGGTCACCGCATCGGGCGAATCAGCCATTCTTGAAAACTCTTTGCCCATTGGCTTTGATGAAGTGCTGGCGAAACCCCTGTCCCCAACACTTTTGCACGAATCGCTCCTGCGCAATTTACCCACCCTGATCAACGTTTTTACGACGAAATCGCCGCCATCTGACAATCATAATTCGCAGGAATTCGCTCAATTGATTCAGGAGAATTTCCCCAATATTCACGTGTTGCTGGCTGAAGATGAACCCATCAATCAAGAAGTTGCCTCCATGCTTATTGAGGACATCAATTGGACAATTGATGTGGCAAATAACTGCCAGGAAGCGCTGGCATTGGCACAGCAGAATCATTACGACTTAATTTTAATGGACATGCAAATGCCGGTCATGGGCGGCTTGGAGGCTACCCGCCAGATACGCGCAATAGAGAAGCTGCGCGCCATTCCCATCATCGCGATGACGGCCAATGCTTTTATCGAAGATCGCAACGCCTGTCTTGATGCCGGCATGAACGATTTTGTCACCAAGCCGGTGATGCCCGAATTGCTCTACGAAACCATGCACCGCTGGCTTAATGACTCCAAAAAACCCTAGCTTAATCAATTCAATCGAATCCCTAATACAACAATGTGAACAAGAGCCCCTGCACCTGTCTGGCGCGATCCAGAACCGCGGCGCACTCCTCCGCACTGACCTTAATGGGGTTGTTACCCATTTCAGCGCTAACCTTGCCACCCTGACCGGGCTCTCCGCCAGTGACGTGCATGGAAAACCACTGCCTGAGCTTTTTTGCATAAAGCAAAATCTTAATCAAGCACTCTCTGCCGAAGCCGGCGCAACGCTGTTTGTTTCAGCACGAGAGAACCCATCCGGAACGGGCCCGCTTGATATTCGTTGCGTTCGAGATGCTGCTGGCGGCCTGCTCTTTGAAATCGAACTGCATGCTAGTTCCCCGCAAATTAATCTTCATACCCTAAGAAAACCATTTATTCACGGCCACCAAGAGAGAGTTCAGCAGGAAAAAATATCGGCCGCACTCATTGCTGCCTTCCACACACTGACCGGCTGCGACCGAATCATGATTTACCGTTTTCACGAAGACTGGAGCGGCGAGGTTATCGCGGAACACACCGCAATGGATTTCGATAGCTATCTCGGGCTACGCTTCCCGGCCAGCGATATTCCGGCAATTGCACGCCGGCTCTATCTGCTTAACCCTTGCCGCTATATCCATGATGTCACTGAGCCGGCAATTCCGATATTAGGCCGTGCCAGCGGCTGCACCAATGAGCCGGCTATTGATGAACCGGCTATTGACCTGAGCCTTACTGATTTGCGTAGTGTTTCACCAGTGCATTTGACTTATCTGGCAAACATGAAGGTCGGCATGTCGTTTTCCGTACCCTTACGCGTAGCTGGTCAGCTTTGGGGGCTGGTAGCCTGTCATCATGGCAGTAGCAAGTTATTAACCATGGCGGTAAGAGAGTCATGTGTTTCACTGGCACGTTCGTATTCGATCCTGTTGTCGATGCTGCTGGCGGAAACCCGCATGCAACTGGTCGAAAAGATCACACTTGCAACCGAAATACTGGTGAGCGATATCAGCCGCTCCCCTCATTTCATCGATAACCTGCGCGCCAGCACGGAAAAATTGCAGTCTTTCCTCAATGCCGCTGGCTTGGTCGGCTTTTTTGATAGGGCGGCTATTTTGGAAAGGGCGGCTATTTCGGAAAAGGCTGGAACGTCCGATTATTTTTGTGATGGCCAAGCTCCATCTAGCGATGAAATGCAGTGTATTGACCTGTGGTTTACCAAGCTAGATAAACCCATTTTCACCACAGATCACCTGAGCAAATTTCTGCCTGAATTTGCTGGATGCACGGCTGCGAGCGGCCTCGCTGCCTTGCAAGTAAAAACGACGCAGGGATCATTTCGCCTGTACTGGTTTCGTAAAGCAGAACCCTCTGAGGTCAATTGGGCAGGTAATCCGCTTAAACAGATAGACGAATCCTTTAAAAGCGGAGCAAGCCCCGTACTGACTCCGCGCCGATCCTTCGAAAAATGGGTTGAGGTTCGCTCAGGCTTCAGCGCCCCGTGGAGCGATAGCGATCGAGCAAAACTTGCCCAATTGCGCAATGCTTTTGCGCATGTGTTGGTTCCTAGTGCCGGGCAATAAAGCGGCAATCTATTTCTTCAATGACGAAGATCGTTTAATTTCATCGTTTAGAACAGGTAATAGTGGCTTTTTCAGTGCTAACCTAAATTGCCTTCTGAAAAACGCACAGCCTTGCAAACAGCAATGCCCTTCCGGCAAGTGCAGCTGCGGCGATTTTAGGGTGAGATTAGGGTGCAAGGATTTCCTTGTACTTGTTACACAAACAGCATAGGAGATGAACATGAGTGCAAATAACACAAATTCTGCCGGCAAATGCCCGGTGATGCATGGCGGCGCAACCTCGGCCTCGATGGCCAGCATGGAATGGTGGCCGAAAGCCCTCAACCTCGACATCCTGCACCAGCACGATAGCAAGACCAACCCGCTGGGCAGCGACTTCAACTATCGGCAAGCAGTGAAAAAACTCGACGTGCAGGCGCTGAAAAAAGACCTCACCGCCTTGATGACCGATAGCCAGGATTGGTGGCCAGCCGATTGGGGCCATTACGGTGGCTTGATGATACGCATGTCCTGGCACGCCGCCGGCACCTATCGCATCGCCGACGGACGGGGCGGCGCCGGCACCGGCAACCAGCGTTTTGCACCGATCAACTCCTGGCCGGATAACGTCAACCTGGACAAGGCGCGTCGCTTGCTGTGGCCAATCAAGAAAAAATACGGCAACCGGCTGAGCTGGGCTGACCTGATTGCTTATGCCGGCACCATTGCCTATGAATCCATGGGCTTGAAAACCTACGGCTTCGCCTTTGGCCGCGAAGACATCTGGCATCCGGAAAAAGACACCTATTGGGGCTCGGAAAAGGAATGGCTTGTCCCCAGCGGCAGCACCGGCAGCCGCTATTCAGGCGAACGCGATCTGGAAAACCCGCTCGCCGCCGTGATGATGGGCTTGATTTATGTTAACCCAGAAGGTGTCGATGGCAAGCCCGATCCGCTCAAGACCTCCCATGATGTGCGCGTGACCTTCGCCCGCATGGCGATGAACGATGAGGAGACCGTTGCCCTGACTGCCGGTGGTCACACGGTAGGTAAATGTCACGGTAACGGCGATGCTGCGTTGCTTGGCCCAAACCCGG
>CAYWXO010000158.1:5556-8004 GCA_964462255.1 uncultured Thiobacillus sp. | reverse complement strand
ATGAAATTAATTGCAGTATACTTAACGCTTGGTCTTGTGGGACGTGGCACAACCTCTGGTCGCCTGATAGTCAACCGGGCCTGCGCCAAAAACCGCGCGGTGCCGGTGACCTCAACGTTAGGCATAATTCACAAAGGAATATTTTAAAATGATGGAATTTATAGCTGCTGGCGAAATAATTGGCGAAGCACATCAGGTGCGTTCGGTAGTAATCGCGCAGAGTCCCCAATTGCCTGATGGTGAATACAGTTTCATTGATATGTATTGCTCAGATTCAGGATGCGATTGCCGTAAAACAATGATTCAAGTACTGCACAACGGAAAGCATGTTTCAACCATAAACTATGGCTGGGAGCCTGCTGGGTTCTATAAGAAATGGATGGGCACTAGTTCGGCGGATAATCTATTTCCATCAATGAGTGGAGTAACCATAGATTTGACTAGCCCCAATCTTGTTTCCGAACAGGGAATGCTTGAATTATTCAATACGCTATTAAATGATATATGGATTGCAAAATTTAAACGCCATTACAAAGAAGTTAAAGCCGCGATAGCGAAACGCGCAAAATAATTCTGCCCATCATCAAGCTGGCCCTCCAACGCATTGAATACCTGCAACGCGGCGACGCTGGCACGTTCGCGTTGCCTCGGGTCGTCCACAAGTGTTTCCGCGTAAGCACAGAAGGCGGCCCAGTGGCTCTCGGTGTTGGCTCCATATCCGCTGAAAAAGCGCGCGCCTTGTTCCGCTGTCAAGCCTAGGTTGGCCGCTAGATGGCGGCTAATCACCTGACCGCCGAGGGTAGAACCTTCGATGGCGTAAAGCGTGCCGATCACTTCGGCGACATCGGCGGGAATAGCGAAGGTCCGCTTACACTGAATGTTCTCGGTTTCATAACCCAGTGCGAGCAGATCTTCAATCAGCCACGGTAGTTTGCGCCGCTCAACATAGCTAAAGCCGAGGTCGTTCGTTTGACTCAGCACGGCTAGAATAGCCGGCTCCACCGCCGCATAGAACGGGTAATAAGCGGCCAAAATCTGCTGGTAGGCGTCAAGGCAAAATCCGGGGCGGGTGAGTCCAGCTAACATCGGATGATGATTTAGGCGAACATGAGCAGCATGGGTTGCCGAGCGGAGCTGTTGGCGTACCGTAATGCGGCTATCCGCCGAGGCTTCAAATTGGGAGGAGGTACTGTCGATTGCCACAGGAATCCTTAATTGGTTACGGAAATCGTAATAAAAAATCAGCAGCCTTTATTTTCTTAAGCGATCCGCCTGAGTTATTCGCGAAATATAATAGCAGGACGCCAAGAAAGCAGCGCTGAATTAGAAGTTAAATAAAATAAGGCCACGGACAAACCCAGTAAAGATACCCGCGCTGAATACTAAAGATAACTGTCATTTGTCTCATTGTTTATTCGGGCTGCTTTGGTTATGGTCGTGCCACTTAATCAAGTGAGGAGAATGACATGAAAAATGCGAAAGTTTTAGTTGGGGTGCTGCTGAGCAGCGTACTGATGTCGGGGGCAATGGCGCTTCCTGCGCAGGCTGCAGAGACTGCTAAGTTGGTCATACAAGTCAGTGATAACGACACGGGCAAATGGAATCTGGCACTGAACAATGCTAAGAATATCCAAAATGACCTAGGCAAAACCAATGTTGAGCTTGAGATTATTGCTTACGGCCCCGGCATTGGCATGCTAAAAGCAGAATCTGAGGTGGGTAATCGAGTCGCCGAAGCAGTTGAGGCCGGAGTGAAAGTTTCCGCTTGTCAAAATACCATGCGCAATCAGAAACTGAGCAAGGATGACATGCTCTCCAGCATCGGTTATGTCACAGCGGGCGTAGTGGCAATCATGCAGAAACAGCACCAAGGCTACGCTTATCTCCGCCCCTAAACTCCCCTAACCACTCCCACTACCCCTCTGCCAATGCCCCCGCAATAGCCGCAAGCAATTCCTCCCGCCGGATTGGTTTACTGACGAATCCGTCCATGCCGGCGGCCAGACACGCTTCACGATCTTCTGCGTAGGCATTCGCAGTCAGCGCCACAATCGGGATACGCGTTACCCCTCCGGGTAACGCCGCCCGGGCGACATCTCCCCCAACCACTCTTTCTAATGCACGAATCTGGCCGGTTGCTTCAATGCCCGATAAGCCAGGCATTTGCATATCCATCAAAATCAAATCGAAGCGGTCTTGCGTTAACAGCCGCAATGCCACCACACCATCTTCAGCAACTGTCACGCGATGCCCCTCACGCATCAACAGCGTGACTGCCAGTTTCTGATTAATCGGGTTATCTTCGGCCAACAGAATATGCAGTGCGCGCGACTTAACAGCGGCAGGGGCCGGTGTTTCCGGCAGCGAACTGAGTTGGACATTGGGTTGGACATTAACCACCGGCTCACGCAATGGCAGCGAAAAGAAAAACTCACTGCCGCGACCAAA
>CAYWXO010000158.1:0-5456 GCA_964462255.1 uncultured Thiobacillus sp. | reverse complement strand
TAACCACCGGCTCACGCAATGGCAGCGAAAAGAAAAACTCACTGCCGCGACCAAACACACTTTCCAACCCTAAGCGACTCTCGCCACCCAATTGTGCGCCCATCAATTGCACCAGACGATTTGAAATGGTCAGCCCCAAACCAGTGCCGCCGAAGCGGCGAGTAATGGAGTTATCAGCCTGCGTAAATGCCTCAAACACTTGCGCCTGACGTTCCGGTGGAATACCGATGCCAGTATCCTGCACGCTAATCCGAATAGCCTCCTCTGCCCGCTGCACACTCAGCCGAATTTCGCCCGTCGCGGTAAATTTAATCGCATTACCGATCAAATTGACCAATACCTGCCGTAAACGCACCGGGTCTGCCATGATAAATTCTGGCACCTCAGCCGCAATATTTGAAACAAAGGCCAGGCCTTTATCACGGCAACGGGGCTCTTGAAAGCGTGCTAACTCATGAAGCAAATGACGTAAATCTACCGACTCCAAATGCATGTCCATGCGGCCGGCTTCAATTTTGGAGAAATCAAGAATATCGTTCAGGATATGCAGCAAGGAATCGGCTGAAGAACGCGCCAGATCAAGATATTCATACTGCTCAGCGGAAAGCGGCGTATCCAGCGCCAGCGTCAACATGCCGAGCACCCCATTCATCGGCGTGCGAATTTCATGGCTCATATTGGCGAGAAATTCGCTCTTGGCGCGGCTCGCTGCTTCAGCCGCTTCCTTAGCCAAAATCAAGGCCTCTTCTGCTTGTTTTTGTGCGCTTACATCGGTATGCGTGCCGACCATACGAATGGGTCGCCCCGTTTCATCACGCACCACCAAGCCACGCGAGAGCACCCAAAGATAATGGCCTTGCTTATGCAAAAACCGGAAGGTAATTTCAAACTGCGCCGTCAAACCGCGATGATGCGCTTCAACGGCGGCCAACACGTCGGGCAAATCATCCGGATGCACGCGCCCTGACCACTCGTTCAATGACGCGCCAATTTCATCTTCCGCATGCCCTAACATCGACTTCCAGCGTGGCGAAAAATAGGCCTTATTGGTGAGTAGATCCCAATCCCAAACACCGTCATTCGCGCCACGCATGGCCAGATCAAAACGCTCCTCACTTTTGGCGAGCGCATTGCGTATCCGTTCACGATCACGCGTCAGGCCGGCGACCTGTTCCGCCAAAATCACCAAATCTTCGATATGACCGTTTGCGGAAAGATCGCCCTCTTTGCTCATCGCATCGAAAGCGCGTTGCAGCGCAGCCAGCGCTTGTGTGCTGGACAGCGCTTCATCGCGCAGTTTCTGGTTGGCGTTGTACAGCTCGTCGGAGGAAAGCTCCAAACTGCGGCGAATCAACGCCAAATCGCGATCTTGCTGCCCATACGTTTCAGAAACCCGCTGCAACAAAACCGGCAAATTCGCCAAGGCTGAAGCAAACTTACCGGCCCCTGGCACGGCCTCCCCTGCCGCAGCCTGCTCACTCCACAGCTTGATCTGCTCAACAAAATCCGGCCATTGATCCGCATCCAAACTCAGGACGCGCTTGATCTGGCGTTCAAGCATGCGATGCATACTCAAGCTCAAGCCTTTTCACCTAGCAAAGTAATGGTCATCGTCTGATTATGTAATTTACATTCAGTACTTTCAACGAAGGGGCTGATTTCGCCGTTGGAATAGAAGCCAGTCAGCACACAACGCTGGCCGAATACCGCGCCCACCGCCTCCACCTCTTCGTCCACCCGATCACCCATCACTAACTTACGCCCAATACACGACACCAAAAGCGCTAATGATTGTTGGGTTGGCGTTTGCGTGGACGTTTGTGTTGGCGTTTCAGCAGCAAACATACGCTGTGCCGCCGCCGCCGCCGCCTCGGCACCATCAATCAGCGCTTCTGTCGAAGCATGCATCAGCTTGAGGTAGCCGTCTGCCGGAATATCCCCAGCCAGAGTCAAACTGCCGTTGCTTTCGTCTATCCCCAGCAAGGTGCGAATCAAACCGGTTTCCTGCCGATCGTCGGCCAAAATAGCGAAGGGAAACAACAAGCCAGAAGCTGGCAAATCCTTAGCGTATTCACCGAGATAGCGACGATAAATTTCCAAGGCCGGTTCGCCATCCAGCTCATACAAGACGTTACCCGCCACTTTCGTCGCCCGCCGCGCCGGCCCAAAACTCTGCCACCCCCCGAAGGAACCGTGCGCAAACTCAACGCTATCGCCATACAAGCCCAGCGCCAGCATCATCTTGTCCGACACCACCTCATCCAATAACGTCCAGGTTTGCGCGAAAGCACCGTAATCACCCGCCAAGCCGCCGGTCAGGGGAATATTCTTGCCCAGCACCGAAACCACGCCGGCAATCAACTCACTGCCATTCACCGCCACGCCTTGTGAAAAAAGCACCACCGCCCGCAAATCCGGCGCTTGCAGTTGCGCGGCCAGACGACGCCCCACATCGGCCGAATCTTCCATACAGGTAATGTCGCTGGCGGCCAACTTAAATGCCGACCGTTCAAAACGAATCGCATTCACCACCGCACTCTCTTCACTGACGCCTTGGCTATTGATCTCACCCGCGGTGGAAATAGCCAGCCGCCGCGCCGCGGGAAACGCGGCGGTCAGGCCAGCGCTGAAATCAGGATCAGTAAAAAAACGTGGCGCAGCAAAGACCAGAACCAGATTCGGTTCAATCTCCGTCAATGCTTGCAACTGAGCCGTTTTCCAATGCGATACAACAGTTTGCCGAACGAGCATGAAACCTCCTTAAGATTGATACCATTAATCACTGCACCGACTGCTGACTTTGCCACTCGCCTAGACACTCGCCTAGCCGCTGGCATATTCCTGCGCTAACTTGACGTAATTTGCCGCAAGATAAGCAAAATACGCACATTCTTCTGCATCTAAACGGCGGACTTGCCGCGCCGGACGGCCCAAATACAACCAACCACTCTCCAGCACGCGATTTTCTGGCACCAAACTGCCCGCCCCCAGCAACACATTCGGCTCCAGCACAGCGTTATCCATCACCAACGACCCCATACCAATCAAGCATTCGTTGTGAATGCGGCAGCCATGCAAAATAACAGCATGACCGATGGTGACATCGTCGCCGATCAGCAAGGGTGCGCCCGCCGGATTGCGTTGGCTTTGATGCGTGACATGCAAAATCGAACCATCCTGCACATTGGAACGCGCGCCAATGCGAATGCGATTAACGTCACCCCGAATCACCGCGCCCGGCCAAATCGAGACTTCATCACCCAATTCCACGTCACCAATAATTGTTGCATTGGCGTGAACGTACACCGCGTCACCCAATTTGGGCCTAACGCCCCGGTAGCTTTCTATACTCATGCGATGCCATTAACACTGGAAATAATTCAGAATGGCCGCAAAGTACACAAATCTGAACGCCCTGTAAAACTCACCCTCACGGACACACAATGAATCCCTTACTCGACTTTTCCGCCCTGCCACGCTACAGCGAAATCAAACCCGAATTCGTCACCGCCGCCATCGACGAATTATTGGCCGCAAGCCGCGCCAGCACTGCGCGCGCTACCGACCCCAGCACACCAGCCACTTGGGCCGCGTTTATCGAGCCGATGGATGATGCCAATGAACGTTTATCGCGTGCGTGGGGACAAGTTTCCCATTTGCATTCTGTGCTGGACAGCCCGGAATTACGTGCGGTTTATAACGAAAATCTGCCCAAAGTCACCCAGTTTTACGCCGAACTCGGCCAGAACCTCGCCTTGTTTCACAAATACAAAGCGCTGGCCGCGTCACCAGAATTTGACGCGCTAACCGCGGCGCGCAAAAAAATTATTGCCAACGAATTACGCGATTTCAAATTAGGCGGTGCCGACCTGCCTGCCGAGCAAAAGCCGCGCTTTATGGCCATCCAGGAAGAACTCTCGCAACTTTCGGCAAAATTTGAAGAAAATCTGCTTGATGCGACGCATGCGTGGTCAAAATTTATTGAAGATGAAGATGAATTGCGCGGCCTGCCCGACGATGCCAAAGCCATGTTCAAAGAAATGGCCGTTGCCGATGCAACGCTGGCCGGCAAAAGCGGCTGGAAGCTGAATCTGCAAGCGCCGTCGTTCATGCCGATCATGCAATATTGCGAAAATCGCCCCCTGCGCGAAGAGATATACCGCGCCTACACCACCCGCGCTGCCGAATTCGGCCCGCCCGAGCTGGACAATACCGCGCTGATTGCCCGCATTCTGCAACTGCGGCAAGAAGCGGCGCACCTGCTGGGTTTCGACGCTTACGCCCAAGTCTCGCTCGCCGCCAAAATGGCAGAAACGCCGCAAGAAGTGCTCGATTTTCTCCACGCCTTAGCGCAGCGCGCCAAGCCTTACGCCGAAAATGACATGGCTGAATTGCGCGAATTCGCCGCCAAAGAAGTCGGCTTGCCCGACCTGCAAGCCTGGGATATCGCCTTGGTCAGCGAAAAGCTGCGCGAAGCGCGATACGACTATTCCGACCAGGAAGTGAAGCAATATTTGCAGGAACCGAAAGTGCTGGCCGGCTTGTTCCGCGTTATTTCAACCTTGTATGGCCTGGAAATTCGGCCGGATGTGGCGCCGGTTTGGCACGATGAGGTCAAGTTTTTCGCCATTCATAACGCGCAAGGCGAAAAAATCGGTCAGTTTTATCTCGACCTGTATGCGCGCGAAAGCAAACGCGGCGGCGCCTGGATGGACGACGCCATCACACGGCGACGCACGGCAGCAGGCATCCAGATTCCGGTGGCGTACCTGAACTGCAATTTCACCCCGCCGGTGGGCGGCAAACCGGCGCTGCTGACGCACGATGACGTCATCACCTTATTCCACGAATTTGGCCACGGTTTGCATCATTTGCTGACGCAAGAAGTCGATCTCGGCGTTTCCGGCATCAGCGGCGTTGAATGGGATGCGGTGGAGCTGCCGTCACAATTCATGGAAAACTTCTGCTGGGAGTGGGAGGTGCTGAAACACATGACCGGCCACGTTGATAGCGGCGAAGCGCTGCCGAAGGCGTTGTTCGACAAAATGCTGGCGGCGAAAAATTTCCAGGCTGGCATGCAAACGCTGCGCCAGATCGAGTTTTCTTTATTCGACATGCATTTGCACTTCGATTTAGCCCCCGGCCAAACCGCCATGCAATTACTGCGCCAGATTCGCGAACAGGTCGCGGTGGTGAATCCACCGGAATACAACCGCTTTCCCAACAATTTTTCGCACATTTTTGCTGGCGGCTACGCAGCCGGCTATTACAGCTACAAATGGGCCGAAGTGCTCTCTGCCGACGCCTACAGCCTGTTCGAAGATGAAGCCAATAAAGGTACTTGGGGCGTGCTCAACCCGGAAGTTGGCCATCGCTTTTGGAGCGAAATTTTGGCGCAAGGTGGCGCACGCCCAGCGATCGAATCGTTCAAAGCCTTCCGCGGCCGCGAGCCCAGC
>CAYWXO010000157.1:5431-8030 GCA_964462255.1 uncultured Thiobacillus sp. | reverse complement strand
TTTATTCGACGATGATGTTCATGTGCATGTGCGGGTGAATGGCACATTCCACATCGACCGTACCGGGCTTATCGAATGTTACTTTTCGCGTTTCACCGCTGGGGTAAGAGCCTAGATCAAAAGTTTTGGCCGGTGACAAGCTGAATACATTGTGGAAAAACGGATCGTGATTGGGAAAGCTCACCGTATCGCCCTTCTTGATTTTCAGTTGTTTGCTGCTGAAGGCCTTGTTCTTTTGCGCCACTTCGCTTTCGGCAGCGTGCAGCGCAACCGAGAGGGTCAGCATGGCAAGCGCGATTAAATGCGTCACTTTCATGTGAGAGTTTCCTTGTGTGGTAAGGGGGCAGCAACGTTCATCGTATCAGCAAATCGGCTTTGCCTGCTTTGCCGTTCCACGCATCGGCATCGGGCGGCGCGGCTTTTTTCTCGGTGATAAGCGGCCAGATGCGGGCTAATTCGGCATTGAGCACGATAAATTTGCGTTGATCATCCGGCACATCATCTTCTGGAAAAATCGCCATGGCCGGGCACTCCGCCACACAAAGATTGCAATCAATGCATTCTTCCGGATCAATCACCAGAAAGTTGGGGCCTTCATGAAAACAGTCCACCGGGCACACTTCGACGCAATCTGTGAACTTGCATTTGATACAATTTTCCGCAACAACGTAAGTCATAACTTTCCTCGTTAAACGTTTTTCGCTAGCATAGCGGCAAGTCATACAATCCGGCCACTCAAGAGCCCCCCAATTTTTCCAGCCCAACATCTCCCTGCGAGGTCAATATCCCATGAGCGAACACATTCATTACGTTACCGACGACACTTTCGAACAGGAAGTTTTGCAATCTCCCATGCCGGTTTTAGTCGATTACTGGGCTGATTGGTGCGGCCCCTGCAAAATGATTTCACCGATTTTGGACGAAGTGGCACGCGAATATGCGGGTCGTCTTAAAGTGTGCAAACTGAACATCGATGAAAACCAAAGCACCCCGCCCAAGTTTGGTATTCGCGGCATTCCTACCCTGATGATTTTCAAAAACGGCAATGTTGAAGCTACTAAAGTGGGTGCGCTTTCTAAATCGCAACTGACCGCTTTCGTTGACAGCAACATCTGATTTACTTTAATTTACACGGGCTCGACGTTCTGTCGAGCCTGAATGCCCCACCTCTCCTGTATTTCCCTCCCTGGGCCAAATAACCCTTTGGCCAACCCGCTCCCCATACACTCATGCATCTTTCTGAACTCAAACAGCACCACGTCAGCGCCTTACTCGAACTTGCCGAAACCAATAGCATCGAGAACGCCAACCGGATGCGCAAACAGGAGCTGATTTTCGCTCTACTCAAAAAAGCGGCCAAAGCCGGTGAAAGTATTTTCGGGGACGGCGTGCTGGAAATCCTGCCCGATGGCTTTGGTTTTCTGCGCTCGCCGGACACGTCGTATCTGTCTAATCCCGATGATATTTATGTGTCGCCATCGCAAATTCGCCGCTTCAATCTGCACACTGGCGACACCATCGAAGGCGAGATTCGCACCCCGAAAGACGGTGAACGCTACTTTGCGCTGACCAAGCTCGACAAGGCGAACGGTGGCCCGGTCGAGGATCTGAAACACAAAATTCTGTTTGAAAACCTGACGCCACTGTTTCCGAACCAGCCATTCAAGCTGGAACGTGAAATCAAGGCGGAAGAAAACATGACCGGCCGCGTCATCGACATCATTGCGCCCATCGGCAAAGGTTCACGCGGTCTGATCGTTGCGCCGCCGAAGACCGGCAAAACGGTGATGCTGCAACATATTGCCCATTCGATTACCACCAATCATCCCGAAGCCGTGCTGATTGTGCTGCTGATTGATGAGCGCCCGGAAGAAGTCACCGAAATGACCCGCACGGTGAAGGGCGAAGTGGTGGCTTCCACGTTCGACGAGCCGGCGGCACGCCACGTGCAGGTGGCTGAAATGGTCATCGCCAAGGCCAAGCGCTTGGTTGAGCATAAAAAAGATGTGGTCATTTTGCTTGACTCGATTACGCGGCTGGCGCGTGCCTACAACACGGTGCAGCCTACCTCCGGCAAGGTATTGACCGGCGGGGTCGATGCCAACGCCCTGCAAAAACCGAAGCGATTCTTTGGCGCGGCCCGCAACATTGAAGAAGGCGGCAGCCTGACCATTCTTGCCACCGCGCTGATTGATACCGGCAGCCGCATGGATGATGTGATCTATGAAGAATTCAAGGGGACTGGCAATATGGAAATCCACCTGGATCGCCGTATGGCTGAAAAGCGCGTTTATCCCGCCATTAACGTCAACCGTTCCGGTACACGCAAGGAAGAATTGCTGATTGAAGCGTCGATTCTGCAAAAAATCTGGGTATTGAGAAAGCTGCTTTACCCGATGGATGATATGGAAGCGATGGAGTTTCTTAGCGACAAAATCCGCGCCACCAAAAATAACAACGATTTCTTTGATTCAATGCGCCGCGGCTGAGCGATGTAACCCAACCGATGTAACGCAAACGAAGTAACTCAGCCAATACAGCCTAAACAGTCAGAAGGCGGGGATTCATCCCCACCTTCCCGCACACACGCTAACTTGCG
>CAYWXO010000157.1:0-5331 GCA_964462255.1 uncultured Thiobacillus sp. | reverse complement strand
TTTTTCTCTCATATCGCGCAACACGACGCGCGCACCAATCAAAACACCGTCGCGAAATTCAGGTACGCCGCTGATTTCCATGGCAATCACTTCGCCGGCTTTACTGCGCAAAGCGCAACGTTCACCGTTGAGTAGCTCGCCGTTGAGTAAGCGGCTTAAGTTGATGCGAGCCTTCTCGCGCTCCGATTCAGTGACCAGATGCAGCGCATGCAGGCCATTCAATTCGCTTTGGCCGTAGCCGAGGAGTTCTTTCGCGGTCGCATTGTTTTCGCGAATGTTGCCTTTTTCATCGAGCAGACAGATGACATGCGGCGCTTCATCAAACAGATTGCGGTAATGCGTATGGCTGGCTTGCAATGCGGCTTGCGCCAGGCGACGGTCATTAATATCACGCACCACCCCGGTCATGCGCACTGCAACGCCGTGATGATCCCGTTGCACATCGCCTGTTTCCGCTAACCAATGAATGCTGCCGTCCCGCCAAATGATGCGGTGTTCGACGTCATATTCGACGTTGTCTTCGATACAGGCGCGCACGCCTTCACTAACCATCGCGCGATCATCCGGATGCACCATGTCGAGAAACGCCTGGTAGCTACCTAGGAAACCGCCGATGGGCAGACCAAACAACGGCTCTGTCGTGTCTGACCACTCCACTTTTCCACTGCTGATATCCCATTCCCACACGCCGAAACGGGCGGCCCGCTGCGCGAGAACATTGCGATCTTGCACACGCAATAACTGAGCCTGCGCATTTTTTTGCGTCGTAATGGACACCAGGTTCATCACCACCGCGCTGGTTGATTCAATGCCGATGCGATAAGGGTGAACCTCAAGCAGATACCAGCGGCCATCATGTGTGCAAACTTCTCGCTCGACAGAACAGCGCTCAATTTGCACCTGACGCGCAACAACGGCGAAATCCGTATCCAGCAATTGATGACTGAGATTACCGACCGGTTGGCCTACGTCGTTATCGGTGATGCGGCAAAGGGCAGTCACCGCGGGCGTATAGCGGCGCACTTTAAGTTCTTCATCGAGAAACAGGGTGGCGATGCCGGTGCCAGACAGCAGATTATCCAGGTCGTTATTGAGTTGAGAGAGCTCGGTGAATTTGTTCTGATACTCCGCGTTGACGGTATAGAGCTCTTCATTGACCGATTGCAGTTCCTCGTTGGTGCTTTGCAATTCTTCATTGCTGGCGAGCAGTTCTTCATTGGTTGCCTGCAATTCCTCGTTGGAGGTTTCCAGCTCTTCTACCGTCGCTTGCAGATTTTCACGGGTAAATTGCAGTTCACCTTCCAGGTCATTGATGCGTTGTTCAGCGACACGGTCAAGGTCAAACACCACACTCGGATCGCCAATGCTGGTTTTGGCGTCAATCGGTTCGATCAAGACCACCGCCAAGGCCGGCTCACCTTTTTTCTGCGCAAGCGGCCGTACCCGCATATGCACAACACGCACCAGATTTTTTCCTTTGACGTGGACGTTGGTATAAATCACCTCCTCGCCAGATTTGAACGCTTTCTGCAGCCCGGTGGCGAGTGGAATCGCCAAGTCTTTTGCCACCAGCCGGGTGATGTCGTTATGCATCTTGCCGGAAGGCATGCGCAAAAAATCTTCGCTGTCGCCGACGACATGCAGCAGTTCCAGCGCTTCACTCACCACCAGCGCCAGCGGAATCAAGTCGGCACTTAGACTTTCAACCAAGCGCGCCAACAGGCGATCTTCTTCGTTATGGCGGCCGTTAGCACTTTGTCGCAGCGCATTACGCGGCAAACGCAGTTGCACGCCAACAGGGCTGCCGCCGAGGTTGCCGGCATTGTTGCCGACGTAGGAATTGATCTCTTGCGAGTCGGCCAGACGGCGTTTGCCGCGGCTGCGGAAGACGCGCAACTTCATGTGCAACGGGTCGTACAGATCGGCAGAATCGCCCACCGTTTCGCTACTGCCGAGAAAGAGCACACCGTCGGAATTGAGCGAAAAGCTGAACAGATCCATCGCTTTTTTCTGCAACACCGGTTGCAGATAAATCAGCATATTGCGGCAGGTAATCAGATCAATATTGGTGAAGGGCGGATCTTTCAGCAGGTTGTGCGGCGCAAACACCACCATTTCCCGAATGTGGCGGGCAATATGAAAATTGTCATCTTTGCGCTGAAAATACTTGCTCAACAGATGCGGCGACAAATCAGCGACGATGCTTTCCGGGTACACCCCATTGCCGGCGCGCTGCACGGCGTCACGATCGACATCGGTGGCGAAGATTTTGATATCAATCGAACGGCCGATCCGATCCATGACTTCGCGGCAGACCATGGCCAGCGTGTAGGCCTCTTCGCCCGATGAGCAGGCCACGACCCAGAAGCGCAGCGCGCGGTTGCCATTTTGCTCAATCAGACTGGGCAAAATCTCGTCGCTGAGATATTCCCACGCTTCCCGGTCACGGAAAAAGCTGGTGACGCCGATGAGCAATTCGCGATACAAGGTGTTGACTTCAGCCGGGTAGCGCTCAAGAAAACGCGCATAGTCGCGCAATTCACGGATCTGGTTGACCGTCATGCGCCGTTCTATGCGACGAATCACCGTGCTGGGTTTGTAGTAAGTGAAATCGAGTTTCGAACTTTCCCGTAATAAGGAAAAAATGCGCGTCAGCGCATCTTCATCGGTGACCATCACCGCCGAGCCTTCGCTCTTCACCGAATACGGATGTTTGACGAAAGAGAGCAGCAAACGCGGCATTTCTTCCGGGGCTTGGATGAAATCGGTCAGCCCGGTATTGATGGCGCTTTTCGGCATGCCATCAAATTTGGCTGATTCCTCCGATTGCGCCATGATCATGCCGCCTTGTTCCTTGATCGTGCGGATGCCACGCGTGCCGTCCGAACCGGTGCCGGACAGGATGATGGCGATGGCTTTTTCACCCATGTCTTCCGCTAGTGAGCGCAGAAAAATATCAATCGGTAAATTGACGCCGCGGCTGGAGTCTTGCTCAGTCAACAACAGTTTGCCGTGGAAGATAGTCAGATTGTTTTTTGGCGGAATCAGATAAACATGATTGGCGCGTACCTGCATGCCGTCTTCAGAGCGGAGTACCGGCATATTGGTGTGTTTAGATAATAACTCCACCATTAAGCTCTTGTAGTCGGGTGATAGATGCTGCACGACGATGAAGGTGAGTCCACTGTCTGACGGCATATTCTTGAAGAACAGTTCGATCGCTTCTAGCCCGCCGGCCGAGGCACCAATGCCGACATAATACGTTGGCTTAATTATTTCCATCTTGATTTTTTCCCAAAAAACTAGCGTCCGAATGAAGCACACCAGCGCGCACAATCGTCGCCGGGCATGGGTTTGGCAAAGTAATACCCTTGGATGAAATTGCAGCCCTGGGCTTTAAGCTGAATTAATTGACCTTCTGTTTCCACTCCTTCGGCGAGGAATTCCATGCCGAGGTGGCGTGCCATGGTGATGATGGTGTTGACGATGGCCAAGTCTTTGGTGTCATGCGGCAAGCCGTCGACGAAACTTTTGTCGATTTTGACAATATCAATGGGAAAGTGCCGCAAGCGGCCGAGGGAAGAATGGCCGGCACCAAAGTCATCCAACGCAATATGCGCGCCGAGCTCGCGAATTTTTTGCAGGCTTTCAATGATGGTTTCGGGGTTGTGGCTAAGATGATTTTCAGTGATTTCCAAGACGAGTCGTTCGGCTTTCATGCCGGCCCTTTGCAGGGCTTCACTAATCCAGGTATTGCGCATGCGGTGCAGTTGTTGCGGCGATACATTGACCGACAGCCACACCGATTCTGCGCCGGGAAATTGCCAGCTTTGTACTTCGCGGCTGGCCTGTTGCAGCACCCAACGTGCTACGTCATCCCCCATGCCGAGATCTTCCAATATGGGGATAAATTCTAGTGGCGAGATCGGGTGTAGACCGGTGCCGGTTACGTCGGGGCCATTCCAGCGCAGCAGCGCTTCAACACCTATGACGCGATGATTGGCCGCATCCACTACCGGTTGATAAACCAAGCGAAGCTCTTCTTTACGCAAGGCATTGCGTAAAGCCGTTTCCATGGTGACCCGACGCACCACGCGCGCATTCATTTCCGCCGAGAAAAACGCATGGCCATTACCGCCATTTTGTTTGGCGTGATACATCGCAATATCCGCGTGCTTTACGAGGTCGCTATAGGTGTCGCCATCTTGCGGATGCACTGCGATGCCGATGCTGCTGCCGGTGATGACTTCGCGGCCGCCGACGTAAAAGGGGCGCGCCAGTTGTTCACGGATGCTTTCGGCGATGCGGCGTGCGGTGTCGATAGCAATATCCTGATCTTCCATATCGGCTAGCACGACGGTGAATTCGTCGCCGCCCAAGCGGGCCACCGTGTCATGGGCGCGCACTAATTGACGCAGGCGAGTGGCGACCTGCTGCAGCAGGAGATCACCGGTTTGATGACCCAACGTGTCATTGACCGACTTGAACCGATCCAGATCAAGAAATAGCAGCACCACCGGCTGACTGTCGCGGTGCGAGCGAATGAGCGCGTGTTTGAGACGTTCAACAAACAGGGTGCGATTCGGCAGATCGGTCAGCGTGTCGTAAAAAGCAAAGCGCTCAACATCCTGGCCGGTGCGTTTATGGTTGCCAATGTCGCTGAAAATGCCGACAAAATGGCGAATCTGATGATCTGCGCCGCGCACGGTGGTGATCTTCAGCCACTCTGGGTAAATCTCCCCGTTTTTGCGGCGATTCCAGATTTCACCCATCCAGCTACCGCTACTGGTCAGTTGATCCCACATTTCCCGGTAGAAAATCGGATCATGGCGGCCGGAAGATAAAATCGAGGAAGTCTTGCCGATGACTTCATGCTCGGCATAGCCGGTGACCACGGTGAAGCCGCGATTCACGCGTTGAATGCTGCCTTTCGCATCGGTAATGACGACGCCTTCATTGCTCTCTTCGAACATGGTGGCGGCCAGTCTTTTTTGTTCTTCTGCTTTTTGGCGCTCGCTGATGTCCACCGAGGCAATTCGATAATGCAGTTGACCATTTACCCGATCTACCGCCAGCGTCAGTTGCACCGGCACGCATGCCCCTTCGCGATTGCACAGATCCAGCTCAAGCGAGCCATTTTGTCGGCTGGCGGCGGCATTGATGAGAAAGGTATCAAACGCCGAGCGCGCTTCGTGCGGGATATACATGCGCATGGGCCGCTTCATCAAGGCGGAACGATTTTCAGCCAGTAACTTGCAGGCGGTGAAGTTCGCTTCTTCTATTGAGCCATTTTGATCAAGCAGAAAATAGGCGACCGGGGCAAAATCAAAC
>CAYWXO010000156.1:0-8096 GCA_964462255.1 uncultured Thiobacillus sp. | reverse complement strand
GCGTTTTAATGTTCGCATTCCTTACTATGCCACACCAAAAACACCCGCACCAGCTGCTAACACCATTTGTTATTGCCATCAATGCGTAAGTCCTAGTTTACTATTTTCGCGAAACAATATTTTTTACTCGGCCTTCAAACCCTTGCGCTTTCAGGGGTGCGCTGTTCATGCGTCAACGCTGCTAAAATCGCGCTTTTCTTGCTTGTTTGAGTGATATCGCCATGTTTTCCGCCAGCCAAACCATCGCCAATACTGATCCCGAACTGTGGGCCGCCATTCAAGGCGAAACGCATCGTCAGGAAGCGCATATCGAACTGATTGCTTCTGAAAATTACGTCAGCCATGCCGTTATGGCTGCGCAGGGTTCGCAACTGACCAACAAGTACGCGGAGGGCTATCCCGGCAAGCGCTATTACGGCGGTTGTGAATTTGTTGATGTTGCCGAGCAACTGGCGATTGAGCGCTTGAGAAAGATTTTCGGTGCCGATGTGCATAACTATGCCGCTAATGTGCAGCCCAATTCGGGTTCACAGGCTAATCAGGCCGTGTTCATGGCCTTTTTGCAGCCCGGCGACACCATTATGGGCATGAGTTTGGCTGAAGGCGGCCATCTGACGCACGGCATGAAACTGAATATGTCTGGCAAATGGTTTAATGCCGTTGCTTATGGTCTGAACGCGCAAGAAGAAATTGACTACGACCGCATGGAAGCGTTAGCGCACGAACACAAGCCGAAGCTGATTATTGCCGGCGCTTCGGCGTATGCCTTGAAAATCGATTTCGCCCGTTTCGCCCAGGTGGCGAAAGCCGTCGGCGCAATCTTTATGGTCGATATGGCGCATTACGCCGGCCTGATCGCCGCGGGTATTTACCCGAATCCGATTCCGCATGCCGATGTGGTCACTTCGACCACGCACAAGACGTTGCGCGGCCCGCGCGGCGGCATCATTTTGATGAAAGCCGAGCACGAAAAAGCGATCAATTCAGCGATTTTCCCAGGACTGCAAGGCGGCCCGCTGATGCATGTCATTGCCGGCAAAGCGGTGGCATTCAAAGAAGCGATGGGTAAAGAGTTCAAGCTGTATCAAGAGCAAGTCGCCGCTAACGCGCGGGTGATGTGCAAAGTGTTGATTGAGCGCGGTCTGCGCATTGTGTCTGGCCGCACCGAATCACATCTGTTCCTGGTTGATCTACAAGCTAAAAATCTCACCGGCAAAGACGCTGAAGCCGCGCTTGGCCGCGCGCACATCACCGTTAACAAGAACGCCATTCCAAACGATCCGCAAAAACCGTTTGTCACCTCTGGCATACGCATTGGCACGCCGGCGATGACCACGCGCGGCTTCAAAGAGCTGGAGGCAGAAAAACTGGCCCACTTGGTCGCGGATGTGCTTGATGCGCCCAACGACGAAGCCGTTATCGCCCGCGTGCAGGCCGAAGTCGGCAAGCTGACGGCGGCATTTCCGGTCTACGGCTAACCCCATGGCTAATTCCATTGCCAACCCATTGAATTCAATCCAATGAAATGCCCTTTTTGTGGTGTCCACGATACGCAGGTTGCTGAAACACGTTTATCTGAAGATGGCGTCAGCATCCGGCGGCGGCGGCGCTGTAATGCCTGCGATAAGCGCTTCACCACTTTTGAAACGGCTGAAGTGCGTGCGCCGGCAGTCGTCAAGCAGTCTGGCGAGCGGCAAGAGTTTAGCCGCGACAAACTGCGCGAAAGTTTTCGCCGCGCTTTGCACAAGCGACCGGTGTCAACTGATTTGGTCGATCAGGCGATGGATCGGATTGTTCACAGGCTGTTGGCGTTGGGTGAGCGGGAAATCAGTTCGCGCATAATCGGTGAATGGGTGATGGATGAATTGAAGCAGTTGGATAAAGTCGCCTACATACGCTTCGCTTCGGTTTATCGCTCGTTTCAAGATATTGAAGATTTCCGCCTCGCCCTTCTCGACGTGGAAACCCCTTAATCTAAACGCGCCTGGTCGCAATACACGGATGAATTTCAGCACGGCAGACCATGGCTACATGACCCGCGCTCTGCGTTTGGCGGAACAGGGGCTGTTCAGCACGATGCCGAATCCGCGCGTAGGCTGCGTTATCGTGCGTGAAAAGGACGGTGTCGGCCAGATTGTTGGGGAAGGCTGGCATCAGAAAGCCGGAGAGCCACATGCGGAAGTCCACGCCTTACGCGCAGCCGGCGAGCTGGCGCGTGGCGCAACCGCTTATGTGACCTTAGAACCCTGTAGTCACCATGGCCGTACACCTCCTTGCGCTAATGCCTTAATTGATGCCGGTGTGCAGCGGGTCGTGGCCGCGATGCGCGACCCGAATCCACAAGTAGCGGGCAACGGGCTCGATCTGCTCACGCTGGCTGGCATTCAGGTGCAAGTTGGCTTAATGGAAGTCGAGGCGCACGAACTTAATATCGGTTTCGTTGCCCGCATGACGCGCGGCCGTCCTTGGTTGCGTCTGAAAACCGCCTCGTCACTCGACGGTAAAACTGCATTGCGCAATGGCGCTTCGCAGTGGATTACCGGCGCTGCCGCACGGGCCGATGTGCAACGCTGGCGCGCGCGCGCCTGTGCCATTTTGACTGGCAGCGGCACGGTGCTGGCCGATGATCCGCAGATGAATGTGCGCGCGAGCATGGTGGATGACTTACTCTGCCCCCCGCTGCGGCAACCGGTGAAAGTTATCGTTGATAGCCACCTGAGCACGCCGCCGCAAGCACGTATTTTGCACGGTGGCAACGCCCTCATCGCCTGCATCGAAGCCGACAGCGGTCGGCGTGCTGCGCTGGAGGCCGCCGGTGCGCAAATTCTGCTGCTGCCGGCGGTGGGCGGCCGCGTCGATCTCGTCCAGTTGATGTACATTTTAGGCCGCATGGGGATCAATGAAATTCATGCCGAAGCCGGTGCCACGCTGAACGGCGCATTGCAGGCTGCCGGCTTGCTGGACGAATGGCTGGCCTATTTAGCTCCGCTGACTCTTGGTGACGCCGCACGCGGATTGTTCAATGGCCCGGCGTTGACCGAGATGGCCGCGGCCAGTCGTTTCAAGTTAGTGGATAGCCGTATGCTGGGCGATGACTTGCGGGTGTGTTTCCGTCCACTGTCATCAGAAAACAACTAAACACTTTATTAATTTTTAAGCGAGGTCCTATTTTGAAAATCAGCCGCAACCATGTCGTAACGCTGCACTACCAAGTGACGGATCAGGCCGGAAATGTCGTTGATGATGGGAAAGAACCCCTGGTTTATTTGCATGGCGGTTACGGCGGTCTGTTTGATGCGATGGAGGTGGCATTGCAAGGCATGCAGGAGAATGACGCCTTTCGAGTCGAACTCAGCGCTGAGCAAGCGTTTGGGGAGTTTGATGCTGAGCTGATCGCGGTTGAACCGCGCGAGGCTTTTCCGCCCAACATTCAGGTCGGCACGCATGTTGAAATGGAGACGGATGAGGGCGAAAGCCTGCTCTTTGCCGTTACCGCCATCGACAAAAACGGCGTAACCATCGACGGCAATCATCCCCTTTGCGGCAAAGACCTGATTTTTTCCGGCACTATCGCTGCGGTGCGCGCTGCCACGCGCAATGAAATTGCGCGCGGCGAAGTCAATTAACCCCAACGTTTTCCAACTTACACATTGAGGTAACACCATGGCGATTTTTGATTCCGGGCACAGCAACGCGCCCAAACTAAATTTTTTCTCCATGAACGGCAATTGGCTGAAAAAAGCAGCTGCCAGCTTAGTGATTCTCTGGGTGCTTTGGTGGCTGGCCCCATTTGTCATTGTGCCGGCGGGGCACCGCGGCGTGATTACCACCTTTGGCAAAGTGGATGAAATCGTGCTGGGGGAGGGCATTCATTTCCGTATTCCCATCGTTAATCAAATTCACCTGATTGATGTGCGCGTGCAAAAAGGCGAGGGCCAAGGCGATGCCGCCAGCCGCGATTTGCAAACCATTCAGACCACCGTCGCGCTGAATTACCACTTACGGCCAGATCGCGTCGCCATCACCTTCCGCGATATTGGCGGCCTGGCTGAAGTCGAGCAACGCATCATTCTGCCCTCGACGCAGGAAGGAGTGAAGGCGATTACCGCGCGTTACACCGCGGAAGAGCTGATCTCGAAACGGGAAGAAGTGCGTAACAATATTCGTGCTTTTTTGGAGGATCGCCTCGGCCGGCATGGCATTTTGGTCGATGAGTTTTCGGTCACCAACTTTGACTTTTCCAAATCATTCAATGACGCGATTGAAGCCAAAACCACGGCAGAACAATTGAAGTTGAAGGCGGAGCGCGATTTGCAACGTATTCAGGTTGAAGCTGAGCAGAAGATTGCTTCCGCCAAGGCAGAAGCCGAATCTTTGCGCTTACAAAAACAGGAAATCTCACCTGAGCTGCTTAAACTGCGCGAAATTGAGGCGCAACGGCTGGCGATTGAAAAATGGAACGGCGTCCTGCCAACCGTCACCGGTGGTGCGGTGCCGTTCATCAAAATCGACAAATAATCTGGCATGCTCCCTATCCTGAGTTGCCGCGGATTGATTAAGCAATACGGTCAGCAACGGGTAGTTGACGGCTTGAATCTGCACATTACACCGGGGCAATGCTTTGGTTTGCTCGGGCCGAATGGGGCGGGAAAAACGACCACTTTGCGCTTGCTGCTGGGCTTGGTCACCCCCGATGGCGGCAGCATTACACTAAATGGTTTCAGTATTCCCCAGCAAGCACGGGAGGCGCGCATGCGCGTGGGTGTCGTCCCCCAGGTGGATAGCCTAGACCCAGACTTCAGCGTACGGGAAAACTTGTTGGTTTATGGCCGCTATTTTGGTTTGCCGCAAGACGCCCTAGTGCAGCGCATTCCCGCTTTGCTCGAATTCGCCGGCTTGGTGAACAAGGCTGATGCCGCCATCACGACCCTTTCCGGCGGCATGAAGCGGCGTTTATCGTTGGCGCGCGCCCTCATTAACAACCCGGATTTGGTCGTGCTTGACGAACCCACTACCGGGCTTGACCCGCAAGCACGCCATGTGGTTTGGCAGGGTTTGCGTCAGTTGGTCAAACAGGGCAAAACTTTGTTGCTCACCACGCATTTCATGGAAGAAGCCGAACGCATTTGCGACCGTTTGATCGTTATGGATCAAGGCCGCGCCATTGCTGAAGGCTCGCCGCGCGAATTGATCGCCACCCACGTTGAACCGATGGTGGCTGAAATTTACGGCGACGGTGCGGAAGACTGGGCAAAACAACACGGCCCACAGCACTGTCAACGCTTGGAAGTCGCCGGTGAAACCTTGTTTTGTTATGCGCGTGATGCAGTCAAACTGGCCGAACATCTGCAAACGCGGCCCGATCTGCGCGTATTGCAGCGTCCGGCCAATCTGGAAGACGTTTTTTTGCAGCTGACCGGCCGGGAGCTCAGAGAATGAACCACCGCCCCGCTGTGTTGGCGGCTTTGTTGCTTACTTTACCGCGGCTTTCCTGGCGTTTTATCCCGGTTTGGCGACGCAATTTTTTCGTCTGGCGCAAACTGGCCGGGCCGTCCATTCTCGGCAACTTGACCGATCCGCTGCTGTATATGCTGGGTCTGGGTTACGGCTTAGGTGCGTTGCTGCCAGAAGTGAATGGCATTCCCTATCTCGCCTTTCTAGCCGGTGGCACGCTTGCTTATAGCACCATGAACAGCGCCACCTTCGAGGCGACTTACTCCAGTTTTTCGCGCATGCATGTGCAAAAAACGTGGGAAGCGCTGCTCAACGCACCGCTGACTATTGATGATGTTCTGCTAGGGGAATGGATTTGGATAGCGACTAAAAGCCTGTTTTCTGGCCTAGCGATTCTGCTCATAATCTGGTTGCTGGGCCTGTACAGCAATTGGGCGCTTACCCTCTGGTTGATTCCGCTGGTGTTTCTGTCTGGGCTAACCTTTGGTGGCTTAGGCTTGGTGATGACCTCGCTATCGCCTTCCTTCGATTTCTTTCTCTACTATTTCTCTTTAGTTGTCACGCCAATGATGCTGCTGTCCGGCGTGTTCTTTCCGGTGACACAATTGCCTGAATTCCTGCAAATGGTTTCCGCTATCTTGCCGCTGGCGCACGTTATCGACATTGTGCGGCCGGTGTTGCGGGGCGATATTCCCGCTGACTGGTGGCAACACGGGCTGATTTTGCTGGCTTGGGCGACGGCCGCTTTCTGGCTGGCCTTGACGCTGACCCGAAAACGATTGTTAAGTTAAATTGCTAAGCTAAATTGTTGAGCTAAACCCCTCATGTCATCGCCTGCCTTAGCCCATTCTTATGGTTTTGACCCGACCTATGGCATGAGTTTGCCGCAGTTGTTGGCGATTGAACCGCCCCACCCGCCGGCTGATTTCGTCGAATTCTGGCAACAGCGTTATCAAGCAGTCATCGGCTTGGACGCGCAACCAAAGCTGTCACATTCCTATCAAGTGCGTGGTCATCACCGCGTCCATATCCTGACCTACCGGTCAACGCAAGGTGTCAAAATTGGCGGCTGGTTGCTGATTCCGTTGCGCACAAAACCGGTGCGCGGCGTCTTGATTGGCCATGGTTATGGCGGTCGCGATGCGCCTGATGCGCCGGAAACCTTAGCTGGGCTCGACGATGCCGTCATTCTGTTTCCCTGTTTTCGCGGCATGGGCCTTAGCCCGGTTGCTGGGCTTTCAGCGCAACCTACGCAGCATGTGCTGCACGGTATCGAAGATCGCGACCACTATGTTCACGGTGGTTGTGTTGATGATCTATGGCTTGGTGTGTCGGCATTGCTGCAGCTGTTTCCGCGCCTGGCAGGACGGATACTGGTGATGGGCATTAGCTTCGCCGGTGGCATAAGCGCGCTGGCCGCCCCGTGGGATGAGCGCATCAATCGTCTGTGCATTCAATGGCCTAGCTTTGGGCATCATGCCTTACGTCTAAAGTTGCCGTGTATTGGCAGCGGGGAAGCGGTACGCCGCTATCAAAATCAGCATCATTTCAATGTGCTGCAAACATTGGTCTATTACGATGCCGCCACCGCGGCGCGTTTTCTCGCCATTTGCACGTTGGTGGTGGCGGCGCAGTTTGATCCGGTCGTGCCGCCCCCCGGCCAATTTGCCATTTACAACGCCATTGCACCGTCCAGCCAACGCTTGTATGTGCAACTTGCCGGCCATTTTGACTATCCCAATCAACAGGCAGATGAATGTGCTTTGCGTCCCGTCGTGCGGGACTTTATTACCTGCCCAGATGCGGACCCTGAGATGATCCTGTGATGACCTTAAGTTGACACTGAAATGACCTCAATGCCATGAATCGCGAATATCACCGCTGGTACAGCACGCGCTTAGCACGCGACATGGAGTTATTGATTTTTGGCCATGCCGGCGAAAAGGTGTTGGTGTTCCCCACCCGCGACGGCCGTTTTTACGAATACGAGAACATGGGGCTAGTGCAAAGTCTGGCCGGCAAAATCCGGGCTGGCCAAATACAGCTTTGGTGCGTCGATAGCGTGGATTGGGAATCGCTGTATTGTTTTTGGCGACGGCCCGCCGACCGGATTCAGCGGCATATTCAGTTTGAGCAATACATTCTCAATGAAGTGATGCCGTTGATGCGGCAGAAGAATTCTCATGCCTGCACCGTAGCGCACGGCTGCAGCTTGGGCGCTTTTCACGCCGCCAATATTGCTTTTCGCCACCCTGAGTTATTCCAGAAATTAGTTGCTTTTTCTGGTCGTTATGACCTGACTTGGACAGTGGAAATGTTCCACGACTTGTTCAGCGGTTACTACGACAGCAATATCTACTTCAATACCCCCACTCATTTTTTGCCTAACCTCAACTCGGCGGAGATTTTGGCGCAGATTCGGCGGATGGATATTTTGTTTGCGATTGGTCGCGACGATCCCTTTCTCGCCAACAACCTGCTCCTTAGCAAAATACTGCACAACCAAAACATTGCACACCGACTGCGCATCTGGGAGGGGCGTGCGCATCAAGGGCAAGCCTGGCGCATGATGGCCCCGATTTATCTTTAGGGGTGCTTTAGTGTTGTTTAAGTGGCACTAGGCTGAATCTTGCTGGCTGTGC
>CAYWXO010000155.1:0-8198 GCA_964462255.1 uncultured Thiobacillus sp. | reverse complement strand
CTTGCTGTTGTGCGCGAATCAAATCATTAATACTGTCCGGGGTCGTAGTCAAAAAAGTATCGAGCACTTCGGCAAAGTCTTCACCAAAATCCGCACGCGCGGCATCCAGCACCGCTTGATTAATATGTGCAACCTGCGCTTCGCCAAGTGTGCCAGGCGCGCCAAGCGTGCTCACAGCATCGGCGGCCTCCGCGGCTATTTGATTAAAATCGGGCGCACCGGCCGGATTTAACCAACGTTTAAGCAACTCACCCAATTCACTGGCTTTGAATGGTTTCGACAAGAAATCATCCATGCCCGCTTCAAGGCTGCGCAAGCGATCTTCCATTTGCATATTGGCGGTTAACGCGAGAATCGGCACGCGTGGCCGCCCCATTTGGGATTCAGTTTCTCGAATAATACGCGTCGCTTCATAGCCATCCATTACCGGCATCAAGCAATCCATCAGAATCAAATCAAATGCATTATTAGGGCCGTCGGCTTGGCAGGCTTGCCGCCATTTATCCACCGCCTCCTGACCATTCGCCGCAATCTCACAGGTCAAACCAAAGCGCTTCAGCATCAGGCTGGCCACTTTCTGATTAGCGGCCACGTCTTCGGCTAACAAAATATAGCCATTATCTTCAACAATAGGATGAAACTGCACCGGCTCAACCAACGCTTCATGCGCCCCACTAGACCCTATTAATTCTTGATCAGACTGCACGGCAAGCACTTGGGCTAACTTATGTTGCAATGTTTCAAAATGCACCGGTTTAGCCAGGTAAGCGGTAAAGCCTAGCTGAGAGCCAAGACGAGCATCACCGCGTTGTCCGGCAGAAGAAAGCAGGATGGTTGGCATCTGAGCGATGACCGGCAGGGGATCAATGCGGATATGGCGAACCAATTCGCCGCCATCCATACCGGGCATCATGAAATCAAGAATAGCCACATCGAAGGGCTTCTCGTTCGCCACCGCTTCACGCAATAGTTTTAATGCTTCTTGACCATGACAAGAACAAACCACGTCCATCTTAAGCTTGAGTAACATATTCTCCAGAATATGCAGATTGACCTTTAAATCATCCACTACCAGCACACGCTTGTTGGCTAGTGTGCTGGATAAACTATCTCTATTGGCCAAGCTGTTGGTTAATTCAAGGTGAGATTGTGCTGGGTCTAGCAGATCAGCTTGCTCTTGCCTCTGATGCGGTAATCTGGCTCCCTCCGCAATCGGCAGCACAATACGGAACCAAAATGTCGTGCCTTTGCCGGCCGTACTGTCAACGCCGATACTGCCATTCATCAATGAAATCAATCGTTTACTGATCGCCAAACCCAAACCCGTGCCGCCATAACGACGGGTAATTGAGCCATCCACCTGCGAAAAGGCATGGAATAGTCGATGCTGCGCGGCTTCTGAAATCCCAATACCGGTATCTTCAACTTGCACCAAAAGATGGGCATTAGCGCTATCTGGGTTATTCGGGGTATTTTCAGCATGCACCGAGAGTTTGATATAGCCCGTTTCGGTGAATTTGATGGCGTTACCGACCAGATTAAGCAATACCTGCCGAATACGCCCAGCATCGCCAATCAAACGCGCCGGACAATCCGGATCAAAATCCACGATTAACTCGATGCCTTTATCTTCCGCTTTCGGGCTCAATAAACGCACCACGTCGATAACCGCGCGCTCTAGATCAAAGTTAATCGGGTCCAGATTCAAACGACCCGCATCGACTTTAGAAAAGTCAAGGATGTCATTAATAATTTCCAGCAAACCATTGCCAGACTGCAAAATCGTTTCGACAAAATCGCGTTGCTCTTCGTCGAGATCGGTGTCCTGCAGTAATTGCGCCATGCCCAATACACCATTCATCGGCGTGCGAATTTCATGGCTCATGGTGGCCAAGAATTCCGCTTTCGCGCGCACAGTTTCTTCGGCATGTTTAGTCGCGCTTTGCAATAATCTCACCACCCGTTCATTAACGACCGCGAGAGAAAATATTTCTGCAATTTGCAGCAGCGCATCGCGACGTGCAGAATTATCCGGCGGGTCAATTTCTGTATCTAAGGCCAAAGCGCCCAAAATTTCATCACCATGTACCAAGGGAACATAATAATGGCCGTGCACGAGATTATGTGCATGCTTATGTTGTGCCGATTTATCAGTAAATTCGCAAAGTTTAAACACCTGAACGTCACGTAAATTCGGATCAATGATCGAAGGGTTCCATTGCGCCGGCCCCTGTTCAAAATGAATCTGCTCGGCAATGTGCGGCTTAAACTCAATACGGCTATTTCCCCCCGCCAGCATGCCGTTCATGCCAGAAAACACATTCAAAGCACTGCGGATTCGTTCAGTAAATGGCTTATCGCTGTCTTGCAACAGGCGCGAAACAGCCAATTTGACCCGCATCCCTTCGTGGGCAAATTGTTGCAATTCTTCGCGCTGTTTACGTAGAGTGATATTAGCACCCGTGCCACGATACCCTAAGAACTTACCATATTCACTAAAACGCGGCACACCGCTAATTGAGATCCAGCGATAGCCGCCCGCCGGCTGGGCAATACGATATTCCACTTGGAAAAATGGCTGATGCTGCGCCAGCCTATCGAGGTGCGCTTGCTTATCACGCTGTGCTTGCGCATCTTCAGCGAGGGCCAATTCTTGCCACTGTCTGCCCAAAATTTGCTCGACAGGCAACCCGACCACTCCCTCGGCATTTTGTGAGATGTAGGAATATTTCAATTCGGCATCCACCTCCCAAAAACACCAATCAGAAGCGGAGGAGGCAAAATCCTGAAAGCGTTGCTCATTTTCGTGAATGCGCGTTTCGGCAACAATAATGTTGTGTTCCACTTTACGCACCCGCAAATACAGACCAATCAGCAAAAAAGTGGTCAACACCAAACTGACGACGCTAAACATGCGTATTTGGCGATTACGAACGGCAACCGCCGTATTGATATTGTGCAGAATGGCCAGCGAGGCCACCGGTCGGCCAATATAATCATTTAATTGAAAGAAGCCGGCCGACCACGCATTACCCCGCGTATCAAGCAGATTTAACACCTGATTATCAGGGTGATTAATAAACGCCTGCCATGCCGTCATCAAAGCTGCTGGCAATATTTCAGTCGTTTGATTAAGCACGGCCAAACTATTGAAATCAGACCAATGGCCACTAAACCCAAACGCTTGATTACCGTACGCAAAGGCCTGTTCATCGGTGAATGATTTGTGAACGGCCGATACAACTTCCAGCTCCAGCAGTTCTTTGATGCGCTTAACAAACCAATCCACTTCAATGCCCATTTCGACATAACCGATCAACTCACCGCCCACTCGCCAGGGTAAAACATGCCGTAAAGTGAGGGTTGCGGTGGCGCCTAACTCCAGACCGGTCACTGCCTTGCCGGTGCGTTCTGCCGCCAGCAAAGTTGCGCGATTGACGCCGTCGTTAGCGTGTTGAGGTTGGTGTACGCGCAGCAAAATACGCCGATCTGGCGTAATGAAATACCAGTGGCTGATGCCAAAACGCTGATTGATTTGCCGATAATGCGCTTGTGACAACGCCAGCAACGTCGCGCTGTCGCTCGCGCGCATGGCCGCCTGCAGACGCTCATCTTCGCTCGCTTGGCGGGTGAACCACTCCAGTTGGCTGCTATTTTCTGTCCGCAATCGATTCCAGACATTTTCAGCCAAGCGAATTTTTTGCTGAGTGGCTTCTACATTACGCGATTCAATGTAATTCCCAAACATCAAAATGAAGATGCCCAGTAGCACCAGCAGAACCAATGCGACGGGAAGAACAATTTTTCGCTGCAACAACAAAGTTTCAAGCGTTTTCATGAACGGAGGGGTTTTAGCGTAGCCAAGCGGGAGTTAAAGGAAAAACGCGACGGTCAGTCGCGTTAATAGCAATAAAAGCCGGAAATAATACGTCTAAAACCTCGTTTTTAGTGGGCTATTCCTATAAATTTTGCCATTTTTTTTCACATAGCAACGTGGCGCAAACCGTGTTGTGCCCCAAATCTTAATGTTGCACGACTTAGACCAGCTCAATGCTCTCCCTTTGTTTTACGGATGCCGGCCATTCGATTGCCTTGTTTTTGCGGCCCACCCATGGGGAAAATATCATGCAGATAACGGCTGTTTCCCTTTTCGGGCCCCCACACTACCCGGAAGTGCATGACCATATCGCGAACTTGCGCCTGCACGTTGCGTTCATCATAATAACTTCTAATAAAGTAGATAACCTGCCAGTGATCCCCGGTTAATAGCAAACCTTCCTTTTCCGCCAAAGCGCGGGCAAAGCCTTCGCTCCACGCATCCATGTGAAGAATATAGCCCTCCGGATCAGTCAAAATTGCTTCACCCGCAACCATCAGTTGACAGGTATATATCGAATAAGGGCTTGTGCTATCAACAGCTTCTTTTCGGTAATTTATTTTGGGCATGTGGGCGGTAGTTGACATGACGGCGGCTCCAGTTTCAAATAAAAAAACCGCCATGCATGTTCCATGCTGCATAGCGGTGTAATAAACAAAAAATTAAGTAAATATATTAAACAGTTCTTTTGGCGCGAACAATCTGATATGCCCGAAACAAGTAGCCAAACGGTGCGCTCCAAATATGCACCAGCCGGGTAAATGGGAAGAATAAAAATACTGACATACCCAAGAAAATATGCAGTTTGAACACCAAATCAACATCACGCAGTAAATCAGGTTTGGGCTGTAACATAACGATACTTTGTACCCAATCTGCCAGTCGTAACATAGTGCTTGCATCGCCATGACTCGCATGCTCTATCGACCAGAATATGGTAGAAAAACCAACCAATGCAGTCATGATCAACCAGCCGAGAATATTAATATCCATCCAGCGACTGGCGGCACGCACGCGAGGATTGAATAAACGCCGCATCCACAGAATGACACCGCCCAAAATGACCATCAGACCAAAAACGCCACCGGCAAAGATTGCAATACCCTGATGCGCCATATCCGAAATACCCATGGCTAAAAATATCGAATGCGGCATCAGTAGCCCGACAAAATGGCCGCCGAAAATACCTAATATGCCAATATGAAAGACGTTGCTGGCAAAGCGCATGTATTGTTTCGACAACAACTGACTGGAATCGCTTTTCCAGGTGTATTGCTCATGATCAAAGCGGATCCAGCTACCCAGAATGAAGGTAGCAAGGCAGAGGTAGGGATAAACCCCGTACAAAATTTGATGAATATCCATGATGTGTACTCCTTTCAAGCGGCCGCTTTGACCAGCAAGCTGCGTTGTTCAACAAGGCGGATGAGGGGGGCGTAGGGACTACCCGCATCTTCCAGATTTTTGGCTAACACATTAAGCACCTTACTCCATCGTGATAGAAAAAGATGGGCTTCTTCCTTTTCCAGCAGGGAGGCAAATTCGAGAATCACCGGCAGAAAATCAGGTAATTCATTCGATTTTCCATCGTCAATAATTTCATCATTGGCCGCCTTGGTGGATGCCGTCGTACGCATTTCCAGACCAAATTCCTTGTAAAACTCAGTCAAATCGATCAGTGCTGGCCCGCGGTTTTTGTCATCACCAAATAGATGGTGCGTTAAATGCAGAGCATGTTCAGGTGTTAGATCAAAAGTTTGTACATAAGCGGCCTGTGCTTCTGTCACATCTTGACTGGTCAGATGGCTGAGAAATTGATCCAACACCACCCATTCATCGCCTGAAAAGTCATCGGTATCCTGCGTGGTCAGCGTGCCGCGCCATTCCTGCAAATTGGCCAGCAGCGCCGCATCGGGATAATCAATAGATTTAGATATGAGTCTATAGAGCATGAGAGGTCTCCTTTACATTAACGTTCATCTGCCAAAGGTGCGGGATCGAGAGACTCAACCGTTTCTTTGCGCCGATCAGGGAATAATGAATTTGGCGAAATACCCGAAGAAGAGTCATTGCCGAATGAAAAACCGTTTTGCCCTTGATGGCCGTAAAAATCCTCTAGTGAAATTTCTTGATGGCCAGTAGGAATGACGAAGCGATCTTCATAGTTGGCAATGGCTAGGTAGCGATACATTTCCAGCGCCATATCCACACTCATACCAATTTCATCCAAGGCGCGGGTGTCGGCTTTACCTTCGACGTGAATCGAACGTTGGTAGGCGCGCATGGCAATCATGCGTTTCAGCGCTGAGACGATCGGCGCTTCCTTACCGGCAGTGAGCAAGTTAGCCAGGTATTTCACCGGTAAGCGCAGGTTTTCAACCGGCGGAATGACGCTACCGGGGTCTGAGGACAAGCCGCCCTGATCAATGTGCGATTGCACCGGCGAAAGCGGCGGCACATACCAGACCATCGGCAACGTGCGGAACTCGGGGTGCATCGGGAAGGCAATCTTCCATTCTACGGCCATCTTGTAGATCGGGGACTTACGGGCGGCGTCCATCCAATCATCCGGAATGCCGTCGATGCGCGCCTGTTTGATGACTTCCGGATCGTTAGGATCGAGGAAAATGTCGAGCTGGGCTTGATATAAATCCTGCTCATTCGGCACCGATGCCAGCGCTTCGATCTTGTCGGCGTCGTACAGCATGATACCGTTATAGCGGATACGACCAACACAGGATTCGGAGCAAACCGTAGGCATGCCGGATTCTACGCGCGGGTAACAGCCGATACATTTCTCGGCCTTGCCGGATTCCCAGTTGTAATACACTTTTTTGTACGGGCAGGAGGAGACGCACATACGCCACCCACGGCATTTATCCTGATCGACCAAGACGATGCCATCTTCCTCGCGTTTGTACATCGAACCAGATGGGCAGGATGCTACACAGGCTGGATTAATGCAGTGGTTGCAGATACGAGGCAAATACATGTGGAAGGTATTTTCAAACTGTTTGTAAATCTCCTTCTCCAAGTTATGCATGTTGCGATCTTTTGACCGCTTCTCAAATTCACCCGCTAAGTCATCTTCCCAATTTGGACCCCAGGTGATTTTCTCCATTCTTTCGCCGGTGATTTGAGATACTGGCCGTGCCGTAGGGGCGGCTTCAGATAACGGCGCATTTTGCAGATGGGCGTAATCGAAGGTGAAGGGTTCGTAATAATCATCAATTTCCGGCATATCCGGATTGGCGAAAATATTCAACAAACGCTCCAGTTTCGAGCCGGATTTCAATTGCAGCTTGCCGTCTTTCAGTTCCCAGCCGCCGCGCCAAATTTCCTGGTTTTCCCATTGTTTCGGATAGCCGATACCTGGTTTTGATTCGACGTTATTGAACCAGGCATACTCAACGCCCTTACGATTTGTCCAAACATTCTTGCAGGTTACCGAACAGGTATGGCAACCAATGCATTTATCCAGGTTGAAGACGAATGCGAATTGCGCTCTGACTTTCATTTCACGCTCCTTGTAGGTGCGCATAGCGCACACTATAAATTTGTTAACCGCCAAGGCACTAGGATTCAGCACCCAGCCATGAGACCCGTATCTTTTAAACCTTGGCGGTTAAACCCTGTACTCGCTGCCCCGTGAGCGGGGAAGGAGAAATCTATTTCGATCCAATGCCAGGCGGGTTCAACTGCGCTTCCCGTTCTGGGGTGAGCGGTCTTTCCAGCCAGTCGATGCTCTGATCGTCGATGCGATGCAGCACAACAACCTCGTCGCGCTGGCAGCCCACCGTGCCGTAGTAATTGAAGCCATAAGCCAGTTGCACATAGCCGCCCACCATATTGGTCGGCTTGACGATGACGCGGGTGACCGAGTTCAGAATGCCACCACGTTTTCCCGTTGAAGGGGAACCGGGCACGTTTACATTCTTCTCCTGAGCGTGATACATCATGGCCATGCCACGTGGTACCCGCTGTGATACTACCGCCCGTGCCATGGTGGCACCATTGCCATTGATGGCCTCGACCCAGTCGTTGTCGGCAATGCCGACACTCTTGGCGTCATCCTCAGAGATCCAAACATAAGGACCGCCACGGAACAGATTCAGCATGCGCAGGTTGTCCT
Source organism: uncultured Thiobacillus sp. (assembly GCA_964462255.1). GTDB lineage: Bacteria > Pseudomonadota > Gammaproteobacteria > Burkholderiales > Thiobacillaceae > PFJX01. The sequence goes on along the minus strand of CAYWXO010000155.1, from coordinate 189 downwards.
GATAGGTGGAATGAATGCCCCACTTGGAATGCGGGGTAATCCAGGACAAGGTCAGATGCGGTTTTTTCAGCACATTGGCCGGTACTTTCTTATGCGCGCCCATATCTTGCGGTGGGCGGAAGCAGCAGAAACCCTCGCCGAAGTCGAGGAACCACTCGTGATCCTGATAGAAGTGAGCGCGGCCGGTCA
>CAYWXO010000154.1:0-8207 GCA_964462255.1 uncultured Thiobacillus sp. | reverse complement strand
CCTCACGATACCATTCAGTTCTTGCTATTTCAGCGCCATTGAGCCGACCAGCAGACATAATTTTAATGCCTTGCGCCCCGAATCTCATTGCGTTTTGCATCGCACGCTTCATCGCGCGACGGAACATAATGCGCTTCTCAAGTTGGTTCGCAATTGAATCAGAAATTAATTGAGCATCAATCTCAGGCTTACGAACTTCCTCAATATTCAGCGTAACTGGAACTGACATCAAGGTATTCAACTGCTTACGCAATGTTTCAATATCCTCGCCTTTTTTACCGATAACGACACCGGGGCGTGAGGAATATAAAGTAATTCTTGCATTTTTTGCCGGCCGCTCAATAACAATCTTGCTTATCGAAGCGTGACCCAGCTTCTTCTTTAGAAAATTTCTAACTTTAATATCTTCGTTTAACGTTGAAGCGAAGGATTTGCTACTTGCAAACCATTTTGATGTCCAACCACGATTGACGCTAAGTCGGAAACCAATCGGATGTATTTTTTGACCCATTTGCTTAACCTCAGTCGCCAACAGTCACAGTGATGTGACAAGTGGGTTTGATTATTCGATTTCCACGTCCTTTAGCCCGAGCAGTAAATCGCTTCAGACCGGGGCCCTGATCAACATAAATTGTCTTGACAGACAGCTCATCAATATCAGCACCATCATTATGCTCAGCATTTGCGATTGCAGATTCGAGAACCTTTTTGATCGTAAATGCGGCTTTTTGAGGAGAAAAAGCGAGAATATTGAGAGCCTGATCGACAGGTTTTCCTCTAACCATATCTGCAACCAGACGCGCTTTCTGTGAGGAAAGTCGAGTACCGCGTAATATCGCTGAAACTTGCATCACGACTCTCCTTATTTCTTTTTGGATTTCTTGTCGGCTGCATGACCCTTGAAGGTACGCGTCAACGAGAATTCACCAAGTTTATGACCAACCATATTTTCAGTAACGTAAACAGGAATATGTTGTTTGCCGTTATGAACCGCTATAGTCAATCCAATAAAATCAGGCAACACAGTCGAACGACGCGACCATGTTTTGATCGGTTTTTTATCGCCTGCATTAACAGCCGTTTGAATCTTTTTAATCAAATGCCCATCAACAAATGGGCCTTTCTTTACAGAACGTGCCATATCAATCGACCTTTACGCTTTGTGACGGCGACGAACAATCATGCTGTCGGTACGCTTATTGTTACGAGTACGATAGCCCTTAGTAGGCTGTCCCCATGGTGATACAGGAACTCGACCTTCACCAGTTCTGCCTTCACCTCCACCATGTGGATGATCAACTGGATTCATCACAGTACCGCGAACAGTTGGCCTAATACCCCGCCAACGCATAGCACCTGCTTTACCATATGAGCGAAGACTGTGCTCTTCATTTCCTACTTCACCAAGCGTGGCTCTGCAGTCAATATGAACCTTGCGAATTTCACCAGACCTTAACCGAAGTTGAGCATAGGAACCCTCTCTAGCCAGTAACTGCACGCTAGTGCCAGCGGAACGAGAGATCTGCGCTCCTTTACCCGGCAACATTTCTACGCAATGGATTGTAGAACCGACTGGTATATTTCTGAGTGGCAAGCAATTACCAGGTTTAATCGGAGCCTCAGAACCACTCACTAGGGACGCACCAACTTCCACCCCCCGAGGAGCAATAATATAGCGTCTCTCACCATCTGCATAACAAAGCAATGCAATATGCGCACTTCTGTTTGGGTCGTATTCAATACGCTCAACTTTGGCAACAATGCTATCTTTGTTCCGCTTGAAATCTACTAAGCGATAATGTTGCTTATGGCCACCACCTTTATGACGAGTTGTGATATGACCATTATTATTTCTACCGGATTTTCGATTCTGCTTTTCAACCAAGCTAGCAACTGGCTTGCCTTTATGCAATCCAGGTGTTACCACCTTAACGACGGCACGGCGACCAGCAGACGTCGGTTTAACTTTAACCAACATGATTATTCTCCTGCCGCGAAATTAAGTTCCTGACCTGGCTTTAGGCAAACAAACGCCTTCTTCCAACTGGAACGGGTTCCTGTAAAACGTCCAAATTTCTTCGTTTTACCTTTAACATTAAGAACCGTAACTTTCTCTACCTGCACTTTGAAAAGCAGTTCAACAGCCGCCTTAATTTCGGGCTTGGTTGCACTCGGCGTGACACGTAAGATAATTTGTTCTTGTTTATCTGCCAACATCGTAGCTTTTTCGGAGGTTACCGGAGCCAAGATGATTTGAAGCAGACGCTCCTCTTTCATCGACACGGTTTTCATGAATAGATCTCCTCAAAAGACTTGACAGCTTCCCGTGTAATTAACACTTGATCATACCTAACGAGACTGACTGGATCGACTTGGTGTGGCTCAAGAACCAAAATCTTATGCATGTTTCTAGCCGATAGCCATAAATTGTCATCCACAACCGAATCAATAATGAGCACGCGATCGGTTAAACCCATGAATTTCAAGATATTGAACAGAATTTTTGTTTTCGGTGAATCAACCCCGAGCGCTTCCACAACAGACAAACGGCCATCTTGAACGAGCTTAGAAACAATAGAAGCAATACCCGCGCGGAACATCTTCCGATTAACCTTCTGCGAAAAGTTCTCATCAGGTTTATTAGGAAATGCCCGGCCACCTCCACGCCAGATGGGCGATGAAGTCATACCCGCACGCGCCCGACCCGTCCCCTTTTGCTTAAAAGGTTTCTTGGTACTATGACGAACTTCAGCCCGCGTTAATTGCGCTCTGTCACCCGTCCGTGCATTCGCTTGGTACGCGGTAATAACCTGATGCACCAATGCTTCATTGTACTCACGACCGTAAAAAGCATCCGAACCCGTCACGGTTCCAATCGCCAAACCTTTGTTATTTATGAGTTTTAATTCCATTATGAGCCCCTTTTAATAGCGGGCGTCACAACCACATCGCCACCTTTTGAGCCGGGAACAGCACCCTTCACCAACAATAACTGTCTTTCATTGTCAACACGGATAATTTCTAGATTTTGTATCGTCCGCTTTACCGCACCCAAATGGCCTGACATACGCTTACCGGGAAAAATTCGTCCCGGATCTTGCGCTTGTCCAATGGAGCCAGGCACATTATGTGAACGGGAATTACCGTGTGTGGCGCGTTGCGATTTGAAATGATGCCGCTTAATTGTGCCAGCAAAACCCTTACCTTGCGTTACACCCGATATATCAACAACCTGCCCAACTTGGAAAAGGTCAGCTGACAAAGTGATTCCTGCCTGATATTTGCCTATCTCATCCGCAGAAACGATAAATTCAGACATACCTGCCGCTGCATCAACACCTGCTTTCGCTAAGTGGCCGGCAATGGGCTTTGAAATCCGACTTGCCTTACGGGTACCGTATGCAATTTGCACCGCTGTATACCCGTCTGATTCTGGCGTTTTAATCTGACTAATTCGATTATTCGACACATCCAACACTGTCACAGGGATGGAGACTCCATCCTCTGTAAAAATGCGGGTCATGCCGATCTTTCGACCGACAAGGCCTAAACTCATGTTGTTATTCCTTCAGTTAATGTCGACTGCAATTGGCCGACAATTGATAAAGCGTAAGTTTTACTGCAATTTGATCTCTACATCTACACCAGCGGGAAGATCCAATTTCATTAAAGCATCAACTGTTTTATCAGTGGGATCTACGATATCCATCAAACGCTTGTGGGTGCGTATTTCCAACTGATCGCGAGATGACTTATTGACGTGCGGTGAGCGCAATATATCGAAACGCTCAATGGAGGTCGGAAGCGGAACCGGACCTTTAACCACTGCACCCGTTCTTTTAGCTGTATCTACAATTTCCATTGCCGATTGATCAATCAACTTGTAATCGTAAGCTTTTAAACGGATCCTAATCTTTTGACTTTGCATTTTGTTAGCCTTGATTACTCAATGATTTTAGCAACTACGCCAGCACCCACTGTCCTGCCACCCTCGCGAATGGCAAAACGCAAGCCGTCTTCCATCGCTATTGGTGCAATCAGTGCAACGGTTATACTGACATTATCGCCAGGCATCACCATCTCTGTACCGGCAGGCAAATCAATAGAGCCGGTGACATCGGTCGTGCGGAAATAAAATTGTGGACGATAGCCGTTGAAGAATGGCGTATGACGACCCCCTTCATCTTTGCTCAAAACATAAATTTCGGCAGAGAACTTTGTATGAGGTGTAATACTGCCCGGCTTTGCCAGTACTTGACCCCGTTCAACATCTTCCCGTTTTGTACCACGTAACAACGCGCCAATGTTGTCACCCGCTTGACCTTGGTCTAGCAGTTTGCGGAACATCTCAACCCCCGTACAGATGGTTTTGACGGTTGGTTTAATCCCGATGATTTCAATTTCTTCACCGACTTTTACAATGCCACGCTCTACACGGCCAGTCACAACGGTACCGCGACCCGAAATTGAGAACACATCTTCAACCGGCATCAAGAAGGGTTTATCAACAGCACGCTCCGGCATCGGAATGTAACTGTCCAGCGCGTCAGCAAGCTTGAAAATACTCGCTTCACCGATTTCACTTTGTTCGCCTTCCAGCGCTTTTAAAGCTGATCCAATGATAATTGGGGTATCATCACCTGGAAAATCATACTTGCTTAACAGCTCACGCACTTCCATCTCAACCAGCTCAAGCAATTCCGCATCATCAACCATGTCTGCTTTATTCATGTACACGATAATGTAGGGAACACCAACTTGGCGAGCAAGCAAGATATGCTCACGCGTCTGCGGCATAGGGCCATCGGCGGCTGACACGACCAAAATTGCGCCGTCCATTTGCGCTGCACCCGTGATCATGTTTTTCACATAATCGGCGTGTCCAGGGCAATCCACATGCGCATAGTGGCGATTTTCTGTCTCATACTCAACGTGAGCGGTATTAATCGTAATTCCGCGCGCTTTTTCTTCAGGTGCGCTGTCAATGTCAGCATAATTTTTTGCAGCACCACCAAACTTCTTGGAAAGAATTGTGGTTATTGCTGCTGTCAACGTTGTCTTACCGTGGTCCACATGTCCAATGGTGCCAACGTTTACGTGGGGTTTCGTACGTGCAAATTTTTCCTTAGCCATTTCCAATTACCTCAGTTGGTTCATTTTTTACTGTTGATCACACCATCAGCGACTGTTTTAGGCGCTTCGGTGTAGTGCTTAAATTCCATGGTGTATGTTGCACGCCCTTGTGACATTGAACGTACATCCGTTGAGTAGCCAAACATTTCTGCCAAAGGAACCTCGGCACGAATTGATTTTCCGGATAGAAGATCATCCATACCTTGAATTATGCCACGACGGCGGCTTAGGTCACCCATCACATCACCCATGTAATCTTCAGGTGTCTCTACCTCAACTGCCATCATCGGCTCTAACAGAGCAGGGCTTGCTTTACGCATACCTTCTTTGAAGGCCATGATTCCTGCCATTTTAAACGCCTGTTCAGAAGAGTCCACCTCGTGGTAAGAACCATCAAACAACGTTACTTTGACATCGACCACAGGGTAACCCGCCAGGACACCATTATTTAGCGCCTCTGTCACACCCTTGCCAACAGCCGGTATATATTCACGCGGAACAGAACCACCCTTGATAGCATCAACAAATTCATAACCTTTACCAGGCTCATTGGGTTCCAGCTTCAACCATACGTGGCCATACTGCCCTTTACCGCCTGATTGTTTGACAAATTTACCTTCAACCTCAGCAGGTTTGCGGATTGTTTCACGATAAGCAACTTGCGGTGCACCGACATTTGCTTCAACGTTAAATTCGCGGCGCATCCGATCAACAAGAATTTCAAGGTGCAGTTCGCCCATACCTGAAATAATGGTCTGCCCAGTCTCTTCGTCAGTTTTAACCCGGAACGAAGGATCTTCTTGTGCCAGCCGATTAAGCGCCAATCCCATCTTTTCTTGGTCGGCTTTTGTTTTCGGCTCAACCGCAACATGTATAACCGGCTCCGGAAATATCATGCGCTCCAGAATAATGGGTTTATCTAGCGCACAAATTGTGTCGCCTGTAACGGCGTCCTTCAAACCGACGGCTGCAGCGATATCACCAGCGTGTACTTCTTTAATTTCTTCCCGATTATTCGCATGCATTTGCAAAATTCGACCGAGACGTTCTTTCTTACCCTTTACCGAGTTATAGATAGAGTCCCCAGCCGATATCACACCGGAATAGACACGGAAGAACGTAAGCTGACCTACATAAGGATCAGTCATGATCTTGAATGCCAGCGCCGCAAAGGGTGCCTCATCTGAAGCGGGCCGCTCCACAATGCTTCCATCTTCTGCCTCGCCCTTGACCGGAGGAATGTCAATTGGCGATGGCATGTAATCAATGACTGCATCCAACATGGCTTGCACGCCCTTGTTCTTGAATGCAGAACCACACAGCATTGGTACAATTTCGCCTGCAATCGTCCGAACTCGCAGTGCAGCTTTAATTTCCTCTTCGCTGAGATCACCCTCTTCAAGGTATTTGTTCATCAGCTCTTCGCTGGCTTCAGCAGCAACTTCAACTAGTTTTTCGCGCCATTCGTTACAGGTATCCACCAAATCAGCTGGAATTTCACCGTATTCGAATTTCATCCCCTGAGATGCTTCGTCCCAAATGATTGACTTCATCTTGACCAAGTCAACCACACCCTCAAATTTCTCTTCAGCCCCAATCGGGACCTGGATAATCAGCGGATTAGCTTTCAAGCGAATGCGCATTTGCTCATAAACACGGAAAAAATTCGCACCCTGCCTGTCCATTTTATTGACAAACGCCAAACGGGGTACACCGTATTTATTAGCTTGTCGCCACACTGTTTCTGACTGTGGCTGCACACCACCCACAGCGCAATACACCATGCATGCACCATCTAGGACGCGCATGGAACGTTCAACTTCAATGGTGAAATCAACGTGGCCTGGTGTATCAATGATATTAACGCGGTGCTCAGGACGTGACAAATCCATGCCCTTCCAAAAGCAGGTTGTCGCGGCGGAAGTAATGGTAATACCACGTTCTTGTTCTTGTTCCATCCAATCCATGGTGGCGGCGCCATCATGAACTTCACCGATTTTATGATTAACTCCGGTGTAAAAAAGGACTCGTTCAGTCGTAGTAGTCTTACCAGCGTCGATATGCGCAGAAATTCCAATATTCCGGTAGCGCTCTATGGGTGTCTTGCGTGCCAAGATAAATATCCTTATCAGAAGCGGAAATGCGAGAAGGCTTTATTTGCTTCAGCCATGCGGTGGATTTCATCTCGCTTCTTCATTGCACCACCACGACCATCAGCCGCGTCAAGCAATTCGCCAGCTAAACGCTGCCCCATTGATTTCTCACCCCGCTTACGCGCTGCATCTTTAATCCAGCGCATTGCGAGAGCAGCCCTACGCGCGGGACGCACTTCAACAGGAACTTGATAGTTTGCTCCACCCACTCGCCGCGATTTAACCTCAACAATTGGGCGCACATTGGTCATCGCCAGACCAAATACATCAATTGCATCTTTTCCGCTTTTCTTGTTAATTTGCTCAAAGGCACCATAAACAATGCGCTCAGCTACTGACTTTTTGCCGCTATTCATGATTACATTCATGAACTTTGCGACTTCAATACTTCCGAATTTGGGATCCGGCAATACAATACGCTTCGGTACTTCTCGACGACGCGGCATATTTTTCCTCGCTACTTTCTAATCAGCTCAAACAAACATTAATGAGGTTTAGGATTTCTTCGCCCGTTTCGCACCGTACTTGGAGCGAGACTGCTTGCGATCCTTAACGCCTGCGGTGTCAAGACTTCCGCGTACGATGTGATAGCGCACACCCGGCAAATCTTTAACCCGGCCACCCCGTACCAGAACAACAGAGTGCTCTTGTAGGTTATGACCTTCACCGCCGATGTAACCAATGATTTCAAAACCATTGGATAACCGAACCTTTGCCACTTTACGTAGCGCCGAATTTGGTTTTTTGGGCGTTGTTGTATAAACCCGTGTACAAACCCCCCGTTTTTGCGGGCAGGCTTCCATTGCGGGGACTTTACTTTTATCTTGCGGTGCTTGGCGCGGATTGCGCACTAGCTGGTTGATGGTCGGCATCTAACGCGTTCCCAACTTAATCGTGAATTCTGAATAAATCGGACCGCAC
>CAYWXO010000153.1:0-8262 GCA_964462255.1 uncultured Thiobacillus sp. | reverse complement strand
GCAGCCTATCTACCGCCACGAACCATCGCCATCACCCGCCCCATATCGAGGTTTTCTGCTTGCTGGCGAATCTGTGGCAAATACTGCATCTGCATTTGCTTGGCGGGGCCTAACAGGTTCTGGAAAGTGTCGCGCAGCAGCGTGCTATCCATGCGGCGTCCGCCGGCGTAATAACGTTTAGCCAGTTGCCCTAGCGCGTAGGTGGTGGCGAAGGAGAAGGCGATGCCGGTGGCGGCACCGCCCACTTTGCCGAAGGTCTTGCCTGCCATTTTTCCGAGTAGGCCGCCGAGAAGTTTGCGGCCGATCTGTTCGAGGTATTGCGAAGTCAGGCCTACCCCGGCGGCAGCGATAAATTCCTTGATGTGGCCTTGATCCAGCGTTACACCGTGGGCACGGCCAATGCCGTACACCATTTTGATCTGCAATGGGATGATCGCCATGGATGCCCACGATTGTGGTAACAGTTCGAGTGCGCCGTTGAGCAGGCTGTAATTGAGGATGGATTTATCGAGTTCCGCCTCGCTCATGTTGGCTTGCGCTGCCACCACCGGGCCGCTGCTGCTTGCGGCGATGCTGGCGAAATCACGGGAAGGCTCACTGGCAAAATCGTTGGAAAGCTCGGCCAGGGCATTCGCCTCCCCTTCGATCAGTTCTGCCGGCGGAGCATCTACTTTAAGCAGGGTTTTTAGCGCATCCAAAAAGTGGCGTTCGACAGGGCTGACGCTGCCATCGGCTTCACACACGCCCACCGCCATCTCATAGGCGAGTTGGCGCTCACCGGCATCCACCAGCGCGGCGGCGGCCGCCTCCAACCGAACCCGTTTGAGCAGCACATCCTGATAGATTTTGGCTAGATCCGGGGCACCAGCTTCCCCGGCAAGGGCGTCGGCAATACGGCGGATTTCTTCGCGCTCGCGGTCATGTTTTTCACCGTCGGCGAAGGCGGCAAACAAGGTGATGGCAAGCAGGGCATGTTGTTGTTCCAATTTCATTTTTTTAACCCCTGTTTATATATTGATAATAAGCAGCGCTGCGACGGACAAGCCGACCGTGGCCCAGCCAAGACGATCCACATAACGATGCAAGGCAGCTTCCATACGCGTACCGCCCCATTTCATCAGACCAGCAACCAGATAAAAACGCGCGCCACGGCCGATAATGGAAGCGAGAGTGAACGGCAGCAGGGCCATGGATAGCGCTCCAGCCGCGATAGTGAAGACCTTGTACGGAATAGGCGAAAACCCGGCGATGAATACCGCCCAAAAGCCATAATCATTGAACCACTGCACGGCTATTTGATAACTCGCCCAATACTTTGTCGTTTGCAGCCATGGCGTAATGGCTTCAAAGGCAAAATAGCCGATGGCGTAGCCGGCCAATCCGCCTGCCACTGAGGTCACTGTGGTCAGCAGCGCAAAGCGCCAGGCGTGCTCAGGTTTGGCCAGGCACATGGGGGCAAGCATGATGTCTGGCGGCACCGGAAAGAAAGATGATTCGGCAAAACTCAACGTTCCCAAGTAAGCAGGTGCATGGCGATGGCGCGCCCACTGCATGGCGCGAGCGTACAACGGTGAAAAAAGACGCATGATTTGACCTTAGCAATAATTCATTATATGAGGTGTGTGTTGGAGGGCATCGCCACCAGCAGGGTTTTCAGCTCGCGGATTTCATCGCGCAGGGCGCGCACCTCTGCGTGCAAGTCAGCTTCCATGGCGTTGCGCGTTTGCTCGATTGCTTTCACCGTCTCATGCTGTTCCTGCTCAGTGTAACTTTGCATGGCGTTAACGATGATGGCGATGAACAGGTTGAGCATGGTGAAGGTGGCCACCAGAATAAACGGGATGAAGAAGGCCCAAGCGTAAGGGAAAGTCTCCATGATCGGGCGCGAGATGCCCATCGACCAGCTCTCCAGCGTCATAATCTGGAACAAGGTGTAGAGCGAATGACCTAGATGACCAAACCATTCCGGATAACTGCTCGCGAATAAGTTGGTCGCAATCACCGCAAAGACGTAATAGAGAATCAGCAACACCAAGGCGATGGAACCCAGCCCAGGAATCGCCGCCAGCAATGCCCCGACGACGCGGCGCATGGAAGGCACCAGGGTCAGCAGGCGCAGCACGCGCAATACCCGCAATGCGCGCAGGACGGCGAGTTGGCCGGTTGCCGGCAGCAAGGCGATACCCACCACGACAAAATCGAACAGACTCCAGGGGTCGCGCCAGAAATTGCGTCGGTGAACATAGATGCGCGCACTGATTTCCAACACGAACACGCTGAGAATAATCTGATCCAGCAGCAGGATCAGGTCGCCCGCGTTGGCCATGGCCACGGGCCACGTTTCCAGGCCGAGCAAAACAGCGTTGATCAAAATCAAGGTGATGATGACGCCTTGGACACGGCGGTGTTCCAGAAAGACGCGCAGGCGCTCCCGGATGGGTTCGGACGACGTTAGATTACTGGCATTCATTGGCGGTGATTTAAAGCAGGCTAAGGTAAATTAAAACAAGTTAAGGCAAAGTAACATTTAATTTTACGCTGACGTTGTCATTCGGTTTTTGCATAATAGCTAGACCAATCCGCTCAAGTCCTTGTGTGAATTCGTGTGTTTCTGCCGTTGCGGAGGCGGATTGTACGACCTGGACAAAGCCGCGCTCGGCAAAGCCCTTCAAATAATGGTCGAGCACGGTGGCGTAATCCGCTTTTCCTTCGTATTCGATGATGACTTGCTTGCCCCAGCGCTGCCAATCGGTGCGCGCCAGGCCGGGATAGCGTGCTACCGGGGCCAGGTCTGTGCCGGAAACATCGCGCTGAGTTTGCGCTGGCGGTTTTTTGACAGGCTCACTGGCAGGAACATGGGAAGGCGCAAGCTGACCAAGTGTTTCACCTGCGCCCGGCACGACGCGTTCAATTTGCGCTAGCGCCTCGTGCGCCACTGCCGGGGTTTTCTCCATCCAGGTCTGCGATTGTCCCCACAGCCAGCCCAATAATGCGATAGCAGCCCAAATCAGCAGACCGATTAATACGAGCACACCTACACCAAGCGCGACCCATGTGCTGCGGCGAACCTGCATCAGTCGAGAGGCAAATTGCGTGGCTGTTAAAAGAAAGGGGATATTCATCGCTATCTTCCTAAAGTGCTATTAATAAATAAGCATTAATCTGTAGGTTGGGCTGACGTAAGGAAGCCCAACCTACTTTATTTGCACCGTGGCAGCCCGCGCCAGTCGATCATTGACTGCCCACCACGCTTCGTCGGTGGGTGGCGCTTCGACCAACAATCGGTCAAAACCAAAACGGTCGAGTTCGCGCAGGCGGGCATAGAGGCCGCGCGCATAAGGTTCCGGCCGCGCTGGCAGTAAAAATTGAGGGACAGGCGGCATCGGAGGCATGCCACGCAGACTTCGGTTGCGACGCAGCACGGCAACGCGCAGTTCTCCGGCCAGCAGCTCATTGGCGCGTGCGGGCAGCGTCGTAAGCGTGTGAATTTCCAGCGGCGTGGCGGGCGCGTAGTGGCTGGCGAGGCTGCCGGGCACGCGCGGAGTTGGTGGACTTAGCGATAGCGAAGCTGCCGCTGAGGCACAATCCGGCCGGCCGTCGAATTCAATGCCGTCCTCACCCAGCACCTCGCGCAGGGCGGCCAGCGGCAGCATGCCGGGCCGCAGTACACGTGGACGTTGTTCCAGCAACGAAACAATAGTGGACTCTAAGCCAAAGCGACAGGGGCCGCCGTCTAACACTTGATCCACCTGGATGCCAAAGGTGGCGCGCACATGCCAAGCCTCGGTGGGGCTCAATGCGCCAAAGCGGTTGGCCGATGGGGCCGCCAATCCATTCCAATGAACGCCGCTGAATTCACGCAACAAGGCCAAGGCGATCGGATGAGCGGGAACACGCAGCGCAACGCTATCTTGTCCACCGGTGACGCCGCGCGGCACATCGTCATGCGCCGGCAGCACGAGGGTGAGCGGGCCGGGCCAAAAGTGAGCCATGAGTCGCCGGGCGCATTCCGGGATCTCGCGGGCCCACGCGTCAGCCTGTGATGTGTCGGCTAAATGCACAATCAACGGATGATCAGCCGGCCGCCCCTTGATGGCAAAAACCTGCTGCACTGCACTTTCATTGCGCGCATCAGCACCGAGGCCGTAAACCGTCTCGGTCGGAAAAGCCACCACGCCGCCGCAGCGCAGGCGTTCCGCGGCGAGTGCAATTAATTTGTGGGGCATGGCTGCGGTGCAGCTTCCTGCATGTCCAGTGCAGCCAGCTCCTCCGGCGCAAATTCGCGCTGTCGTGCCAATCTTCGTGCCAGCGTGCGGCCGGCCCGTTCGGTGGCACGGTCGATAGCCACATAAAGATCGCTTTCGGTATCTTCAATCACCACCGCTGCTGCCGCTTTGAGGCGCACCTCAATCAAGCAGCGTTTGTCATCACCACCGCGCGGGCCGTTGATGTCAGACAGCCGCACGATGATGCGGGTAATGGCTGCATCACCGTGGGCCAGCGTGTAAGCCAGCCGTTTGGTGACGTAGTTGCGCAGCGCATCTGTGAGGCTGAAGCCTTGGCTTTGGATATCCATTTGCATGACATTTTTCCAATCAAGTTATGTACCAGCGCATCCTACGTCCATTCGTTAACCAGAGAAATTCGAATTATCATGCTGTTTAGTTCGAATTACTCGATTCAAAAGGAAGCGCTATGATCAATTTCAAACACTTGCATTACTTTCACGCTGTAGCCAAGGCCGGCGCAGTCAACCGCGCGGCGGAAAAACTGCACCTGACCCCGCAGACCCTGTCCGGCCAACTCACGCAATTCGAACAGCGCTTGGGCGTGTCGCTATTTCGTCGCACAGGCCGCCGGCTGGAGCTGACTGAAACCGGCCGCTTGGCCATGTCCTACGCCGAAGAGTTGTTCCAGGTCAGCGCCGAACTGGAAGCGGTTTTGCGCAACGGCAAGGAAGAACGCGCGTTTCCGTTCCGGGTCGGCATTGCCGACGTGGTGCCCAAATCCATCGCCTACCAACTATTGGCACCAGCGCTTGCGCTGCCCGAAGCAGTTCATCTGGTGTGCCGGGAAGATCGTCTCGACCGTCTGTTGGCGGAGCTGGCCATTCACCGGCTAGACATGGTGTTGGCTGATCGGCCGATGCCACCAGGCATGGATGTAAAAGGCTACAGCCACCCATTGGGTGAATGTGGCGTGGCCTTTTTTGCCGCGCCCGTGCTTGCCGCCCGCCTTAATGGTGCGTTTCCCGAATGCCTGGCGGGTGCGCCGTTACTCGTCCCCGGCGAAGATAGCGCCCTGCGCGCACCGCTGCTGCGCTGGCTAGAGCGCAAAGGCGCACGGCCGCGCATCGTCGGCGAGTTCGACGACAGCGCACTGATGAAGGCGTTCGGCAAAGCCGGCGCAGGCGTCTTCCCCGCGCCCAGCGCCACCCGTGAAGAAGTGGAAAAACAATACAGCGTGATCCGGCTGGGCGAAACGCACGAGCTGCATGAACGCTTCTTCGCCATATCAGTGGAACGCCAGATCCGGCATCCCGCCGTGCTGGCAGTGAGCGAGGGCGCACAAGGCGCATTAGGGGGGCTGGGCGGGCAGTGGGGGTCAGGTCTCGCAATGTAGCATGGTCGATACTGGCCGCGACTTAAATTGTTCGTCAAACAGTAAGCTTGTCCGTCACGCTCAAAGACACACACAAAGACCCCGGCGGCTAGAATAATATTGCCACAGCCATCATCTATGAAAGGAACCCATATGGAAGCCATGCGCTTATTTGCCGAACCAATTAACCATCAGTTGGTAATCGACCTGCCCCCTAGCTTGGAACGTTGTCGTTTGGAGATCATTGTCATGCCGGCGACAAACGCGGAGCCCCTCAATGCCCCCTTACTTCAACGCCGACGCCAACCATCCCCTCTACTCGCAGGCACAGTGCAACTCAAGGACAACCTGATTGATCCAGCCGTCCCCGAAGCCGACTGGGATGCAGTGAAATGATCGTGCTTGACACCCATATCTGGGTTCGTTGGCTAGATCCGGCTGCCGATCCACTTCCGGCAACTCTGATCGAGAAAATCGAATGTGCTGATAGTCTCGCGATAAGCGCTATTACTTGTTGGGAAGTAACTTGGCTGCACCGTCGGAAACGCATTACGCTCAAGCTACCAATAAACATCTGGATGGACCACGCGCTTCAAGGATCTGAAGTGGCTTGCCTACCCATCGAACGAAAAATTGCCAATCGCGCTGCACTTCTGCCAGAGCATCACCGCGACCCGGCAGACCGACTGATTATGGCTACAGCACTGGAATACAGCGCATCGCTTATCAGTCTTGATGAACGATTTCGTGCCTATACCGAACTAGCAGGCAAACTCATCCAGCGTTGAGCCCAGCTCACGCAGCAACCCCCAGCAAACCCACTGCGGGGTCAGGTCTCGCAATGTAACAAGGTCAATACTGGCCGCGACTTAAATCAACAAAGGGAACACAGCAATTTGCCGTGCGTAAGCGGGCGCTGGAATCAGTTCTGCAGTTCCACCGGGCAAGTAAACATCAACAGGCCGTAGTCGCGTTCATAGTTAGCTTGCAGGCGTTCAACTATGCGCGAGCACAGCTCAGTGTCGCCGAGCACTTCGATGCGGATGTTGCCGCCGGCGGTCCATTTGCCGGTTCGCAGGCCATGGGTACCGCGGCCGCGCGCTTCCGAGATGGTGTAACCCTTGGCACCGAGCGCCATGATTTCGCCAATCAGGATGTCCTCCAGAACGGCTTCAGACAGGATAGTGAGCAGGAGCAGGGATTGCGTCGACATGGGATAAGACCTCAGATGACCTTAGATGACCTCAGAAGGCATGGATGGTTTTGGCCATCCACAGATAGATGGGGATGCCCAGGAAGATGTTGAACGGGAACGTCATGCCCAGCGACGCGCCAATGGATAGCGCAGGATTGGCTTCCGGTACGGCAATCCGCATGGCCGCTGGCGCAGCGATATAAGATGCACTGGCGAACAAAGTGGCAAGCAGGAAGGTGCCGCCGACCGAGAAGCCGAGCGCCCAGCCGGTAACGATGCCGAGGCTGGCCGAGAAAATCGGCATCAACATCGCAAAACCAGCAAGGAAGACGCCGTATTCACGCAGCGCGGCGATGCGGGAGGAGGCGACCAGGCCCATTTCCAGCAGGAACAAGGCGAGCACGCCTTTGAACAGGTCAAAGAACAGCTTGTCCAGCGGCTTGATGCCATCTGATCCGGCCACGAAGCCAATCACCAGGCCGCCAGCCAGCAGATAGATACTCTTGCCGAAGAAAACTTCATGCATCAATTTGCCCCAGCGCACCGTTCCCTTGCCATAGCGGGCGAGGATGACGCCGATCACCAAAGCCGGAATTTCCAGTAAGACCAGAAACACGATCAGATAGCCTTCGAATTCCAGCATTTCATGGCTAAGTAAGGTGATGCCGACCGAAAATGTCACCACGCTGACCGAACCATAGTGCGCGGCGATCGAGGCCGAATCAGCGCGGCTCATGCGTCCGATGAAGCGCAGCACCGGAAACGCCACCAACGGAATGATGGCACCCACCAGAACGATGATCAGGCCATCGACAACGAGATCCCCTACCGGGTGTTTGGCGAGTTCAACGCCGCCTTTGAGGCCTATCGCCAGCAGAATGAAGATCGACAGCGCTTCATAAATACTGCCTGGAATCTTCAAATCCGAACGGAGCAGTCCGGCGACCACGCCAAGCACAAAGAACAAAACTACCGGCTCAAAATTCATGATCGTGCCCTTCTGTAACGCTTAGTCGGGTTAGTCCTAACAGCTAGCCATAGCGCGCGTTCATTTCCTGAATGGCTTGATCCTTCGAGCGGAAGAAACGATCCGCCGGCAGAATTTCCCCAATGTGCGCACGTTCCAGCACTTCCATCACCTGATTTTTCAGTCCGCTGACGTAAAGTTTGACACCGGTTTTTTCTAGCCGCTGCGCCAGGTCGCGCAGTTTTTCCTCGCCGGAAACGTCAATCTCGTTGATGCTGCTGCCGATCAACAGGATGGCCTTGGCGTTCGGGAAACGGGCCAGCGCTTCCAGCATCATGTCTTCGAAATAGGTGACGTTGATGAACGTCAGCTCACCATCAAAACGAACCGGCACAAAGTTTTCGCTCATCGGTTTGAGGTTGTGTGTATCCATGCCGGCAAGGACGCCATCCGGATGTTGGCTGAGAATTTCGCCGCGCGGACGCATGCGCCGACGCAA
>CAYWXO010000152.1:4630-8276 GCA_964462255.1 uncultured Thiobacillus sp. | reverse complement strand
GTAATGGGATGAAACGCTACCTCACCGAGGCGATAATGGGTGGTAGAACCTCAATCACCCCTTTCACCCCGGGAGGTAGCCATGCGCACCCAATCTGTGGGATGGGACATCCATCGCAAGTTCAGCAAGGTCAGTCTAATGGAAGTGACGGCCGAAGGCGAGATCGAACTGAAAGAACGTGCTCGTCTGGATCACGCTGATCTCGAAGGCATGCGGCATTGGCTCAGCCGGCTGCCGGAGGGTACGCCGGTGGCCATGGAGGCCGCGTTCGGTTGGCCCTGGATTGCCGATCTTTTGGAGGAATCGGGATTGGATCCTCACCTTGGGCATCCGCCGGCACTAAAGGTTCTGGCCCAGCACGAAGCCAAGTCGGACCGTCGCGACAGCGATCGCCTCGCAAAGTTTCAACTGCGGGGCATTTTACCGGAGAGCTATCTCGCCCCGCCGGAGGTCCGCCAGATTCGCGAGCGGACTCGCTACCGCATGGCCCTAACGACCCTCCGGTGCGGCGTGAAGAACCGGATCCAGGCTCTCTTGCACCGCTTCGGAATCCTGCACACGTTTAGCGATCTATTCGGCAAGCAGGGCCGCCAGTTCCTGGAGGGATTGCCCTTGCCGCCGGCATCTCGAACGGTCATGGAAGGCTACCTGGAACTCTTGGACGAGATCGTCCGAAAAATCCAGGCCGTCGAGAAGTGGATGAAGGAAAACCTCAAGGAGGATGAGATCGTCCTCCTGTTGCAGACGATTCCCGGAATCGGCCTGATTCTGGCACACGTGATCCGTGCCGAGATTGGAGAGATCGAGCGGTTTCCCGACGCCGGACACCTGCGCAGCTATTCAGGCACGGCCCCCGTCAGCGACGACTCCGCAGACCGACACGGAGTGAGGCACTGTAGCCCGGCCTGCAATCATCCCCTGCGCTGGGCCTTGATTGAGGCAATCACGGGTGTGCTGAACACGAACGGCCACCGCGGCTCGCGTTTACGCCAACTCTACGGGCGTTTGACCTTTGGGGGGCGTTCCAACAAGAATCAAGCCAAGGTCGCCTTGGCTGGAATGATCGCCGAAAAAGTGTTCGTCATTTGGAAGAAGCGGACACCTTACCTCGAGAATCCTGCGCCTCGGCCGGGGGCTGTTCGTTCCCAGCCGGCAAGATCCTCAAAACCCCAGGAGAATACGAATTCCGCGAATATGCGACCGGACCAGTCCCGCCACCCTATAGCCCGCCGCAGCACGTCACGTGCAGGCCAGGCTCTTTTGTAATTGGACCGTCCGGGCCGCATGCCCATTTTGCGTCAGGTAGGGTTGTCAAATCCAGGCAGCCGCCGCCCGAACGCGCAGGGATTGTTGGTATCACTTATACCGCCAAATGTTCGCGGACAGAATCAGGTTTATCGCCTTAAGACGGCAAATTGATGAGAAAGGAGGAGGGGGGAGCGATTGAACAAAAGAGGCCCGCCCCGGTTCGAGGCAGGCCCATCAACTCGCGGATCCCAGGCGACGCTCGGGTCGCACCTCTGCGTTGCCCTATCCTCCGCCCAGGACAAAATCTATAGTAACAGCAAAAAAACGAAAAACCACCCCTTGACCGGTGCGAGCGTTTCAGGAATAGGGTGGGACAAGCAAACCGAGGTTCCGGTGGGACTTCGCAAACCGACCAACCTTCAATTCCAGATTTCCACGCCGAATCACCGAGAGATGGCGACCGAAGTCCCACCCTACAAAGTGGCATCTCCTGGAATCACGC
This sequence comes from uncultured Thiobacillus sp., assembly GCA_964462255.1. GTDB lineage: Bacteria > Pseudomonadota > Gammaproteobacteria > Burkholderiales > Thiobacillaceae > PFJX01. The sequence continues at coordinate 6,526 of CAYWXO010000152.1, read as the reverse complement.
AAAGCCATATAGTGTTCCGCAACGGAAACTACACCGTGGGGCAGGTTTTCAACCTGTCGCGTTTTCGGGTGTTTCAGCAAAAGGCAGGTTGGAAACCTGCCCCACCAAGCCTTCCGCACGGAAACCACTTATTATGCCTCTTCGACGACCTTCCATCCCAGCGCGTCGGCCAGGGCGAAGACAGGCTCTTTCAGGTCGCCGTAATACGTGACGCGGTGCCAGCCCCAGTGATCCCATTGGGTGAATAGCTTTTCGATGTCACCCACCGGTTCCGCCACGAGCTTGGTACGGCACGCCCGATCTTCGAGCGAGTTGGCTACGGCTTTGGCGCGGTGGAAGAGGATCTCTTTCTTGTCGGGGCCGAATTCGACGGTGGTGGTCATGTAGCCCACCGGCAGCGCCGAGCGGACCGACGCCCCCTGGCGATCTTCGGAATGCGTGAGGATGTGGAACGGGTTGGCCGCGGCGCTGGGGCCGAAGGCGCGGTTCGACGCCACGCAATGGGCGTAGATGATCTGGCGTCGCTAGGTGTCGATCACCGGATCGGAGATGTAGCCCGGCCTACCCTGCGTTAAGGCGCTCATCGCCACCATGGTGGCCGTGGATCGCACGTCGCACTCGCATGCCCCCACCAGTCCCTCGTTGTTCAATTCGTGGAAGCCCAGGCACGGATAGGCGTGGATGTGCTTGCCATAGAAACCGCCCAGGCAGTTGATCGTGATCGCGCCGGCGTCGTGCTTCTTGAGCACCGACTTCTGCGCCAGGTACATCGCCGCGCAGTTTTCGAGCGTTTCTCGCGTCACGCCGCTGATTTCCGCGGCCGTTTTCTGCCAGCGGTCGGCGATTGCGCGGCACTGGTCCTTGTCGGCGACCTTCCAGGCGTCGTTCACCTCGGCGAACGGCACCGTCACCACCTCGATCCCCATCTGCGCCTTGACCGCCGCGGCAAACTCCGGTGTGCCGCCGCCCACCGCGAGGATCTTCAACTCCTTCATGCGTTTGAGGCACTCCTGCGGCGAGAGGGTCTTCAGATCGTCGGCCGTGCAGGCAAGGTTGCCGGGTTGCGGGCAGCGCTCACCGCGCACCCGCGCGGTGGCGGCCACGAACTCGGCGACTGACTTGCCCCCCTTCACCAGCGAGAAGCACTTGACCGCCTCGGCCAGATCCTCGATCCGCGACGAGGCGACGAAGCCGACATTGGGAGCCTTGGCGCGGAGGAACGCCGACGTATAGACCAGGAACCCGCCGCTGCCGCCATACTGGAAGTCGGCATAGAGTACGGGCTTGCCGGTGGTTGCCGCCGTTTGGACCACTTGATTCCAGCAATTCATCTGGTAAACCAGGTAGCCGTCGATGGCGGCCGACTTGTCGTCCTCGATGATCTTTTTGGCCTGCGCAGGCCCGGTGGCCATGGACGGCAGGAACTCGAAGCCGGGGCAACGCTTGCTCAGTTCCTCTTGCATCTGCTGCATGACCGGCGCGAAGTCGAAGCCGATGTTGGGCCAGTCCGGCTGAGCCTGTTTGGGGGCATGCAGGGAATAGAGAACGCGGATCCGCGTCTTGCCCGTCGCCGAGTCGGCAGCGGCAAACGCCGGGCCCGTAGTCAGCAACTGCGCTGCACCGACGCATGTCGCACACCCGGTGGTCAGGAATCCCCGCCGGCTCACCGAGCAGCAGCCACAACCCATAAGCGTTTCAGGCGTCTTCATCGATTTGTCCTCTTTTGGTCTTTTGGTTACTTCAATTCCTTCACGCGCACATTGCGAAACTCCACGCGGTCGCCGTGGCCGAGAAAGCCGATGTAGCCTTTCGCATTGTGCAGCCCGGGGTGCGGGCGGTGGTCTGCCGTCTCCGTGATCGCGCTCAGGTCGGCATCGACAATCACCGTGCCATTGA
>CAYWXO010000152.1:0-4601 GCA_964462255.1 uncultured Thiobacillus sp. | reverse complement strand
GGTACTGATAGGGCTTGAGATCCTTGTACTTTGGGGCGGTGTCGTCGAGAACCTGGATCTCCATGCCGACGTAGGCCGCGTCGCCCTTGTTCGGCGTGCGAATGCCCACGCCGTTGTTGCCGCCCGCGGGCACCTTGAACTCGAAGCGAAGGACGAAGTCGGAGTATTCCTTGACGGTGTAGAGGTTGCCCCCCGGCTTGCACACCAGGTTGCCGTCTTCCGGCACGTAGCCCTTCGTGTCGCCCTGCCAGCCAGCAACGCTCTTGCCGTCGAACAACAGCACGTAGCCCTCTTTGGCCTCGTCGGCGGAGAGGACGTTGAGAGCCTCTGCCGCATAGGCGGCCGTGGACAATAGCAGACCGGTGATTAGGAGAATCGCGCGCATGGAGATGACCTCGGAGGGAAACAGGATGAATATCGTTGCCGGCCGCGCCTCAACGGCGGCCCAGCCCGGATTCTCGCATGCCGACCACCGCCGCGTCAAGTATGGAGCTTTGAGCGGCCGGCTTTCAGGGGGCGGCTTTCCGACGCCGGTCTGCAACGAAACACTAGCCCGACGCGCAAGCGAGGGATTTCGCGGAATTTTACGCTAAATGTCCCTCGCTTGCGCGTCGGGCTAGTGTTCCGCAACGGAACCTACTTCATCTTCCGCAGGTCTTGCGTCGTTTTCATCGAGCAGAATTTCGGCCCGCACATGCTGCAATACTCCGATTTCGTACCCTCCGAGGCGGGGATGCTCTCCTCGCGCATCCGCCGGGCGGTCTCCGGGTCCAGCGACAGGCGGAACTGCTCGTCCCAGTCGAAACGGAAGCGGGCCGCGCTCATGGCGTGGTCGCGGTCGGCCGCGCCGGGGCGATGCCGGGCCACGTCGGCCGCATGGGCGGCGATTTTATAAGCAATCACCCCTTGCCGCACATCGTCGCGGCCGGGCAGACCGAGGTGTTCCTTCGGCGTCACATAGCACAGCATCGCCGCGCCGTACCAGGCGGCCATCGTGGCCCCGATGGCGCTGGTGATGTGGTCGTAGCCGGGGGCGATGTCGGTCACCACCGGTCCGAGCACGTAGAAGGGCGCCTCGTCGCACAATTCCATCTGCAACTTGATGTTCCGTTCGATCTGGTCCACCGGCACGTGGCCGGGCCCTTCGATCATCACCTGGGTATTGCGCTGCCGCGCGCGGCGGCCAAGCTCGCCCATCACCTTCAACTCGGCGAACTGGGCCTCGTCGCTGGCGTCGTGCAGCGAACCGGGACGCAGCGCGTCGCCGAGGCTCCAGGTCACGTCGTAGGCATAGAGGATGTCGCAGATGTCGTCGAAATGAGTATAGAACGGGTTTTCCTGCTTGTGGGCCGTCATCCACTTCGCCGTGAGCGATCCGCCGCGGCTGACGATGCCCGTCAGACGCCGTTCCGTCAGGGGCAGGTGCTCGCGGAGGATGCCGCAGTGGATGGTCATGTAGTCCACGCCCTGTTTGGCCTGTTGCTCGATCACGTCGAGGAAGTGCTCGGGGCGCATGTCGCAGATATCGTCAAGCTGCTGGACGACCTGGTAGATCGGTACGGTGCCCACCGGCACGATCGACGCCTCGATGATCCGCGCGCGCACCGCGTCGATGTCGTCGCCGGTCGATAGATCCATCACGGTGTCTGCGCCGTAGCGCACGGCAAGGGCCAGCTTCTCCAACTCGCACGACGTGTCGCTCGAGAGCGCCGACTTGCCGATGTTGGCGTTGATCTTCGTGCGCGCGGCGATGCCGATGCCGATCGGTGCGAGGCCTTTTGCCACGTGGACCTTGTTGGCCGGGATCACCATCCGTCCGCGGGCGACCTCGTCGCGCACCACGGCGACGTCGAGCAATTCGCTTTTGGCAACGGTTTCGATTTCTGGCGTAATCTGGCCAAGACGGGCTAGTTCGATCTGGGTCATCTCGGGGGGGTACTCGCAGCGACGGCCGCATCGGGCCGGAAATGTCGGAAACCACTATCCTATCGCGCTCACCCGGACTGTCAACCCGCAAGGGGGTGTCGGGCTGACGGCGCGGCGGGATTCTCCTATAATGCGGAAAGCTTGGTGGGGCAGGTTTCCAACCTGCCTTCTCTTGAAAAGCGCGAAAATACGGCAGGTTGAAAACCTGCCCCACAGCGCTGGACCACCTTCCGCAACAGAAACTAATTACGGTTTTCGGTGGGCGGTGCCCACCCTATTGCCAGGACTCGAGAAACTGATGCAGGAACCTAGCAAAGAACAACTGCGTGATTGGGATCGCTCGCTGGTGTGGCATGCCTTCACGCAGATGGCCGAGTATGAACCGTTGATCTTCGAACGCGGCGAGGGCTGCACGCTCACCGATATCGACGGCAATCGCTATATCGACGGCGTGAGCAGCTTGTGGTGCAATGTCCACGGGCACCGGCATCCCAAGCTCGACGCGGCGATTCGCAATCAGCTCGATCGCGTGGCCCACGTCACGTCGCTGGGGGCGTCGAACTCGACGATGATCCGCCTGGCGCGGCGCTTGGTGGATCTCGCCCCGCCGTGCCTGGAGCATGTCTTCTTCTCGGACAGCGGCGCGACGGCGGTGGAGATCGCGCTGAAAATGGCCTTTCAGTATTGGCAGCAGCGCCGCGATCCGCGGCCCGAGAAGACGGTCTACGTCGCCATGGGTGAGGCGTATCACGGCGACACCATCGGCGCGGTGAGTGTGGGCGGGGTGGCACGCTTCCACGCCGTGTTCGGCCCGCTGCTTTTTGAGACGATGCGCGTGCCGCTGCCCGACACATACCGCACGCCGCCGGGCGTGGCGAGCGAGGAACTCTGCGATTATTACCTGCGGCAACTCGAAGCGGTGCTCCGAGAGCATCACCAGCGGATCGCCGCGCTCATCATCGAGCCTTTGATCCAATGCGCGGCGGGCATGGTCATGCATCCGCCCGGCTATCTGCGCGGCGTGCGCGAGCTGACGCGGAAGTACGAGGTGCTGATGATCGTGGACGAGGTGGCCGTGGGTTTCGGCCGCACGGGGCGGATGTTTGCCTGCGAGCATGAGGACGTGGCGCCGGACTTGTTTTGCGTGGCGAAAGGCCTTACCGGCGGTTACCTGCCGATGTCGGCCACCTTGGCCAGCGACGAAATCTGGCAGGCCTTTCTGGGCACGTACGCCGAGAGCAAGACCTTCTTTCACGGCCACACCTACGGAGGCAACCCGCTGGGCGCAGCCGTTGCCAATGCAACACTCGACGTCTTCGAGGAAGAGCAGACCCTCAGGCACCTGCAAGGCAAGATGGCGAGGCTCACCGAGCATCTTCGTCGCATCGGCGAACTCGGCAATGTGGGCGACGTGCGGCAGTGCGGCTTTATGGCCGGCATCGAACTGGTGCGCGACAAGGCCACGAAGGAACCCTATCCCAGGCAGGAGCGCCGCGGGCACCACGCATGCCTCCGCGCGATGCGCGAAGGGGTCTGGCTGCGTCCGCTGGGCAACGTGGTCGTGATCATGCCGCCGCTGGCGGTCTCGATGGACGAACTCGACCAGATCGCCGCGGCCGCGGAGATCGGCATCCGCAGCGTGGTCCAAAAATAGTACCAAGCACACGCCGTGTGCTTTTGGAGTGCGGCGATTCATCGCCGCTTTTTTCGAGATCGAAGCGCCAACCAGGCATGTGGACGCGTCAAAGCGGGTGCAGCCAAGGCGAAGATGTGCCTTCTTGGTTGCCCCGGCATCGAACGGGGGTCAGGCGTTTCACTAAAGCGGTGATGAATCACCGCACTCCAAAAGCGCCTACTGCGCCGACGACTTGCTGCCGTCGGGAGAACCGCTGATCTGCAATTCTTCCGGCAGCGGTCGTGCGGCCACCGTGTATCCCTGCCGATACAGATCCTCGCGGATGCGGCGGAAGAGGGCGAAGCTGTCGGAATAGACGAACAGCGTGATCACAAAGCGGTCGGCGGGGTACTTCATCAGTGCGATCCGGTAGCCGGACGCGTCCGCCAAGGCCTCGTCGGCCGTCTCGCCCAGGTCGCTGGCCGTAGGAATCACCGTCCAGAGCTGTACTTCCGGGATGCGCGGCCCACCCATCGGGCCGCCGTCGGAAACGTGCTTGAGCCCGACGGTGTATCGCAACTGGAAGCCGCCGACCGGGCCGACCGTTTCGGTAAACTCTGGCAGCGTGTTGAGCTTGTTGAGTTGTGGCTCGGCGTCGCGTTTCAGTTCGCGCACGAGCATTTCCATCGGGATGTAGGCGATTCGGCCGCCGCGAAGCTGGAAGAGGGCCTCCTTGCCTTCGACGGTCTTGCTCAGCGGCGTGGGATGGTTCGGGATGACCACCTGCGGTCCGGCGGTGCTGGCGACGGCGTCGCGCTGCCGCGTGATCTCCTCGAGTTTGCGCCGCGACTGCGCCACGCTTTGCGCGAGATCGAAGGAGCCGCGCGACGCTGCGCCGAGCTTCTCGCGCTGCGTGCGAATGTTGTAGTCCAACACCGTCACCGCTTCGGCCAGCATGTCGCGCTCCGCGCCGCGGGCCTCTGCCTCGCGTGCGACATTTTCGATCTCGGCGGCAGCACCCATCACATCGCTGCGGAGCGAAGCCTCGGCCGCCTGCGTC
>CAYWXO010000151.1:0-8326 GCA_964462255.1 uncultured Thiobacillus sp. | reverse complement strand
CATACAAGGCTTCTTGGTTAACTGCACTTGGATTTTGTTCAGCAGCAATGATCAACGGATTGTTAATAATCCCCGTCAACCTGTTAGCAACAGCACTTACCTTTTTATTGGCAAAATCTAAACTAGCTGATGCTTGACCAGTCTCGGCAGTACCTGCGGCAGCGGTAGCGCTACGCAACAATTCTGGATTTACTTTGGCTGCTTGGTTAACAATTTGTTGCTGGGCTTGCTGGAGCAACGGGTTCATCTGCCGTGCTTGTTCAACCGTTTGCTGTGCAGCTTGCAAGTTCAGAGGATTGATCTGCTGGGCTTGCTGGTACGCCTGGGCGCTGCTGGCCATGTTCATCATGTCAGACAACGACATTCCAGCCACGGGTTTAACCGTGTTGCCGATCGGTGTTATGTTGAAATCAGCCATTTTTTATCCAACTAGATATTGATTAAAACTTGAACTTAATGGCGGTGCAGATGTTGGAACATTCATGGCATTAGCATTGGCAACTTGTGACGGTGAATAGCTAACACCTTGTGGCCTAAGCAAACTTGCCAAAGTTCCAGCGTTGCCGAGTCCTTGCAGGCCACCAGCCATAACGTTTGCAGCACCAATGTTGCCAGCACCCAGCGCTGTTGCACCACCAATCCCAAGTTGCCCAATGTTAGAAGCAATGTTTCCAGATTGTTCTTGGCTTTTCTGACCTATACCCGCAATATTTGCCAAGGTGTTGTAGATGCCTGTTCTCTGCGAAATGTATTGGGGCAAACCAACATTGGTAGCGTAATCGGTTGCAAATTTGGTTCTTGCCAAATCCACGTTAGATCCACCGCCACCAACGTTCATCGCTTGACCAGCCGCCCCTGTGCCTTGGTTTAGCCCAAACTCAAAACCTGGCATTGAACGTAGATCCTGCGCTGTTACCTCTTTTGTGAAGTAAGGCAGCATCTCTTGAATTTTGCTCAAGCCTAGTTGACCAGATTGACGATACGGGGCTAGATCTGCGTATTGTTTTTCTTGCAATGCAGCCGCTCGAGCAGCCGCATCAGACTGCATCTGTGCGCCTTCTCTTGCAGCGTCAGCCTGATCACTAGCTCCAATAAATCCCAGTAAGGCACTACCACCAATTGCCAATGGCAAAGCATTTGCCGCTGCAAATGTTCCTAATGATGCGGCTGCTGCAAGAAAAGTCATGTCAACTCCTTTATTTTTAGCTTATTTGATGAATCAAACAATGCTGCTGTGTCTGGTTCAATCAATTCAGCTTCAATATCATCTAAATCTGTTTTGTCAGTGCGGTGAATTGTGATCCCAATTGCGTCAGTCACCGCCAGGGTTACCCGCTTGGTGCCTGGTTTGCTTTCAATTACATCCCCAGCATACAAGTGTTTCATGCCGCCCTCAGTCCAAGCAATTATTTCACCTTTGGCGCAAAGAAAGAAATGCGGCTCTTTATGCACCTTGCCAACAATCAGCGTTCCCGCGGGTCGAAATACTTTTCGCAGATACATTCCTGGACTAAATGAATGCTCTGTTACCAACTCAGCCTGCGGCATTGCCGCCATCTGGCTTTGCAGACGTTCAATCTGTTCTTTGGTGACTTGGGTGGATAAGGTGAGTACGGTCATGCCACTACCCAGGCAGAGCCATTGTCAAACACGGGGCAGACTACCGCACCGCCTCCGACAACAGCGTTTAGAAACACTGGTGCTAAAGCATCAGTCACCCATGATCTGCGGCCCTGTGTCCCGGCTGCTGGCAGCGTTGCCACTGTGTAAGCCACGCCTAGACCATTGCCGCCATTGGCAACCGGCAAGATGCCGCTAACATGGGTGGTTAGACCGATCTTGCCCCATGATGGCGCAGTGTTCACGCCGCCTGAAATAAGAGCGTTTCCCGTAGCAACATCAGACAGTTTTGCAAAAGTTGTCGTTGTGGCAGCGTACAACAGATCGCCCACAGCGTAGGACGCAAACCCAGTGCCACCATTAACTGCAATCAACGTTCCCGCTAGCGTTACAGCGCCCGTAGTAGCTGCGGCAGGAGTTAGGCCAGTAGTGCCCCCAGAAACGCTCAAAACGCCCGTGTTGGCTACCGTGATGGTGCCTAAGCCATTGGTCACAGAAATGCCTGCGCCTGCTCCTAGCGTGTTTAACGTGTAGCCAGTGCCGTTGCCAATCAACAGTTGCCCGTTGGTCGGGATAGTGGTTAGCCCAGTGCCGCCGCTGGTAACTGGTAATGCCGAGCCTAAATTAACGGTGATAAAAGACGGGTTCATCAGCCATTGCATCCACGGGATGCTGGGCCTGCCCGTAATCTGGTCAAGAAACTCAGCGTAGGGAATGTTAATGTTGGAATTCGGGATTGCGGTTGCCATCAGTTATCCCCAGCAGATGCTTTCAGATTTGCACTGATGATGACCGCTTTGACAGGTGCTGAAATGCTCACCTCAAAGATTCGATCACGCCCAAACCCTAGCCGCCGCCAGATAGCCCGGTTGCTGTACTGTCCCATTTTGCCGATAGAAGTCCAATGCTCACTAGACCAGGTGCTGCCACCATCGCTTGACCACCTCAACATGGCTTGTGGATCGTACCCAGGCGTTGCCGGGTATTGTTCAGTGACAATTTCAGCACCAGCCGTATCAGGCCCGGTATAAGCAAACGTCACCAAAGATTCAAAACCATCGCCAGCCTCAGTAGTGATTTCATCGCCGCTTTCTGTTGCCAAGTATTCCCAGTTAAATTCAGCAATTAGTTGGTAGCCTGGCCCGGCTGGTGGGACGTTCAGCAACTCAGTAATGATGCCCTCAGAGTCATACCCTGGTGTAACGCCTAGCCCAACGCCAGGTTGGAATTGGATTTGCAGTTCATCAAAATATTGCCGTTGGAAATCAGCGACCAGATGCGGGGCTCGCCGCAATCTGCGAATTGTTGCGCCATCTTCTGTGTAAACATCGTTTTGAATGCTGTACAACTTGCCGTTTTTGTAGTCTCCAACAATGTAGGTATTAGCAAAGAACGCACCACAATTTGAACGATGCCGACCATAAACGCCATTGGCAAATGCCAGCCACTTGTGCCAACTTTTGGTTGATAGGTCATAGACCCATGTTAAATTTACAGTTGGAAATGTAACAACGTACATTTCATGGCCTTCAATCTGGTACGTGTAGGCAATAGCATCAGCAGTGTATTGGTCAATCAATGATTGCTCAACTGCGTGGGTTGAAATGCGAACCCAGGTGTAGCCTTGCATCATCTCAATCGTGCCATTGCCTCGAGTGTCTTTTGCTACACAGACAAAGCTATCGCCAAACCGTGCCAGAGAAAACCGTGCGTTGATGCCACTTTGTGAACTTGTTCCCGGAACCCGTTGAAAAGGAAAAGTTGTGATGCCAGCAATGACATTGCCAACGTCAGTCCATACCTCAGTCGTTGTCTCGCCCAACAGATAAACCTGCCTGCGGTCAACAATGAGGCTTACCAAAAGGTCACTAGACCCATCAGCCGTGCCGTAGAGCGCCAAAGATGATGAGGCAGTACCAAGGTTGCTACAGGCCCAGTTTTGCGTTCCTGGCTCGTTGTACAGAAAATAGTTATCAACTTGATCTGTAACGTTTGCGCCTTGCCACGGGCCATCAGCACTAGACAAGGTTGCAAAAGTGTTTGTGGCTGCAATCCAGGTGTAGCGGTTACCACCATCTACGATGTAAGCTGTTAGCCCGTTGTTGGTAGTGATGTTGTCGCTAATGGATACTTGCCCTGATACGCTTGCCAATGTACCAATCAGTGTTGCCACCATGCTGGTATTGATAGAGTACACATTTGCGCCAGATACCGCAATCAAGATCTGTTCGCCGGACATTGTGTGCAATCCGCGAACCTCTGCCACTGCCAACTGCGTTTTCAGCACTAAGCCTGGCGTTGGGTATAGCGCTACAACACCACGTTCACCAGGCTGCTTTTGAGGATCAATCTCAGCATAGAAATTGATGCACTCTTGAGCATCTTGATAGATGGATGGGGCTTCGTAGGAAGTCCCAACAAAACCAAAATCTGGCATATCAAGCAGCTACAGCTTTGATAACAGCAAACGCAATCACAATGGCTTCACTCAATGAACCTAAAGAAATATTCCTTACGTTGATGCTGGCAGAACCCGCGGCAGACTGAGCGTTAAGCAGGTAAGAACCCGCAGTTCCAGCACTGATATGGTTCATTATCAGGATGTCGCCAGCCTCAATAACGGTGTTGGTCAGCGTAAAACTAACAGTCGTAGATGCATTCAACGCAGCGCCGTCTAGTGTAATTTGACCGGTAGATTTGCTTAAAGTAACCGCTGTTGCTTTGCTAACACTTTGCGTTACAACACCACCTGAACCAGTTGCATATCCGTGCTTTCCCGTTCCACTGATAACTTGATTGCCAGTGGTGCTTAGGCTTGTGCCTGTAGCTGCACCTATGACTGGCGTGGTCAACGCCATTGAGGTGCTAGTGCAATTTGACAGATTGCCGCTGGTTGGGGTGCCCAATACGGGAGTTACCAGCACCATTGAGGTGCTGGTACACGCGCTGATGTTGCCGCTGGCTACTGTTCCCAACGCAGGCGTTACCATTGTGGGGCTGGTAAACAGCAATGTCTTGCTGATGCTCTTGGTTGTGCCAGATTGGACAAAAGGAACAATGTCAGCAGCGTTAATAACGGTAGCAACGGGCAAAGCAGAAATGGCAACGGTAGTCATTTTTTAATCCTCATTTAACGAAATCCACCGTCCATGATGAACCCGGCATCTTTGGCTTTGCCAACCATCAGGGCATCAGGATAGCGCGAAACTTGTGGTGGTCGCATATTGGTACGCTTGATCGTAGCCTTGGATTGAGCAGCAAATGCGTTGATCATTCCAATAGTGGTTGCATTGGTCTTGCCGTACATAGGCATCAATCGTTCTGCTAGGCACCAACGCAACGCATTGTTGTATCCCTGCGGCAGCTGGACACTGTCAGTGTAGCCATTGAACTGCCGAAAGATTGTCTGGGTAAACAGATGCAATTCGCCCTGGCTTGGGTTTGGGTAGACAAACAATGTTCCCAGCACCTCGCTTGGCTGGTAGTAAATTGCCTTGGCCCACGGGCCACTTAGCTGCTTGATGCCTATGCTCTGGTATTCCTCCGCGCTAAGAATGGCCACAGGATAGTCAAGGTAACCGCCAGCAACAGAACTGCCGCCCTGCATTGTTGCAATCCGCACAAAGCCACTTTCAATCGTCAGAGGACGTTCGTAGTACGCTGATATTGTGGTGCTGGACGCTGTTTGGTTGGTGCTGACAGTGTAGGTGCCTGTCTCGTTAACGTTGCCTCCTGCGCCTGTTGTAAAGCCCACAATGGTGGTTCCTGCAATGATGCCAGTGCCAGACAGTGTTTGACCGATCGCAATGGCTCCAGAGGTGATGGCGGTGACCGTCAGGGTCGTTCCAGCAATAGATCCGGTAAACGATGCACCGACCTGACCACCTGGCCCAATCGTGTACTGCACCTGATTCGGAGTTGTTGAAAAAATAATCTCTGTCTTGTAAAAAACCATCATGTTTTCGTTTGACCACTGCGCGCACATATCATTCAGCATATCAAACGCATCTGCCGAATCTGCCGCCGCTGGGGTTTCCCCCGCAGCTAAAGCGCCAATGTCCTTCAGCGCTCGATTGATGATGTCCTGTGGGGTTGTCACAGCCCTTGACCTTGCGTGACGTAAATTACTGCCGTACCAGATGCAGTGATGCCGGTAAAGAATGTACCAGCAGGAAAACTCATTACTTCAACAGCGCCAGGAACCAAAGGTATACCTGTGGTCACCGATGCAGCCGTTACAGCAATTGCTGACGATGTACCAGTTCCCAAAAACACAGTAACAATCCCGCTATTAACAAACCTGAAGTTGGTGTTAACCACATTTGATGGGTTGGGTTGTACTGCTGTTGGCGCATTGGTTGCACCAGTAAAATTAACAGTCAAACCAATTGGTTGGAATACTTCTTGAGTCATCTTTGTCCTTTAAAGTTGTTTAGCAACTTATGCCTAATTATGGCCTAGCAACAGCCTGGGTAACCTTGTAAGCGCTGACAACAACCGCCGTATGCGTTGCCGCACAAATAGCCTTCACACGGGCATCCTCGCCGCTGTAGTCATCGCCGGGGGCGACAACGTGGCGATGGAATGATCCGCTGATTTGCTTGCCATCTTCAAGAATAGCGGTCTTGGTGCGTACTTGAATTGAGCCGTTTTCGACAACTTCAATTAGATCAACAGAGATAACTTTTTCAAGTGTCATTTGATTCTCCTTAAAAATAAAATACTTAAAATGTAGCAAACGTGATGCCATCAAGAGCAACGCTATTAGCTCCACCGGCCACTGGTGTGACGACACCAGCTGACGTAATTTGAACCCAACTGGTAGTTGCCGTTGGTCCGCCTGCGGTTGATAAAGGTGCAAAGTTTAATGTCCCGGTTGGCCTAAATCCAGCCGGTAGTGTGAACATGGTATTCGGAATAACGCCTGTTGTCAGATTCCCCCGTAAATGCACAAATCCAAGCGCGTCTTTCATATACCCCGCCAAAGGCTCTCCGCCACCAGCATTGGCCCATGAGTTAACCAGCGACGGTGCTGCCCACTGCGTTTGCATCCCCGGCGTGATGTATTGGTCTAGGTCTGTTGCACTTCCCACCGTCGTTGAAAGGTTGACAGTGCCGACAGATATATTTGGCCCTAGCGTGTACCGGAACTTGAGATTGGGGTCGGATGCGATAAGCCCAGAGAGATAAGTCCCAAGATTTGTTCCAGCAACTTTATTATTAAAGAAAAACCCGTCGCTTGGCCCTTTGCAACCAGTAATTTCTACTTGCTGCGGAATGTACCCACCAGAACCAATTACTATAACGCCGTTATCAGTTTGTGACGCTTCACCACAGAAAAGATCAGAATTTGTAATAACGATTTTGCAACCGATCCATGTCGGAGAAACTACTTGTGGAGTGAAATTGTAGATGATTGGCATGCCCGCCGACTCACCACCAAAACGGCAACGGTCAGCGTAAATAGCCCCGCCATAGTTATCAATCCACCGAATGTTTGCTTTTCGCGTAGCATCAGTGCCAACATTCGGTACTCCCATCATACGGTCAAAACGAATAATTCCAATCGCGTTATAAAAACACGCAGAATTAGCGACCATTGGGTTGTCCGACCCAATTACGGTATCTATAATAACCCAACCCCCCACTGACGCTTCGTCAAAACTGTTGTATAAAACTTTTGCGCATTGAGCAAAGCGACAGTTATCTCTGATTATAAGATTGCCAGACAGTTGTGTTCCACCTGTGCCAATGGTTTTAATAGCATAATCTGTAGTCTTTTGAAAATCACAATCATCAAACTCAAGTTTTGAGGAGTCGGAAGCTGCATTCGTGTTTTCATGGTAGACAACAGTTGCCCCACCGTATGACTGCAAGCCCGTGAACTTATGATTCACAGCAGTGGTTCCGGTGAACGCAGTTACCCCCGCAGAAATTTTTAACCTTGCTCCATCTGTCGACGAATAGTTGCTGTAACTACCCATCGTAATAGAACTGCTGATTACATAATCTCCCTTTGGAAAAATAACATCTTGGATAGTTGCCGAGGGTCTTCCGCTTAACCCACTATTGGAAAACAGGGTGTAGGATAAATTTGCCGCATTAGTAGCTGCTTGAATAGCAGCCGTATCGTCAGTTACACCGTCGCCTACCGCACCAAAATCAAAAACATTGATGGGGGCTCCATCAATCATAGAATAAGTTGCTTTTGTTAATGACATATTAAAATCTCTATTTACGACGTCATGTAAGTGACAGTGCCTTGAACACTTGCGCTATTGCCAAATATAGCTGCTGAATCCGTAACCGTTACACCTGAAGCAGTTTGACTAATAAAACTTAACGATGAATTGCCTGTAGTTACAAAAGGTGCAAGATACAATACGTTTGTAGCTAAATCAGTCCAATAGGCCATTGAGCCACCACTACGATTAGGAGCGCCAGAAGCAAATGGTAATCCTGACATTATGGTGGTGCTTCCAGTGCCTAAAACATTAATTATTAATACAAAAGTAACAGTTACTACTCTACCTACTTTTGTGTAATAGCCTTCTTGAAACGTGTATGTAGCATTTCCCCCCACAACAGGAGACCATGTACCTTCTTCATAATCCGCAAGCAACTCGCTTGTTCCTGTTCCAGCCGTTGCCGCAAAGTCAATTCCAAAACCACTTGCAGGAATTACATTGCCGGACAGCTTAATATT
>CAYWXO010000150.1:0-8334 GCA_964462255.1 uncultured Thiobacillus sp. | reverse complement strand
CTTCTTCCTGGCTGCCGAAAACGTTATCGCGCAATAACATGCCATCGGCGGTGGTGACGCGGGTGTCGTCATCTTCTTCGGCTTCTTTTTCTGCTTCCTTGTCTGGCGAAGCGGCACGAAATGTGGTGACTTCTATCGTGTCGGCACCGCAATAAACATGCACGATCTGGAAGCGGCGACCAATCAGGCGAGAGCGCCGGAAGACGCCCCGCACCTCTGCCGGCGTGGCATTGGTGGCGATGTCGAAATCTTTCGGTTCGCGTCCGAGCAAAAGATCACGCACCGCACCGCCAACGACAAAAGCGCTGAAGCCGGCCGTTTTCAAGGCGCGTGTTGTTTTTAGCGCACAAGGGTGAATGAGCTCGCGACGGATGCCGTGGCTGTCAAGTTGAAGAATGCGCGGGCCGCGAACGGCGGCGGGGCGCGCTGAGTGACCAAAAACTTTTCTGATAAGCCGACGGATCATAGTTGCCGGAAGTGGAATGCGTACATGGGGTGCGGGTCTCCTGAGGCGCGAGATTATACACAGCGAGAGGAATCAGTCATGACGCAGCGTGCGCTTTATGCCCGTGACATGGCTATCGGGATGCGTTGCGCGCCAAACGCTTTTTCGTAGCGTTCAAAGCGGCCGGCGACGGCGTAACCGCACTGCGGACAGTGGCCGTTGGCGTCGAGATGGTAGGCGGGAATTTCGTACCAATCGCGCACAATCAGGGCGGTTTTGCAACTTGGGCAGTAGGTGGTGCCGCCGTCTTGATCATGCACGTTGCCGGTGTAAACGTAGTGTAAACCGGCTTCCAGCGCGATTTTGCGCGCACGTTGCAAGGTGGCGGCGGGCGTTGCCGGCAGATTGTTCAGCTTCCAATCGGCATGGAAGGCGGTGAAATGCAGCGGGACGTCCGGGCCGAGTTCACGGCTGATCCATTCGACCATGGCGCGAATTTCCGCGTCGCTGTCGTTGAGTGTTGGGATCAGCAAGGTGGTGATTTCGAACCAGGTATGCGTTTCATGTTTTAAATAAATCAGCGTATCCAGCACTGGCTGTAATTTGCCCGCGCAGTATTTAACGTAAAAATCATCGGTAAAGCCCTTTAGATCGACATTGGCGGCGTCCATGCCGGCATAAAAATCGGCCATGGCGGCGGCGTGAAGGTAGCCGGCGGTGACGGCGACCGTTTGAATGCCACGTTGCCGGCAGGCTGCGGCGGTGTCGAGTGCATATTCAGCGAAAATCACCGGGTCGTTATAGGTAAAGGCGACGCTTTTGCAGCCCAGTTGTTGCGCGACGGCGGCGATTTTTTCCGGGCTGGCCGATTCCATCAAGCGATCCATGTCCTTCGATTTTGAGATGTCCCAGTTTTGGCAGAATTTGCAGGCTAGATTGCAGCCAGCCGTGCCGAACGACAGCACAGAACTACCCGGGTAAAAATGATTAAGCGGTTTCTTTTCGATCGGATCAACACAGAAGCCTGAGCTGCGGCCGTAGGTGGTGAGCACCATCTTGCCGGCGTGCATTTGGCGCACAAAGCAAGCGCCGCGCTGGCCTTCATGCAGTTTGCAATCGCGCGGACATAAATCGCATTGAATGCGCCCGTCAGCGAGAGGGTGCCACCAGCGCGCCGGATAATCGCTTTCAGGTGGGTTTAGGTTAAGTGGGTTCATGAGGTAAGTTCTCTTTAAATTTTTCTACATGATAGCGGGATAGGTGTAAGTCTTCAGCCCAGAAATCGGCGGCGAGTCCGGCTTTGCGCTTCAACTGCGCCATGAATTGGCTGACGTGCGGCAATTGCTCCCAAACTTGCGGCAGAAAAGTGGCGCGATAACGGCCGTATTCGAGAATGATGCCATCCATGCCGGGACGAAGTTGCGCCAGGGCATCGGCTTCGCTGCTGAAGGTCATCGTTTCGGCGGGCGATAGAATCGACACTTCGATGCGCGTATGGGTCAGTTCATCCTGTTTCAGCGGTGGAAAGCGCGGGTCTTGAAACGCGGCAGCGCGGGCATTGGCTTGCAGGTCATTGATGAGACTGCGGTGCGCCACCAAGCTACCAATGCAACCGCGTAATTGTTCGTTTTGCGTTAGGGTGACAAACACCGCGCCGGGCTGCTGGAGCCAATCAGGTTGCGGTTGGGTATCGCTGGCTTCACCAAACTCGCTGGCAATTGCATTGCGTGCCAAGGCGATGAGTATTTGGCCTTGTTCGGGGCTATGGTGGTGCGTGGGTTGATTCATGTGTGTTTACTCCTTTGGATTGTTTTCAACTAAAGCGAAAGATGCATAGCCGACGACGCGGTTGCGGTCGCCAGCGGTGTCACCGGAATTGCGCATATCCAGCAGATGCGGTGTTAGGCCATGCCGACGCGCTGCCAACATCATGCCGTTGATTGGGTAAGCGCCGCAGGCTTGCTCGCCGACCAGATGGCCTTCCAGTTTGAGAATGGCCGCGGCAGTGGCGGCGTCTCTGTGTTGCGCTTCGGCATACGTTAGAAAGTGAGACAGATCTGAACTGATCACAATCAACGTTTCTTCGCCGCCCCAAAGCCGATCCAGCACCTCGGCGACGGCTTCCGGCGAGGCGTCGCCAACCGCCAGCGGAACAAGGGAAAAATCATCAAGAATACTCTGCAAGAAGGGTAGATGTACCTCAAGCGAATGTTCTTGCGCATGCGCGGCGACGGAAACGCTGATTTGCGGTAAATCGGCGATCGCTGCAATGGCGGCTTGATCCAGCGGCACTTGGCCTAACGGCGTGGCAAAAGCGGCGACGCCGGGCAATGCCAGGCCGGATACCCAAACGCGATGCACCGGGCCCAGCAAGACAACGCGCCGCACCACGGCATGCAAAGGGCGTAACAGCGCGTAAGCGGAAGCCGCGATAGGGCCGGAATAAATGTAACCGGCGTGCGGCACAATTAAGGCTTTCGGGCGCAGTGTCGCAGGGTACGGGGTTGGGTCGGCGGTTGGGTTGGCGGTTGGGTCGGTTTGTTTTTTAGCGGCGGCAAAACATTCTGCCAACAGGTGGCGTAACGTTTCCGCTTGCGCCGGATAAAATGCGCCGGCAACCGCGGCGGGACGAACATTCAACATGGCTTGCTCCCAAAAAATAGTGTGTGGTCAATTAGAATCCAGGGCACTTAACTGCTAACACGCTCGAATTTAACTATATGTCACTTTTTACCTCGCAAAAGTTTGCTTTGCTGCCCGCGGCCGGAGTGGGCGCGCGCATGGGCGCTGCGCATCCTAAACAATATTTGCTGATTCATGGCCATCCGATCATTTGGCATGCGCTTCATGCTTTTGAACAGCATGCGCAAATTGCTGGTATTTATGTCGTTATTTCTGCGCAAGATGAATGGTGGGATCAGTATGATTGGTCAACCTTCAGCAAATTGACGGTATTGCGCTGCGGCGGCGCGACGCGTGCCGAAAGTGTGCTTAATGGTTTGCATGCCTGTGCGGCGGAGGTGGCGGCGAATGATTGGATGCTGGTGCATGACGCTGCCCGCCCTTGTTTATCGGCGGAGTTATTGGATAAATTGTTGGCGCAACTGGTCAACGATCCGGTGGGGGGCATTCTGGCTGCCCCGGTAGCCGATACCTTAAAGCGACAAACGGGTGATGGTCATATCGCTGAAACTGTGCCGCGTGCTGGTTTATGGGGCGCGCAAACTCCGCAGATGTTCCGGCATGCCCTATTGCAGCGGGCGCTGGAACAGGTTGGCGGCGAAGTGACCGATGAAGCTTCCGCCGTTGAGGCGCTGGGCTTGTCGCCTAAGCTGGTTGAGAGCGATTTAACTAATTTGAAAGTGACTTATCCGCGAGATTTAGAGGTGGCGGCGTGGTTGCTGGGGCGAACAGATCACGGGCTTGCGTTAAACTGAATCATGAAATCAACTTATTCGTGTCGACGTGCTTTGGGTGGTTTTCTTGCGTTGTGGCTGCTGTCTCTGGCTGCGTGTAGTGGAAAGCCTGATGAAGAGAATGCACCGGTGGCGGCGGGGGGGCCGGTGGTGGCGGTCAAACCTGCGCTGAGTGTTTCTACCACTACGCCACAGCTTCTCGAATGGCCGCAAGTGCTCAGTGCTGGCGGCAATGTTGCCGCTTGGCAGGAGGCGGTCATCGGCGCGGAAATCAGCCCGTATCGTATTACCGAGGTGCGCGCACAGGTGGGCGATAGGGTGAAAAAGGGTCAGGTTTTGGCGCGGATCGCAGCGGATGCGATCGAAAATGAATTCGCCGAAGCGCGTGCCAGCGTCGCCGAAGCTGCCGCAACTTTAGCGGAGGCGCGCGCGAATCAGCAACGCGCTAGCCAACTGACCGAGCGCGGTTTTTATAGCACGCAGCAGAATACCCAAACGCAGACCGCCGCTGAAACGGCACTCGCGCGCCTGCATGCCACCCAAGCGCGTCTGCAATCTGCCGAACTGAAGCTGGCCAAAACTAATGTGCTCGCGCCGGATGACGGCATTATTTCGGCACGTGGCGCCACGGTGGGAAGTTTGACGCAACCGGGGCAAGAACTGTTTCGCTTGATTCGGGGCGGTCGACTGGAATGGCGCGCCGAGGTGACTGCCGCCGAACTCGGCCAGCTTAAGCCCGGATTGACGGCTACATTGATCAGCCCAAATGGTAAGACGTTAACTGGCGTAGTGCGTGCTATTGCCCCGACGGTGGATCCGCACACACTGACCGGTTTGGTTTACGTGGATTTGCCGGATAGTGTGGCGGTTAATGTGGCGGTGAGTGCGGGGATGTTTGCGCGCGGCGAGTTTCAACTCGGTCAGCGTAGCGCGCTCACTTTGCCGCAATCAGCCGTGCTGCTGCGTGAGGGATTTGCCTATGTTTTTCAGGTTGAGACGGGTGGCCATGGCGGCAAAATCAACCAACGCAAAATCATGATTGGGCGGCGGCTGGGTGAACGGATTGAGGTCAGCGGGCTAGACGCTCAGGCGGAGGTGGTCGCCAGTGGTGTCGGATTTTTAGCGGATGGTGACAGTGTCAGCATCGTGCCTGCTTTAACGCTGAGCCCTAAACAGCCATGAACGTTTCCGCCTGGTCGATCCGCAACCCGATTCCGGGGATTTTGCTATTCATCATGTTGTCCTTAATGGGGTTGTTGGCCTTCAATAGTATGAAGATTCAGCAATTTCCGGATATTGATCTGCCGATGGTGACGGTGACCGCCATGTTGCCAGGTGCCGCGCCGGCACAGATGGAAACTGAGGTGGCGCGCAAGATTGAGAATTCGATTGCTACCCTGCAAGGCATCAAGCACATCTACACCAAAGTGCAAGATGGCACGGCCGTAGTCACCGCTGAGTTTCGCCTGGAAAAACCCTCGCAGGAGGCGGTAGATGATATGCGTGACGCCGTTGCGCGTATTCGTGCCGATCTGCCGGGCGATTTGAAAGATCCGGTAATTGCTAAAGTTAATCTCGCTAGCTCACCAATTTTAACTTACACCATTTCATCGGCTAGAAAAGATGATGAAGCGTTGTCCTGGTTTGTCGACAATACCGTCACCAAGGCGATGTTAAGTGTGCGCGGCGTCGGCGCGGTTGCCCGTGTTGGCGGCGTGACGCGCGAGATTCGTGTTGAGCTGGATCCCGCCCGCTTGCTGGCATTGCGCGCCACTGCCGCCGATGTATCGCGCCAATTACGCCAAATTCAGCAAGAAGCATCCGGAGGACGTGCGGATGTGGGCGGTGCTGAGCAATCGGTGCGTACTATTGCAACGGTAAAATCGGCTGAAGAACTCGCTGCCATGGATATTACCTTGGCTGACGGGCGGCGCATTCGCTTGAGCGAATTGGCTACGGTGAGTGACACCGTTGCGGAACAACGCTCGGCGGCGTTACTTAATGGCCAGCCTGTTGTAGGCTTTGAGATTGTGCGGAGCCGCGGCGCGGGTGAAGTTGAAGTGGCCGAGGGCGTGCGCGCGGCCTTAGAAAAACTGAAGGCGGAACACGCCGATATTCGCATTACGGAAGCGTTCAATTTCGTAGATCCGGTGGTGGATAATTTTGAAGGATCCATGGCGCTGTTGATGGAAGGTGCCTTGCTTGCCGTCCTGGTCGTCTGGTTCTTTCTGCGCGATTGGCGTGCTACGTTGGTTTCGGCCACTGCGTTGCCGTTATCGATTATTCCGGCGTTTGCCGTCATGCACATTATGGGATTTACGCTTAACGTGGTGACCTTGCTATCAATGTCGCTGGTGGTGGGTATTTTGGTAGATGATGCCATTGTTGAAATTGAGAATATTATGCGGCATCTGCGCATGGGGAAATCGCCCTTTAACGCCGCCATGGAAGCTGCCGATGAAATTGGTTTGGCGGTGATTGCCACCACGTTTACCTTGATTGCGGTCTTTCTGCCCACCGCCTTCATGAGTGGTGTCGCCGGTAAATTTTTTGTGCAATTTGGTTGGACTGCGGCAATTGCCGTGTTCTTTTCGCTAGTGGTTGCCCGCCTGTTAACCCCGATGATGGCCGCTTATGTCTTGCGGCCCCCCAAGCAGATTCGCCGCACGCCGCGTTGGCTGGAAATTTATGCCGTTTGGGTCGCATGGTGTCTGAAACATCGCATTACCACCTTGCTGGTTACCGCTGGCTTTTTCGTGGGTTCGTTTGCGCTGGTGCCCCTGTTGGCGACGGGTTTCATGCCGCCGGATGATCTCTCGCAAACTCAGGTTTATGTATCGTTGCAGCCGGGCAGTACATTCAAGGAAACTTATGCCGTTGCCGAGCAAGCGCGCCGTATTGTTGCGCAAAATCCGCATGTCAAAATGGTTTATACCGCCATTGGCGGCGGTGCGGCCGGCAGCGATCCCTTTGCACCTCGCGGCGCATCCGAAGTCCGTAAGGCAGCCCTAACCATTAATATGACACCGCGTCAACAACGCGGCGGCGTAACCAAACAAGATGTAGAACGTCAGTTGCGTGATGCGCTGGCCGTGTTACCCGGTGTGCAGATTAAGGTAGGTTTGGGGGCTGCCAATGAAAAATATGTTTTGGTGCTGGCGAGCGAAAACGGCCCGTTATTGGCCGAACATGCGCGTACGGTTGAGCGCGAGTTACGTACGCTTCCCGGTATTGGCGCGGTGACCAGTACGGCCAGCTTGACCCGGCCTGAGTTGGTGGTGCGGCCGGATTTTGCGCGTGCCGCCGAGCTGGGGGTGACCGCCGCGGCCATTGCGGATGTGTTACGCATTGCCACCGCCGGCGATTATGACCAGAGTATCGCTAAATTGAATTTAGCCCAGCGCCAGATACCGATTGTTGTCAAGTTGCCAGTAGAAGCCCGTCAGGATGTGAATCTACTCGGACGTTTGACCGTTGCCGGCAAGCATGGGCCGGTCATGATCGCCAATGTGGCCAGTTTGACCCTCGCCGGTGGCCCCGCTGAAATTGATCGTTATGATCGGCTGCGGAATATCAATTTTGAAATTGAACTCAACCAGCAACCGCTCGGCGATATTGAAAAATTGGCGTTGGCACTGCCGAGCCTGAAAAACTTGCCGCCCGGTATCCTGCAAACAACGGTAGGGGATGCAGAAGCGATGAGCGAATTGTTTGCCAGTTTCGGCCTTGCCATGTTAATTGGCGTGCTGTCGATCTATATTGTACTCGTGCTGCTCTTCAGGGATTTTGTGCAGCCGGTGACTATTTTGACCGCCCTGGCGCTGTCGGTGCCGGGCGCGTTTTTGGCGTTATTCGTGACGCAAACCGCATTGACCATGCCGTCGATGATCGGCTTGATTATGCTGATGGGCGTGGCCACCAAGAACTCAATTCTACTGATTGATTATGTTTTTCTCGCCCGTCGTGGTGTGGATGGCAATCCTGCGCTGGAGCGCGGCCAGGCGCTGTTTGATGCGTGCCGTAAGCGCGCGCAACCTATCGTGATGACTACAGTCGCCATGGGTGCGGGTATGTTGCCGATTGCCCTCGGTCTTGGCACGGACCCCAGCTTTCGCGCGCCAATGGCCATCGTGGTGATCGGTGGCTTGATCACCTCTACCTTCCTCAGTCTGCTGGTTATTCCAGTGGTCTTTACTTATGTGGATGATGCGATTGAGTGGATGCGTAAAAGCGGGGGGTCAGGTCTCGCATCGTAGCATTTCATTACCCCCCGCCACACCGTAGCCGGGTGCATGGCAAGGGGGGACGGGGTAGCGCGCACATTAGCTCATCATCGCACAACGGCTTGGCTAGAGTCGTGGCGGTAGGTGAAGCGATGAAATGTTACAATGCGAGACCTGACCCCAAACATGCTTGGTGCCCGCCGAAGTTCTCAACCGTCCAGGTAGCAATGTCCAGAAAGTCCAGCTCCGC
>CAYWXO010000149.1:0-8353 GCA_964462255.1 uncultured Thiobacillus sp. | reverse complement strand
GTTTTGCGCAGCGATACTTGTGCTTGTTCGCGTTCAAATACGGGCTGTCCATCAAGTGATAACCGCTCCTCTAGCACTCGGAGTTCCTTGAATTTGTCTGGCAACTCCAAAGCTAGGCTGTAGCGATACAACTTGCCCTGTAACAATACTTCCAGTTCGAACCGCATGGGCGAATCGGTCTTTCCGATGAAAAAATGCCGGGTGCTTACCAGTTGTCCTACACGATTTACTCCGCGCCCAATAGCCTGTAACACTTGCAAAGCCCGTGCGATAGACGATTTGCCAACACCGTTCTTGCCAACCAGTAAAGAAGAACGCCGTCCTTCTGGCTTTAATTCGAAATTCTGAAAGCTTTTGAAGTTATGAATATATAACCGTTGCAACATACTAATCTCGTTCCTGAAATGTATCTGGTGTAAATTTGTAGGGATTTATATTTATTTTATATAACGTATTTTACGTTATATATGCTTAAGGAAGTGCGGTTTCTGGTAGGTATGGGAAAGCATAGAAATACAAATATGTGCATTGAAAAAAGGTTGGCCTCCCTTGTTGGCGTTCTTGCTATGCTTAACCCGGATTCCGCTACGCTGCATCCGGGCTACGTGCTGAGGGCTATTCGAAGAAAGTGGGGTAGGGTTGGCGCAAACTTGTAGCAAACCTGAAGCCTGGATGGAAACCGCAGCGCAGTCAGTTGCGTAGCGCAGTGGCCTATGCGGTTGTCATCCGATTACCCCCCCTCTCACTCATCATCAATCTGATGCGTCACGCGCATGGCTTCTGCCACGCTGGTTCCGCCTTCCTTTACCAGCCGCAGCGCTTCGTCTCTTAAGGTTTTTCCGATCAGGCGTTGCTGGGCGGTGAGTCTGAAGGCGCTGGTGTCGCCGGCGTTGAGCAGGGTGGCGAGTTCGGCATCGACTTCAAGTAATTCGTAGATGGCTTGGCGGCCTTGATAGCCGGTTTGGTTGCAGTTGCCGCAGCCCTTGGCGACGCGGGTTGCCGTGATGTCGAAGCCGTTGCTGATTTCTTTGCGTAGCCAGGCGCGTTCGTTGGCGTCCAGCTCGCCGGGGGCTGCGCAGGTTGAGCATAATTTACGCACTAAACGTTGCGCGACGATGCCGGCTAAGCTGGTGGCAAGCAAGTAAGCGGGGGCACCCATGTCCATGAGTCGAGCGGCGGCTGAGGGGGTGTCGTTGGTGTGCAGGGTGGAGAGTACAAGGTGGCCGGTGAGCGCGGCGCGGAGGGCGATTTGGGCAGTTTCTGCGTCGCGCATTTCGCCTAGTAGAATAATATCGGGATCTTGCCGTAAGAAGGCGCGTAGGGCGCGGGCAAAGGTCAGGTCGATCTTGTCGTTGGCTTGCACCTGGTTGATGCCGGCTAAGCGATATTCGACCGGGTCTTCGACGGTGAGAATCTTGCGCTCGGGTGTGTTGAGATCTGAAATTGCGGCGTAAAGCGTGGTTGTTTTACCGGAACCTGTCGGGCCAGTGACTAAGATAAGACCGTGCGGGCGATGGATGAGCTTGTTAAAACGCTCAAACAGTTTCGGCGTCATCGCGAGGTTAGCCAGCCCGGCCTGGCCGCTGCCGGTGAGCAGCCGCAACACCGCTGATTCGCCAAATTGGGTTGGAATGGTGGACATACGGACATCAAGGCTGCGTTGTTTCAGGCGCAGGATGAAACGGCCGTCTTGCGGCAGACGTTTTTCGGCAATGTCCAGATCGCCCATCAATTTAAGCCGTTGAATGAGTGCGGGGGCAATTTTTCGGTCGGCTTCGGTGGCGATGGAAAGGACGCCGTCGATGCGGAAGCGAATTTGCAGATTGCGTTCTTGCGGCTCAATGTGGATGTCGGAGGCGCGCACTTGCATGGCGTCTTCAAACAGCGTTTGCAGCAGCCGCATGACCGGCGCTTCTTCCGCCGATTGGGTAGCGGCCAAGGCACCGAAGTCGATAATATCCTCGGCCATGTCATCGGTGAGGTTGCGCGCCAGTTCGCTGATTGCTTCGGTGCGCCGATAAACGCGATCGATAAACTGCAGCAGGGCACCTTCGTTGGCCACCGCCAATTCAATTTCGCGGTTGAGATGGTTGATGATTTCATCGAAGGCGAACAGGTCGGTGGGGTCGGCCATGGCCACCAGCACTTTATTGTCGCGTTGATCCAGCACGATGGCGCGGAATCGGCGTGCCAATTGTTCCGGCAGGAGGCGCACAATCTCGGGCCGCACATTGATCTGGCGTAAATCGAGGAAGGGGATGTTGAGCTGGCGCGCGATGGCACCAGAAATTTCGTCTTCGGTGACGAAACCGTTTTCGATCAGTACGCGGCCGAGTTTGCGGCCAGATTGACGTTGTTTATCCAGCGCTTCGCTGAGTTGCGCTTGCGAAATCAATTTTTGTTGTACTAGAAGGTCGCCTAATCGGATCTTCTCGGGCCGTGCCATGGGGTGACTCCTCTGTTGAGTGCGCATGGAATTTATAGAATTGGTATTCTTTTCTCAAGCGATATCTATGTTTGAAATTGTTTTAGTTGAGCCGGAAATTCCGCCCAATACGGGCAATGTGATTCGATTGTGCGCCAATACCGGCTGCCGATTGCACTTGGTGCGGCCATTGGGTTTTGATCTTTCTGATAAACAGTTACGCCGCGCCGGGCTGGACTATCACGAATATGCGTCGCTCAGTGTGCACGACGATTGGCCGGCGTTGCTGCGCGCACTGGCAGGGCGTCGCCGTTTTGCTTTTTCCACCAAAGCGGCCCATTCGCATACAGAGATTACGTTTGCGCCGGGCGATGTTTTTGTTTTTGGCCCGGAAACACGCGGTTTATCGGCCGCGGTATTGGCGGATTTTGCGGCCGATGCGCGCTTGCGTTTGCCGATGCTGGCCGGGCAGCGCAGTTTGAATTTGTCGAATGCCGTCGCGGTGACCGTGTATGAAGCGTGGCGACAACAAGGATTTGCCGGCGCGGTCTTGCGCTGAGACTTCTTGGCCCCATGCTGCAAAGATCAATTTTGCATGAGGTGGGCGATGGCCGCTTTGGAAGCGTTTGAGCAGATGTTGGCGTCGGGCAAGGACAATGCATTGTTGCGTTTTTCATTGGGCAATGCCTGTTTTAAAGTGGGCCGGTTGGACGATGCACGCGTGCATTTGCAGGCTGCGTTAGTGTTTGATCCGGCTTATTCTGCCGCGTGGAAGTTGCTGGGCAAGACCCTGAGCGAAGCCGGCGCGCTGCAAGAAGCGCGCGCGGTGTATGAAAAAGGCATTGCAGCGGCCGAAGCGAAGGGCGATATTCAGGCGGCGAAAGAAATGGCTGTATTTGCGCGGCGGGTGGAGAAATTGTTGGAAAATGCATGAGTCAGGGGCGACGTTGCGGTAGGCAACGGCCCGCTGTTTTGAGATTTAATTTTTTGTAAAAGGAGCGGTCAAATGGCGCGTATGGTGCAGTGTGTAAAGCTGGGACGGGAAGCGGAGGGGATGGATTTTGCCCCCTTGCCGGGTGAGTTGGGTAAGCGGGTGTTTGAGAATATTTCGAAAGAGGCCTGGCAAGGCTGGATCAAGTTGCAGACCATGATCATCAATGAAAATCGCCTCAATCTGGCCGACATTCAGCACCGCAAGTATTTGATGGAACAGGCGGAGAAGTATTTCTTTGGTGAGGGTGTGGGCGCGCCGGATGGTTTTAGGCCGCATTGATTATGTCTGACAAACAAACCCATTTCGGTTTCAAAACCGTCGCTGAGGAAGAAAAAGCGCATAAAGTAGCTGAGGTCTTTCATTCTGTGGCTAACCGCTACGATGCCATGAATGACCTGATGTCGATGGGCTTGCATCGCGTCTGGAAGCGTTTTCTCGCCTTGCATGCACGTATTCGGCCGGGTTTTAAGGTACTGGATATTGCCGGCGGCACCGGCGATAGTTCCCGTTTGCTGGCGCAGGAAGCCGGCCCAAGCGGTGAGGTTTGGCTGACTGACATCAATGGTTCGATGTTAGGCGTTGGCCGAGACCGCATGTTAGACAAGGGCTTGATGTTGCCGGTGGCGCAGTGCGATGCGGAAAAGCTGCCGTTCCCGAGCAATTACTTTGATTTGGTTACCGTTGCCTTTGGTTTGCGTAATATGACGCATAAGGAGGTTGCCCTCGCCGAAATGCGTCGTGTATTGAAGCCCGGTGGTAAGTTGATGGTGCTGGAGTTTTCCAAGGTCTGGAAACCGCTGGCTCCGTTATACGATTTGTATTCCTTTAAGATGCTGCCGAAGATGGGAGAATTCGTCACCAAAGATGCCGATAGTTATCGGTATTTGGCTGAATCTATTCGGATGCACCCTGATCAGGAAACACTGAAAAGTATGATGGAATCAGTCGGCTTTCAACAGGTTGATTACTTTAATATGACGGTGGGCGTGGTGGCGCTGCATGTCGGCTATAAAATAGCGTAATCTAACAGGTAAACGATCTAGGCAAACAAGCGTGCTAGCTCTGCGCCTGGATCGTCGGCCCGCATAAAGGCTTCTCCCACCAGAAAGGCCTCGACGCCTGCGTTGCGCATCACGCTAACATCCGCGGGGGTCAAAATGCCGCTTTCTGTGACGACGATGCGATCCGCCGGCACCGATTTCAGCAGTTCAAGTGTCGTTTCCAAGCGAGTTTCAAAGCTGCGCAGGCTGCGGTTATTGATGCCAATGAGCGGCGTTTTCAGGCTTAAAGCGGCGTTTAATTCGTCGGCATCATGCACTTCGACCAGTACGGCCATTCCCAGGTTGGCGGCGATTTCAGCGAGTTCTTGCAGGGGGGCGGCTTGTAGGGCGGCAACAATCAGTAAGATACAATCCGCGCCCATTGCGCGCGCTTCATAGACTTGATACGGGTCAATCATGAAATCCTTGCGCAATACCGGCAAATCACATGCATCGCGCGCGGCCTTTAAATATTCCGGCGCACCTTGAAAGTATTCTCGATCAGTCAAAACGGATAAACACGCCGCGCCAGCCGCGGCATAGCGGGCGGCAATGTCAGCCGGACGAAAATCGGCACGAATGATGCCTTTGCTTGGGCTGGCCTTTTTGATTTCGGCAATGATCGCCGCGTGGCGGTCGCTGATTTTGGCGCGGATTGCGCCGACAAAATCGCGCGCCGGGGGCATCCATTCTGCCGATTCACGCAGCGCTTCCAGGGGTTCTAACCGTCTGGCAGCGGCAATTTCTTCCGCTTTGGTGGCAAGGATTTTTTTTAGGATATCGGACATGAGAGGGCCTGTTTGCTGTCGTTAAGGTAAGGTAAGTTGAGTTAAAAATAAGGGGTTTAGCATTCTTCTATGCTGACCCGCGCGGAAAGCGCCGTCACCAGTTCATAAGCAATGGTGCCGGCGGCAGCGGCAACCTGTTCCGCCGGCAAGCCGACGCCCCATAGCGTCACCGGGCTGCCGACGTGCGCGCTCGGCACGTTGGTCAGATCAACATGTAGCATATCCATGGAGACGCGGCCCAGCGTGCGGGTCAGCGTGCCGGCCACGCGTATCGGAGTGCCGGTATTGGCGTGACGTGGATACCCGTCGGCATAACCGCAGGCGACAATGCCGACTCGCATATCGTGTTCTGCCACAAAACGCGCGCCATACCCCACCGCTTCACCCCGACGAACGGATTGCACACTAATCAATTGACTGGTTAGCGACATGACTGGCAGCAGGCCAATTTCCTCGCCGGTGTATTCCGCAAAGGGGGAGAGGCCGTAAAGCATGATGCCGGGCCTCACCCACTCGGCATGGCTTTGTGGATAGCGCAACGTAGCGGCTGAATTCGCCAAACTAGCCGGTAAATTAAACGCCGCGTTCGCCGCCTGAAAGCAGGCCAGTTGCTGTTCAACACGCGTAGTTTTGTTTGTTTCTTCCGCTTCTTCTGCTTCATCCGCGCAGGCAAAATGGGTCATCAAAGTAATGCTGGCGATGTGCGGTGCAGCACGTAGAGTGGCCAAGGTTTCTGCTAACCTATTGGGGTTAATGCCCAAGCGATTCATGCCAGTATTGAGCTTGAGTAAAATATCAACGCGTTGCGGGAGGCGGGCTTTGGCTAGAATCTCAGCCTGATCGACGCGGTGTATGACTGGGCGCAGGCGTAAGCGGGCGATTTCTGTTAATTCGTTCGGTTGAAAAAAACCTTCCAGTAAAACAAGGGGATGCGTATAACCTTCGTTGCGCAATTGTTCGGCTTCTTCCAGGCGTAATACCGCAAAGCCATCAGCAGTCCGCAAGGCTCGCACCGAGCGGGTTAAACCGTGCCCATAGGCATTAGCCTTAACCACAGCCAGTACTTTGGAATGTGGTGCAGCCTTACGGGCAATGCCTAGATTGTGCGCTAAAGCAGCAAGATCAATACGGGCAATGAGGGGGCGCGTCATTTTAAACCCTTAATCATTATAGCCGCCACCCATGCCGCCGGCATAACTCTCAAATTTGGTGTATTCACCTAGGAAAGTGAGTCGCACTGTGCCGATAGGGCCATTCCGTTGTTTGCCGATAATGATTTCGGCCGTGCCTTTGTCCGGGCTATCCGGGTTATACACTTCGTCGCGATAAATGAACAAAATCACATCGGCATCTTGCTCAATAGCGCCCGATTCACGTAAATCCGACATGATCGGCCGTTTGTTGGGTCGTTGTTCCAGCGAACGATTGAGCTGCGACAGCGCAATCACCGGCACATGTAATTCTTTAGCCAGACTTTTCAGTGACCGTGAAATATCGGAAATTTCCGTGGCGCGGTTTTCACCTTGGCCACTGCCAGACATCAATTGAATGTAGTCGAGAACAATCAAACCCAAAGGGCGATCTTCTTTGCATTGGCGCGCTAATCGACGTGCGCGGGCACGTACTTCCATTGCCGTCAACCCCGGGGATTCATCAATGAAAAACGGCGTATCGTTCAAGCGGCCGAGTGCGTGCGTCAAGCGGGGCCAATCGTCTTCACCAATGCGGCCGGTGCGCAATTTGTGCTGGTCCAGCTTGCCGACTGAACCCAGCATCCGCATCACCAACTGCGTGGCACCCATTTCCATACTAAATACCGCGACCGACATATTGGCATCCAGCGCGACATTTTCAGCAATGTTCAGACTAAATGCTGTTTTACCCATACTGGGTCGCCCGGCTACAATAATCAAATCCCCGGGTTGTAATCCTGATGTTTTGGTGTCTAGATCGGCAAAGCCGGTGGGCACGCCGGTAACTTCGCTTGGGTTATCCCGGTTATACAGCTCATCAATGCGGGTAACGACTTCCATTAACAAGGGTTGTACGTGCTGAAAACCTTGGGTGTTTTTAGCGCCCGCTTCTTTGATCTCAAAGACTTTCGCTTCCGCTTGATCGAGAATTTCAGCAGCGCTGCGGCCCTGCGGACTAAAGGCTGATTCAGAAATTTCAGCGCCCACTTCCACCAATTTGCGCAGCACTGCGCGTTCCCGCACGATTTCAGCATAGCGGCGAATGTTGGCGGCAGACGGCGTGTTTTGTGCCAGCGCGGCGATATAACTGAGGCCGCCGGTGTCGTCGAGTTTGCCAAATGATTCCAGCGACTCCGCCACGGTGACAACATCGGCGGGTTTATTGGCATCAATCAGGCGTACGATTTGCCGCCAAATCGCGCGGTGATCGGCTCGGTAAAAATCTTGCTCGTTAATCAGGTCGGCAACCCGTTCCCAAGCGTTGTTTTCCAGCATTAATCCGCCCAGTACGGATTGTTCTGCTTCAACCGAATGCGGCGGTAATTTAAGGGCGGTCAGTTCAGGATCAAAGTGGTCAGACATGGCATGGTTTTCTTGAAAGAGGCCGCATTGTAAAGCCCAACCGAGACATTCTTAACCTCAATCCCAAGCTAATGCGCCACCCGTTTGGTATTCGGTGACCCGCGTTTCAAAAAAGTTTTTTTCTTTTTTCAGGTCGATCATTTCCGCCATCCAGGGGAAGGGATTGTTGGCACCGGGGTAAAGCTCATCAAGGCCGATTTGGCTGGCGCGGCGGTTGGCGATGAAGCGCAAATATTCCTTGAACATCGGCGCATTGAGGCCGAGGATGCCGCGCGGCATCGTGTCTTCAGCGTACTGATATTCCAGTGCGACGGCTTTTTCAAACATGGTTTTGAGTTCCGCTTTCAGCTCGGGGGTCCATAACGCGGGGTTTTCCAGTTTGATCTGGTTGATCATATCAATGCCAAAATTACAGTGCATCGATTCATCGCGCAGAATGTATTGATATTGTTCGGCAGCACCGGTCATTTTGTTTTGGCGACCTAGCGCGAGAATTTGCACAAAGCCGACATAGAAGAACAGACCTTCCATGATGCAGGCAAATGCAATCA
>CAYWXO010000148.1:0-8393 GCA_964462255.1 uncultured Thiobacillus sp. | reverse complement strand
TCGTCACATCACCGTTCTGCTCTGTTCCTGAGATACCGCCTGCAAGTTCTCGCGCCGGCTTGTAAGTAAGCGCATCACTTCTCTCGATAGCAACCGTAACATGGTTCATTGTTTCGCCATCAGCAATCGGTACTGGAACGCAAAAAGCCACTTTCTGCTGCGCTCTGATGCTGCAACATCAGTTCCCTTGTGGGGTAACGCATGAGAAAGTGGCCTCATACCGTCTTGTGTTGCAGCACTTGACAAAGAAATTGTAAATCAAATTTGTTTTGCTGTCATTTAATAAATGATTTCAGACTATTCTGGCCTGGTTGTCCGTTGCGTTCTAGGATGGTCAGACTTTTTTCTTCGCCGGGAAATACAACAAAATTGCTGGTGCCTTTGCCAGTGCTTCGACTGCCTTGATCTAAATATTTTATGCCTGGGATTCCTGCTTGACGCAATGCTTTGCTTCCTTGCGCTGCAATATTTTCATAACCTTGCATGCCAGAGGCTCCGCCAGTTAACATTTCATAAGCTTGTGCTCCAGTAAATGTGTCTTTATTGACTTGCGGAATGCGCCCTAAATGCAATTGAAACGCCTTATCCATAGCTGCTTGCACTTCCTTGCTTTGCTCACTCAACGGCTTGTCAAAATCCAGCATCTTGGCTATCTGCTTATCTGGTAGGTCTACTTTGTAAAGATATCCTGGGTCACTGGCTATTAGCTGGTTGTAAGTTGAGTCTTCCATTTGAGAGGCAGACCGAACCGGGTTGTAATTTCTTTCACTGGCTATTTCAGTAAGCAAAGGTTTTTCATCTTTAGAAAGAAAGCCATTTTTCTTTGCGTAACGAACAGCAGCAGCAACATTTGGAAATTGATAGTCTGTAATGCCTTGAGTTGCATCGCCAGTTGTACCAAGCATCTTGCCTATTTCGCTAGACTTTCCCAGCCGCCACATACCATCACCCATCGGTGATGGCTCAATATACACACCGCGCTTGTCCATTACGCGATTTCTTGGGCTGGCAAGAACTTTGGCATAGTCAGCACCAACCTCTTTAGATTCTGCTGTGTAGATTCCATGCCCATAAGCCTGTGCGCCTTCACCGGTGCCAATCTTGCTGGCGTCAAACTCGCCAAGTGGGTTTGTTGCTGTTGGTGGGAATCTGTGTGGGCTACCGTGGTAAACGTCTAGAGGAAGAATGCCACCAGTTCGCGTTAAATACTGCTCTGCCATGCGCCCTGCTGTCGGGCCTAGTGCCTTGACACCAGCCGCTGCTGCTCTTGCTGCTGGCATTGGGTTTAGTGGTACAAATGATCCTGCTTGCCCAGCAACTTCACCAACCCTTGACGTTGGGGCCAGTGGCAGATTCTTCAGGAAATACTCCGAGCCGTAGGGCAATTGCTGCGCTGGCTCGTAGTTAGTGTCGCCAAACATTTCTGTTGGCATAGGTGATCGGAAAATGTTAGCCAGATCCGTTGGAGTGCCCAGCATCCCTGCCAAGCGTCCACGCATTACATCTAGCGGCACATTTGCAGACGCCTCTCGGTCTTGAAACCTGCGCCTGGGCTTCATTTGCGGGAAAAAGCCTGTTGCTGCCCTGTCTGGCAAAAACGTGCTTAACGGATTGTCAGCCATGATTTTGCAACCATCAATCTGCTTTGTCTAATTGTGCCAACCAATATCCACAGTCTTGGATTGCTCCAATAACAGCGTTTAACTCAGATCGCAGTTCCTGTTCTTTTTTAACAAGTTCTGCAACCCGGCTGTTGATGGCGTCCTTAGTGACAACCATTACGCTGCAATTGCAACAGTGGAATACAACGGCAGATAACGGGTTCCGTCGGGCGTGATGACTTTGATTACCTGAACAGGCCGAGCCGTTGAACCGGCAGTCGTGTCAGCCAGCAGCTTACCCGAACCCTTGGTTACGCCAGCCAGGTTAAACAACGTCCCGCTAGTGTCAAATGTTGCCTTGTCAGCACCGTAGGAACTCAAATAGAAAAACGATGTGTTGCCGCCAGTGACAGCGCCGCTAGGCATTCCAATCTCACACTCCATCGCAGCGTAAGTGCCTTGTGTGCAAGCCGCAGACATAACAATCTCGCCAACCGTGCCTGATGCTAGGCCAGTGACGCGACCAGAAGCGCCAAACGCCAGGTAACCGTACAGAGCCGTTAGGTAGGCGCCAGCCACCACATTGACGTTTTCTACTGCCTTGATTGCAAAACCCACACCGCCAGCAGCAGAAAGCGTTTCAGTTGCAACAAAAGCAGAAGCGTCAACGCTGCCGGTATTTGCGCTGGTCGAAGTAATGCTTGCCGCGGGGCCAGTAGTGCTTGCGCCACTAACCGACAAAGATACAAATTCTGGGTCGGCGTATGCGACACCAGTTGCGATTGAGTTTGCCATGATATTTCCTTAACAGTTCCAGTTTTTGAGTGATGCCCTTGCCCGTTCTGCTGGGCCTTTGGCGTTTTTTACCACACCTTCCATCCGAGCGCAAAAACTAGCCTTGCGGCCAGCGTCTGTTTTTGTTTTTGGATTCGGGGCTGGTGGCTTGAGATTAGAGTTGTTGGCAGAGTTGTACGCTGCGCGCCCTGCCGCAGTCATCCCAGCACCCTTTTCAGTGGCGTTGTAGTGCTTGCCCTTACCCGTGGTGGTGTGGGCGATCGGTGTGTCGTGCTTGCTCATTTCTTAGCAGTCTTAGCGCTGGCCTTAAAAGCCGCAGCAGTTGGTGCGCCCTTAGAGCCTGGCGTTCTCATGCGCTCCGGCGTCTTACCAGCGTCCTTTTGGCGCTCGATGCGCTCCTGCTTTGCATTGATATTTGCGTACAAACCGGGTTTAGTCGCCATTTTCATACTCCACAACAGCGCAGATATCTGCTTCTTGAATGATCTGGTAATCCTGGCCATTTTCCATTTGAGTCGGCCAGTTGAGGTAATCACCGTTGCCGTACTTAATGAAGTCACCCACTGCCACATCCGTTACCAATGGGCCAATTGCCACAATCGTACCCTCGTTAAATGGTTCTTTGTTGTCAATGTAGATCAAGTCGCTCAATTGCCGCACCTGGGGCTTGACAACAACACGGTCACGCAGGGGTTTGAACATTTTTACGCTCGTACTTTCGTTTGATTCTGGCCACAATTTGCGGGGTGCTTGTGTCAGTGCTAATGTTGTAAACGGTTTTCACAGGCACTTCTTTCACTTTTTCGCCTGTGATTGCAACAAATTGCCCACACCAATCATTGCTCTGCTTGTTTTGCGTCATTGGATACAAACGGCAGACCCCCATGATGTGGTGATCCTGAAACATCTTGCAAACACCGCAGTTCATTGGCTGCTTTTGCGCCCGTGGTCGTAGCAACTGCCACCTTTGGATTTGCCACTGTCAAAATTGCCTGAATAGCCCATTGGCGCTGGCGCTTTGGCCTTCATCATGGGTTGCGTTGGTGCTTTTTCAACCTTTTTAGGCTCCATTTTTTCCATTTTGCTGTCCATATTTACTCCAAAAAGCGCAGGCGATACAGAGTACTGTTAATGAGTTCTGCGATTTCATCAACAATGTTTTGCAATTCTGTGTCAGATGGCAATGATTGCCTGGCTTCAGTCACAAAGGCCTGAATGCCCTGTAGATAGGCAACTGGATCGGTGGCGCTGTGGAATTCTTCAGGGTACTTTTTGATCTTCTCGTACTTGCCTTGGAAGTTTTCAGCAAACTTGTCAGTTAGATCTACGATCTGCGGGTAGTACTTGCCCAGCGCTTTGTGCTTGCTGTAGCTGTCAGTGCTAAGGTGCAATAGATGCGTCACCGTGCTGCTGTGGAACAGCTGGGCAATGAACTCTGCAATGTCGTCAATGTTCATACGTGTCCAAATAAGGGACTATTCTGGCGATTCGTCAATATAACACAATGCTTCCATTGTTTTCAAATGTGCTGCTTGCCACATTGCTTGGCGTTCTACTTTGCTCATTGTGTGGCCTTGGTCTACTTTCCAATGACATTTTTGGCACAGAGCCGCCACTAAGTTGTCATCTGCCTTGATACCCCGTCCCTTGCCGCCGCCCCAGTTGCTGTGTGCTGCCTGCACCATCTCACCACTGCCGCAATGCTGGCAATCCAGCTGCGCCACCCGTTTTAGCAAGGATTTGTCGCGGACATAGCTGTGTTTAGGAAACATCAATGCTCTTCAGCGCTGACCAGGCCAACAAAAATTCGATGAACTCGCTGCTTTCCGTTGTTGTGAATTTGTGGCTTTGCAAACCGAGTTGAACAATTCTCTCGCCATCCAGACTCGGGCAAACCTTTCCTATCTTGCGGTTTGTGTCGTGCGCCCACTGGTCAATCAATAATCTTTTCCAATCGTCCGCTGTCCAAGTGCTTCCGGCCACACGCATTGCTTTGTTGATTTTGTCGATCAGACTATGGAACATTGCATTCTGTTCTGTACTTCGTTTGCTTTGTTTGATTTCAATCGTCATCCTGTGACCGGCCATCAGCATTGCTTTTAATGTTGGCCAGATGACGTTCATCATTTCCTTATGTGCTTGCGCTGGTTCCCAGCAAGTGACTTTCATTCTTTTTCCTTTATCAAGATATCAACGCCAGCATCAGTTGCATAGACTTTGCGAACATGGCATTCGACTATTTGGCTGTCATCCACGCAAACAATGCCGTTCATCGCATCACAGACTGATTTCGCCACGTTGTCCCAGTCTGGCTTCTTACAGGGCCACTCAGAGCCACTTAAACAGGCCTCAGTGCGTTTTTTAGGGTACGACTTAGGCACTGGTAGCCTGATGTAAATAAAAGCCTCTAGCGCCGTTTTAAGCGGTTCACTGCTTCCCATTGCTTTGAGTGCGTAAAACCTGATCTGATCTTCGTAGCTGGCAGTCTTAGCGTCGGTGTAAGTTGCGACAAAGTTTCCTCGTCTTGCGAAGCGCGGTCGTCCTTTGCCGTGCGGTTGTCCTGGCACTGTGAACATGATTTGCATCATTTGATTGCCTTAATCCGTTTGAGGATCATTGATCGCAAACCCGGAAAATCCTGATCCAGTTCCGCAAACCTCTGCAACAGGTAGTCCCGTCTTCCGTCCTTCTGGGCTTGATCCCCACCAGCTAACGCCCACTCTGCATACGACTGGATCAATGTCTCCAGTAAGTTCAAGTGCTGCGGTAATGTCGGATTCAGAGTGGTTGTGGCCATCACGGGTTTCGTCTAGCAGCTTGTGCGCGTCAAAGTAATTCACCATTGCCCCTTGTCGTACCAAGCGCCAACAGTTTTATCCGTTGATTTGTTTTTGTCTGCCAGATGCTGCTGGTAGGTTTTCGTGTTTCCGTATTTCGGCTGCTGCCACTGGTGATGCGAACACTTGGGCAATGATCCCTCTAAGCGCACTGACCACAGATTGCGGCATCCATCAATGCTGCACAGCAAATCACTTTTGCCTTCAGGAACGTTTTCTTTTTTGAAATTAGTTAGCGACATGATATTTTCCCTCTACGATTTTTGCAAAATTGCTTGGCTTCAGAATCCACTCCAGATCGGCGGTGAACGCTCGCCCGTCTTTGCTGTTCACCTTTCCAACCAAGAATTTCGATTTTTGGATGTGGACAAAGAAATCATTGAACCAGTCCAGCACTGCGCTTGCGCTAGTCGGCTTGTCTTTGCCAAGCTCTGCTGCCACTTCGCGCCAGCGTTGCCGTAAGTAGCCTTGTCTGGCAGCGTTCCAGACTTCCACCCGGCGCAAGGTTGGTAGCTGGTGGTGGTACAGGTCTATGACCCCTTGATGATTGCAATCTGGCAATGCAGGGCCACCGGCAGGTGGGCATATATCTGTATTCTTATGGTTATTGGTTATTGGTTTATGGTTAGCATCCAAAACAGGTGCATCCGCATTGCGTTCGGTATGCGTTCGCATAGCGTTCGCATCCTTCCATCTTGCGTTCGCACTGTTTGCCGCCTTTTCCTTCTTTGCGTGATAGTCGGCAATCTCTTTGTCGCAACGCTTGTGACACCATCCATCATCTTGCAAAACAAAGAAATGATGCAGGATCAAACCGACTGTTTTCCCATCCGAACGCATAGCAAAAGCAATGCTTTCGCAGTCGTCTTTCAGCGGCTTTTCGTCTAAGTAGTAGCGCCAGAGCATCCTAAGGTAAACGGCCATCTGGTCGTTACTAAGGTGTCCAGTATCTTTCAGAAAGTCACCAATGTGGTGACGGTAGTAGTGCATTTTTTGACCTTACATCGTTGGTCGTCATCACTGTGAAAGAACATCGGCAGGAGGGTGATGAAACCCCTTTTCGTCCGCTAAGACTAGCCGTGCCCTAATTTTAGATTAATTTTGAAGCAAACAAAGGAATGGCTGATCCTCTGCGATAGTTGCACTTGCGACACACAGGAACCACATCTAAAGGTTTGCCGTAATCACGGTGGTCATAGCACTGCCCTGGTCTACCACAATCAACGCAAACAAGCGTTTTCACTGGTGCAAGAATGCCTTCTCTAACAGCTTTTTGTACAGCATTGATAGCGGCAACTGCACCAATCTTCTTAGGGTTGTCTCTCACACAAGGAAAACAAACCTTTGCCGAATGTTCTCTACCAACAATTTGATTGTTACAAAAACAACACAATCGAGTCATTTTTTTCCAACCTTTTTTAAAAAAATCTTAGGATAGGCCAGCTTGACATCGGAAGGAATTCCCCTCTTTAGCCAGTTGTGAACCCTTTGAACAGAGGTGAATCCCAACAACATGGCAAGAGTGGTAGGCCCACCAAGTCGAGCAATCAAATCTTTGTCAGATTGAAGTTGATGTTCTTTGTTCATAGTTGCATCTTAGCAACATTCTGCAAAAAATCAACATCCTGTGAATTTTTTTTCAACAAGTTGTTGACAGCCTTTTTCTTTATGCGATATGATGCAGTCAATCCACAACACATCGTAGTGGTCTTTTTAGGAAACATGATGACGCTTCAACTGCACCTAAACAAGTCCGGCACAGGCATGGCATCACGCACAGCTTGTGGTCGCAACATCTTGCGAACTGCACTGTCAGGAAACTGGACAGACTACAAAATCCAGCCTGTTCAGTGGCGTTGCATTAAGTGCGACACAAGCAAACAGTTCGCAGTTAACACACGCATGGACGCACGTAAAGCAGCTTAAATCAACGGGGCTCCGGCCCCATCAATCCCGCAATGGTCTTTAAGGAAAAATAATGAACAA
This sequence comes from uncultured Thiobacillus sp., assembly GCA_964462255.1. Classification (GTDB taxonomy): domain Bacteria; phylum Pseudomonadota; class Gammaproteobacteria; order Burkholderiales; family Thiobacillaceae; genus PFJX01. Next base: position 1,174 of record CAYWXO010000148.1, on the reverse strand, counting down.
CGCACAATCAATTCGCCAAGCTATCACGCTTGACCCGGCGCTTCCACATCTGGTATCGGTGGCTGCTAGCGAACCCGTTAATTTCATAGGGTTTTATTTCGACGGCGAAGAATGGAATTATTGGACTGCGTATGCCGCAGAGGCAACAGCAAGCAACTGCTACTACACACCAGAAGAATGCCGGTCGCTGTTGATTGAAAAGGGATTCCTAGAGTTGGTGGCAGCATGAAAACCCTGACTCACGCCCTGATCGGCGCGGCCCTTTTCGGGTTGCCGTTTGTTGTGTATTTCTGGAGCATGACACCATGAACATAGACCAAATTCTGTCTGGCATCACAGACATAGCAAACAGAGCCTACGAAGGCGCAGAGCCTGCTGACCGGCTGGCGTTTGAGGTTGGAATGCTTTCCTGCAAGCTGCGGGAGATGTCGCAATTGCTGGTAACGGCAAATAACCTGATTACAGAACTTGAACTTGAACTTAACCAAAGGGATCGGAAATGACAACCACATCAATACTGGTACACAGTGTTAAAGCCATTGGATTCCCAGAGCCACGCTACATGGTCGGCAGCGCTCGACCTTTCTGGATTCGCAAGCTGGTTGCAGTTGATGCATCAAACCACGAAACGGAAATAACTCTGTTTTCGGACTCTGAGGAACCGTTGAAACTGCCAAGCGCAATCACCCCTGACCTTTTGTACGCGATCGGCATGGAGTCTCGCGCTGCCTATGAAAACATGGAGTTGCTCTGCAAAGCACTGGGAGTGCCATACCCACCAAACCAAACCAAGGAGACAACATGAAGCAAATCGCCACGGCACTGGTCAAGGCGCAGAAAGCCTTTGGGCCTGCTCTAAAGACCGCTACAAACCCGCATTTCAAGTCACGCTACGCTGACCTTGCCGCTTGCGTTGAAGCGGTCATAGGCGGTTTAAACGATAACGGCATAGCACTAATCCAGCGCAACAGCCTGGACGATCACGGCGTAACCGTAGAAACCGTATTTCTGCATGAATCAGGCGAAATGCTGGAATGCGGCAAGCTGCACGTTCCGGCCAGCAAGCAAGATCCGCAGGGATACGGCAGCGCCCTGACCTATGCCAGGCGGTACAGCCTGATGGCAGCTTGCGGGATCGCACCAGAGGACGACGATGGCAATGCTGGGAGCAAGA
>CAYWXO010000147.1:4795-8468 GCA_964462255.1 uncultured Thiobacillus sp. | reverse complement strand
ATCATCACCGCATGCAACAGCACGACACCGGCAATAATGCGGCCGCGTATGCTGTAAAAAATGAAGTTGAAAAAGTGTTTCACGGCAATATCAGCGGGGTTAACATAGGGGGGGATTTCATTGATGCTGCCTCATTGTTTCGGCTTCATCGTTTCAGGCAAACCGATAGCTGTCTCATAACGTTTCAGAAACGCTGCCATCGGCTCATAGGTTTTATTGCTGGCCGCTTCAAAATGCGCCTGGCCAACCTTGAATTGCGTCAGGTCGAGATCCGGGTCTTTATCCATGCCGGCCAACACCACGCCGACGCGTTGCGCCAAGGCAGCCGGAATGTCGTCACGCGCAATCACGCCGTTATGCGGCAACGTTGCGGTTTGCCACAATGTTTCCATTTCTTTCGCTTTACCGGGGTTATCACGCGACCAATTTCCCCAGAAACGTACGGTAGTACCACAAGCTAATGCCTCGCCGTTATAGGCATGCTGAATGGCGGAATTCGGCGAACCGACATATTTGATTGGGTTTTCTTTGACATTCAAGCCGGCATCATGCAAATGCAGCAGGGGCAACATGGTCTGCGCCACCGCGGTGGGCGAAGCAAAACACAAGGTCTGGCCGGATAATTCCTTCGGATGACGCAGCTTGCGATCTTTGCGCACCACCATCATGCCGCGAAAATTTTCATCCGGCGTCATCTTGGCAATTACGCGATAGCCATGATTCAAGCTGAAAACGGTTTGGTAAGGATTCGGCAGACTGAAATGAAAGCTACGCGCCGCTATTTTGGCTTCGTACACAGCGTAGTCTTTGGAGGTTTCCACACTAAAGCGCGTACCAGGAATTTTCTGCTCAAGATAGCGCATCACCGGCTCGTAAGCGCTGAAAAGATCTTGCGGATTAAGGTAAGGGTGCGGCGCAAAAATATAGCTATCGGTTGACGTATTCTTTTGTGCGCTGGTTTGTGCGCCGCCGGCTTGTGCGTTGGTCTGCACACTACCACTCGGCTTATACCCTTGCGCATTCACCTGCGAATTAATCAGCGCACTGCCTGCCAACAGCAGCAAACCCAGCAATTTTAAGTACGATCTCAGTATGAATCGAGGAACCATGTCTGCCTCTAGCCGAAAAATTCAGCATTGTAAGTCAATGAAAGCCAGAAAAATCAGCCCAACAAAGTGAGTATCCGCGCGACTTTATCCACTTCATGCCCTTTTTTGGCGCGATGCAGCAGGTAGCGCGCCAGTGTCACGCCCGTCAACAGCGTGCTGGCCGGCTTGCCAGTGCGTGTTTTGCCTTCCACTTGCAAGCGTTCGCCATTGAACGTCGTGAGCGCTACCAACCGTTCTTGCGCCTCTAACTTGATGATTTGCACGCCTTTTCCGCCGGTCAGCGTTTTCATTTCTGCCAGCGGGAAGGCGAGCAATTTGCTGGATTTAGCGTTCGCCGCGTTATCCAGCAACGTTGCCGCCGCGGCCACCCATTCGCCCTGCAAAATCACCGGCGGCAAGGGCGCGGCCCCTTCTTCCAGGGTCAAGAAAGCTTTGCCGGCGCGCTGACGGGTAAGCAAATCGCTCAGTTGGCAAATAAAACCATAACCGTGGTCACTGGCAATCAGTAAGCGCGCTTCCGGTGTCGTGGAAACGGCATAAAGCACGCGTGCGCCGCGCGCCAATTCAAGCAGACTCGACATCGGCACGCCATCGCCACGGCCGGTCGGCAAATCAGAAATACGCAGGTTGTAAATACGTCCAACCGAATCAAACAACACCAGCGGCCAAACCGTGCGCGTTTCGATCACCGCCAGCGCGGCATCGCCGGCCTTATATTGCAGGCTACCGAGATCGACGCCATGTCCACTGCGCGCGCGCAGCCAACCATTTTTCGAGACAATCACCGTCACCGGCTCATCAGCAAGCGTGGCTTCCGCCACGGAGGCGGTCATGGCAACCGCCGGCTCAATCAACGTGCGCCGCTCGTCGCCATATTTTTTGGCATCGGCGCGAATCTCCGCCACAACACAGCGTTTCAGCTCGTTGTCATCACCCAGAATACGCAGCAACCCCTCACGTTCCAAGCGAAGCTCGTTGAGTTCCTTTTCGATCTTGATCGCTTCCAGCCGCGCTAATTGGCGCAAGCGGATTTCCAGAATATCTTCCGCCTGCAACTCGCTCAGCCCGAAGGCGGCCATCAAATCGACTTTCGGGTCGTCTGCTTCACGGATGACCCGAATCACTTCGTCGATGTTGAGCAGAACCGCTTGCCGACCTTCCAGAATATGCATGCGGCGATTGACCGCATCTAGCCGGAATTGACTGCGCCGCCGCACCGTGTCAATACGGAAATCGACCCACTCCAATAGCAAGATGCGCAAGCCTTTTTGTCCCGGCCGACCATCGCGCCCCACCACGGTCAAGTTCATCGGCGCGGTCGTTTCCAGGCTGGTTTGCGCCAGCAACATGCGCATAAAAGCGTCCGGTTCCTGATTGCGCGAATGCGGCTCCAACACGATGCGCACCGGGGCTTTTTCGTCCGATTCATCACGCACGGTTTCCAGGGCGGCCAGCATCGCGCTCTTCAGCGTTTTCTGTTCCTGGCTGAGCTCTTTCTTGCCGGTTTTGATTTGCGGATTGGTCAGCGCATCAATTTGCGTCAGCACTTGCGCAGTGGACACGCCGGGCGGCAATTGCGTCACCACAATGCGCCATTGGCCGCGCACCAGCGGCTCAATCTCCCAGCGCGCCCGCACGCGCAAACTGCCGCGGCCACTTTCGTAAGCGGCCAAAATATCAGCCGGCGCAGAAATAATCTGGCCGCCACCGGGGAAATCCGGGCCGGGCACGTAAGCCATCAACGCTTGCGTGGTCGTTTCAGGGTGTTTCAGTAATTGAATGGCGGCTTCGGCCAGTTCGCGCAAATTATGCGGCGGCACTTCGGTAGCCATACCGACGGCAATACCGGATGCGCCATTGGCCAGCAACATCGGCAAACGCGCCGGCAACAAGGCGGGTTCGCGGAAAGCACCATCGTAATTGGGTTTGAAATCGACCGTGCCGGCATCAATTTCCGCCAGCAATAATTCGGCGATAGGCGTCAAACGGCTTTCGGTGTAACGCATGGCAGCGGCACCATCGCCGTCGCGCGAGCCGAAATTACCCTGGCCGTCGATCAACGGATAACGCAGGGTGAAACTTTGCGCCATCCGCACCATGGCGTCATACACCGATTGATCGCCATGTGGGTGCAATTTGCCGATGACATCGCCAACCACCCGCGCCGACTTGACGTGCTTGGTCGCTGAACCCAAGCCCATTTCCCGCATGGAAAACAAAATGCGACGCTGCACCGGCTTCATGCCATCTTCAACGTTGGGCAGCGCCCGCCCTTTCACTACGCTCATGGCGTAAGCCAAATAGCAGCGCTCAGCGTAATCGGCGAGTGAGAGGTAATCTTTGCCCTCCTCACCGCCGTTATTGTCTTTGCTGTTGTTATCGCCGCCGTTGCCGCTGTTACCACCCTCGTCGGTGGGAGGCAGGGCGGGAGGGGGGGGCACACCCTCACTCTGCGGCAAATTGGTGAACAAATCAGGCGTCAGCGTGTCGGGTGCGGGCATTTTTTTCTGCGAGGCTTCGGTGAAATTTCTGGGTTGATGCAAGGAACGTGGGCAATAAAGACA
>CAYWXO010000147.1:2063-4695 GCA_964462255.1 uncultured Thiobacillus sp. | reverse complement strand
CTCGCGCAATAACTGAAATTGCTACGGGCTTATGCTATGAGTTTTTTTCTACTGGCTTTTTCTAATCGTGGCCAAATGCGTTTTCGAACGCGCATGACAATCCGCACATTTCCAGCGCTTGGTGCCATTGGCGCACCGTGCCATAACCCCGCCCAGTAACGGTTTAGTCCGGCTGCAACTCGAACAAAAGCGCCGTTCATCCGACTCTTTGCTGACTTCTTTGACACCGTCTTGTACAAGGCTCTCTTGCGTACTTTCCTGAGCACTCTCTTGCGTACTCTCCAGCACTGGCTCTACGACAGATGCCGGCAGCGATTGCTCGGTCAATGCGGGGTCTTGCAATTTTTTAGCTTTATTGCTGACTTTACTGTTCATATATCCGCCTCCACGGTATTCCCTTTCAATTCCATCCACTCACGGCGGGCCGCAGCCTCACCTTTTCCCATCAACATATCAAACATGGCGACGGCGTTTTCCATGGCCGCCCGCGTCAGCCGAATCGGCACCACGCGCCGCGTCGCCGGACTCATTGCCGTTTCGCGCAATTGTTCCGGATTCATCTCGCCCAAGCCTTTAAAGCGGCCGACTTCCAGCGCCTCCAACTTAATCCCTTCCCGTACCAAACGATCCTGAATAGCGGTCAGTTCATCTTCATCCAAGGCATAAAAACGGCGCATCGGCTTTTTGGCCCGCGCCGGCACATCAATTCGATATAACGGTGGCTGCGCGATATAAATGCGCCCCTGCTCAACCAAGCGCGGAAAATGTTTGAAAAACAAAGTCAGCAGCAAAGTCTGGATATGCGAGCCATCCACATCCGCATCACTCATCACCACCACTTTGCCATAACGCAAACCGGACAAATCGGGGTTATCCTTGAAACCGTGCCGCTCAACACCTAAAGCAACAGCGATGTCATGCACTTCATTGTTGGCATAAAGTCGCTCTGGTTCCACTTCCCACGTATTAAGTACTTTTCCGCGTAACGGTAGAATCGCCTGCGTTTCGCGGTCGCGTGCTTGCTTGGCAGAGCCGCCGGCCGAATCGCCTTCCACCAGGAATATTTCCAGCTCTTCCGGGTGGGAGCCAGACGCATCCGACAATTTGCCCGGCAAAACCACCACCGACGATTGCTTCCGCTTTTCCACCTTCTGCGCTGATTTCAAGCGCGCCGCCGCTGCCTTGCTGGCCAACTCAGCCAACACCTTACCATATTCAACGTGGGCATTGAGCCAGACTTCGAACGGATCGCGCACCATCGCCGCCACCAGCTTCACCGCCTCGCGCGAGTTGAGCTTTTCCTTCACCTGTCCTTGAAACTGCGGATCAAGAATGCGCGCCGAAAGAACAAAACTCATGCGGCTACAGACATCTTCTTGCCGCAACTGAATGCCGCGCGGTAATAAACCATGATGCTCAGCAAAACTCTTCATGGCATCAAAGACCCCCGCTTTCAAACCGGCTTCGTGCGTGCCGCCCTGCGCGGTGTGAATCAGATTGACGAAACTTTCTGCCGCCGAGGTATTTTCCGACCAGGTAAACACCCAAGCCGCACCTTCACCTTTGGCAAAGCCACCACTGCTAGCCTCGCCGTCGGCATAGCGTTCATCGCCGAACGCCGGCACCAAAGTATCAACGTCGCCGAGTAATTCTGCCAAATATTGCGCAAGGCCATTCGGATAGGTCCATACCCGCTCTTGATCTTCTTGACCTTCACGTTCCAAACACAGTTTGACCGTCACGCCCGGTAATAACACCGCCTTGGCGCGCAACAAGCGCTCTAATTCATTAAGCGAAATTTTCGGCGAATCGAAGAACGCTGGATCAGGCCAAACCCGCACACAGGTGCCGGTATCCTTTTTGGCACATTTACCGGTCACCGCTAACGGCACCGCAACACGTCCCCCATCGGCGAATTCAAGCGCGGAAACTTCCCCGTCACGCCGCACGGTAACCGCCAGCCGCGTCGATAGCGCATTGGTCACCGAAACGCCCACACCATGCAAACCACCGGAGAATGCGTAAGCACCTTCACCGGTGGTTTTGTCGAATTTGCCACCCGCATGCAACCGCGTGAATACCACCACCACGGTCGGCTCTTTCTCGGTCGGATGCGGCCCGACGGGAATGCCGCGCCCATCGTCTTCTACCGAAATGGACGCATCAAGATGAATCTTCACCTTCAGGGTTTTAGCGTAACCCGCCAACGCCTCATCGGCGGCATTGTCGATCACCTCCTGAATAATGTGCGTCGGCGTATCGGTGCGGGTGTACATGCCCGGCCGCGCCCGCACCGGCTCCAGCCCTTTTAACACCCGGATAGAAGATTCGTTGTATGAGTTCAATGGATTTTACGCAGTAAGAACGTGAAACGGACCAAGCAGGTAACGCCAGAGTAACGACGAACCCCTACGGATGACAAACCCCGGATTCCGCTACGCTGCATCCGGGCTACGGGCTTCGACACTGTGCTAACCGCTACGGGCTCCGGCGCTGAGGTCAATGCTGGCGGCGACGGCAAACCCCGGATTCCGCTACGCTGCATCCGGGCTACGGGGGCTACGGGCTTTGGCACTACGCTAACGCGTAGCCTGGATGGAAACCGCGCCCGCGGGCGATTGATATCGTGCGG
>CAYWXO010000147.1:0-1963 GCA_964462255.1 uncultured Thiobacillus sp. | reverse complement strand
TATCGTGCGGCGGATTGGGCGGTTGGAATCCGGGGTGCGGCGACGGCAAACCCCGGATTCCGCTACGCTGCATCCGGGCTACGGGGGCTGCGGGCTCCGGCACTGCGCTAACGCGTAGCCTGGATGGAAACCGCGCCCGCGGGCGATTGATATCGTGCGGCGGATTGGGCGGTTGGAATCCGGGGTGCGGCGACGGCAAACCCCGTTGCAACTCAAAGAACATAGCGGGCTAAATCTTCGCTGGCGGCCAGTTCTTTTAAACGGGCGTCAACGTAATCGGCGTCTATCTTCAGCGTTTCGCCGCTGCGCGTGTCGGCGTCATACGACAACTCATCCAATAAACGCTCCATAACGGTGTACAGGCGGCGGGCACCGATGTTTTCCGTGCGTTCGTTGACTTGCCAGGCTAATTCGGCCAGCCGATGTATGGCGGCGTCGCTGAATTCCAGGCCGACGCCTTCGGTTTCCATCAATGCCTGATATTGCCGCGTTAAACAGGCGTCGGTGCCGGTGAGAATGCGCTCAAAATCGTTGACGCTGAGACTTTGCAATTCAACGCGAATCGGAAAGCGCCCCTGCAATTCGGGAATCAAATCAGACGGTTTCGACAAATGAAAGGCACCGCTGGCGATGAACAAAATGTGATCGGTTTTGATCATGCCAAACTTGGTCGATACCGTTGCACCTTCCACCAATGGCAACAAATCGCGCTGCACACCTTGGCGCGAGACATCCGGCCCGGTGCCTTCGCGACCGGCAATTTTGTCGATTTCATCAAGAAAAACGATGCCGTTCGATTCGACGTTACGCACGGCCGCCAGCTTGATTTCTTCTTCATTGACGAAACGGCCGGCTTCTTCTTCGGTGAGCTGTTTCATCGCGTCGCCGATTTTTACTTTGCGCTTTTGCGTGCGTTTTTGTCCCAAATTTTGGAACATGCCTTGCAATTGCGTGGTGAGTTCTTCCATGCCGGGCGGCGCAAAAATCTCCATTTGCGCGCTCATCATCGGCAAATCGAGTTCTATCTCTTTGTCGTTCAGTTGACCTTCGCGCAGCATTTTGCGGAATTTCTGCCGGGTGGCCGATTCTTCCCTTTCTTTTTCCCTCTCAACGCTGCTGCCGGTTTCGACCTCCCATACGTCGCGCACGCCGGGCAACAAAATATCAAGGATGCGGTTTTCGGCGGCATCTTCAGCGCGCGTGCGCACTTGGCGACGGGCTTCTTCGCGCGCTTGTTTAACCGCAATTTCGGCCAAATCACGAATAATGCTATCGACATCTTTGCCGACATAACCCACTTCGGTGAATTTGGTCGCTTCTACTTTGATGAACGGCGCGCCCGATAAACGCGCCAAACGCCGCGCAATCTCGGTTTTTCCGACGCCGGTGGGCCCAATCATCAGAATATTTTTCGGCGTAATTTCTTGCCGCAACGCGTCGCCGACGCGCATGCGCCGCCATCGGTTACGCAGCGCAATGGCACAGGCCCGCTTGGCGGCATCTTGTCCCACTATGTGTTTATCAAGTTCGTGTACGATTTGTTTCGGCGTCATTTGCGACATCACAAGAGACATCGCTGGCGTTGAGGATTCAGTCATCGGGACGTATAAATCTAATTTGTTGCGTTGAAAAAAGCATGCGAGTCTATCACTCGTCATCCCGCGCATTCAGAACGCGCATATAACCGTTATAGTGCTGTCCATAATGTTCAATTCAAGGAGATAACCATGCTAAACCGTTTATTGCAGTCATTCTGTGTGTTGGCTCTGATTCACTCTGGTGCGGTTGCTGCCAATGAGTCATCCAGAATAGGTGATTTGGAAATGCATAGTACAGCAGTCCCCACCCTTGAATTAACTCCAGAAGCGGCAAAGGAATATAACGTCACACCTTCGCCGAACCGTGGCCTGTTGACTGTGACTTTGATCAAAAAACAACGATACGGCAAGGCCCAAGCAGTCGC
>CAYWXO010000146.1:2038-8520 GCA_964462255.1 uncultured Thiobacillus sp. | reverse complement strand
TTCAGCCATTCCTGATTTTGACGTGGATTCTTGAAGACTCTTTTGCAAAAAAGTAAAGTATTTCGGGCAATTTAAGATGAAAATTAACAAAAAACCATACATAATGTGGTATACTGAGTCTTGGCTCACCATGATTTTATTGGCAAAGACACTCACTCACTTAGTTGGCGCATGAAGTCTCAGGTGTACATAACCGTTTTAAATGGTAGCGTTCCCTTTATCATGGACGTTGAATCCGATTAAAAAATAAGGAATTTTATACCCATCAGTATCAATACTATTCCGCCGAAAATTTCCGCTTTACTTTCAAGCCAAGTTCCGCTTTTCTTACCAACGAAAACGCCGACCACACTGAACGCAAAAGTTATTGCCCCTATGACAAGACAGGCGACATAAGGATTTGCATCCAATAACGTCAGACTGAATCCGGCGGCCATCGCATCAATGCTGGTAGCGATGGCCAGAACCAGCATCATTTTGTTGGTGATGTGCGAAATATTTTCTTCTATGCCTTCTTGGACACCCTCGTAAATCATTTTTGCACCAATCAGTGCCAATAATCCAAAAGCGACCCAATGGGTATAGGCTTCTATCCAACCTAAAACGCCCTTGCCACCCAAATATCCGATGAAGGGCATCAAGGCTTGAAAAATGCCGAAGAAAAGCCCAGCTTTGAGTGCCAGGCCGGGTGTGTTTTTCTTGGCACCCAGCCCGATGGAAACTGCAAAAGCGTCCATGCTGAGTGCGACTGCAAGAATAATTACTTCGATCATATTGCTCTCTTCAACAATGGTGCGTGTGGTAACAAGATGCCCAACCATTACTTCCCGGACAAATGCCCATTACCCGCTAAATCCACCCTACCTCCCCCCACACCCACCCCCAAAGCATTACAGCAAAAAATCTGAACAGGTGTACGAGGAACTAACGGATCCAACAGGCCGAACAATACAACATTTCCCATAGAAATCCGCATCACAACAGCCAAGGTTAAAAAATATATTTAGGGGGAATGAACGCAGTGCCAGAACCTCTCCCTCACTTCGCCACCTCAAACACCGCATTGGGTATCTCGGCAAATACCTCCGGTGCATACATCGCTTCGACACGGGTAGCAGGCATTTGGAATTGACCGTCGCTATTCAGGCGCAGGGTGTATTCAAGGCTGAAGCTGCCGCGTGGGGCGTATTCGTAATAGGCGCGGTAGCTATCAAACAAGCGTTCTTGCCAGGTGGGCCAGACTGCCTGATCACTGCTGTTTTCTCCTTGCGTGAGTAGGGTAGAGCCGCGTAAACCGCTGCTGCTTAGAATGCTGGCTCCGGTGGGGATGGGGTCTTCTACCACCAACCAGCCCATATCTTCCTTGGCTTCAATCTCAAGACGCACACGTACGACATCTCCCCTTCGCCAAATACCCGCTGTCTTCTGGTCGATAGGGATCAATTGGCGTTTGATGCTGTAACCGCGTTGTACCGGTTGGGTGAGCGGGACCGCTGCTAAGGTAGTGACGCTGACATAGGGCTGACCTTTACCTTCATGCTTCAGCCGTAAGCTAGAAGCCGTGTTGTTGAGTGGCAGGAAGGCAGTGGCTCCTTTCGGGAAGGCTTGCCAGTCGATCATGCGGCTGTCTGTGTCGAGCGTGGCATGGGTTTTACCGGTGGGTTTGACTGCTTCAAACAACTGTTGATAACGGGTCAAAGCCAGTACTCCCCAAGCATTGGCGGTGGTCGTATTCCAGCGTCCGTGTTTTTGCCGAGCCAAACTGCCGCTCACCAATTTCGGTAAGCGTTCTTTCCAGCTTGCTTCATGGCTTAGGGTGAGCAGACTACGCACTGCATTCGTATCGGCTGAGGTCATCATCCACCAGAGCGCATCATCGGCTTCCCGGCTGAAATCGAGTCGTTTACCGCTTGCATTCATGCGGGCTGCCAAGGCAGCGAGTGCGTCCTGGCGGAGGGCTTCACTGTCCGGCAAGCTTGGCGTCTTTTGCAGAATGCTGATCCAATCAATCAAGGCGGAAGTCGGCCAAGGTGTACCTTGCGGCTTAATCGTAGAGATTAACTCGGGGGTAACCAGACCGGCACGCGCTAAGGCTTCCAGAGCGCTGAGTCGTAGCACAATCGGGTTATCCCAAGGCGAACGGGGTAGCTCGCTTTGTCCATTAAGGTAACGAATGAGTGCGTTGTGCAATTGGCTTTTAACGTCAAGCGGTAACGACCAGCCCGCTTGATCGGCAATGGCCAGCACATAGGCAGAGAGGGCGATGCTGCCAGGCTGACGGGTAGCATGGCTGACCGGGAAGAAGTGCAGTAAGCCCGCTTCAGTGAGATAGGTTGGCAGGTTTGCGCTGATTTCCTCCCACGCAGCACGGTTTTGTGTTGCTACCGCACGCGAGACTTTTTGTTCCAAACAGTTGTAAGGATATCGCCGCATGTAATCACGTAGTGCTGTCTGACCATCAGCAAGACCAGCGCTAAAGGTAGCCCGTAGTTCACCGCTGGCTGGCAGATGATCCGCTGGCAGCGTGAGGGGAATCTCCAGCGTTTGATTCAGCCGATATAAGTTCACCGTTTGCACTCGTGTCGGTACAGCCGCTTGCAGCGTTTGCTTGACCTTCAGACTATCGCTTGATTTACCACCGATTTCTTTCGCCTGCAGTGTCCAATCCAGGTGACTCGCTGACTGGGTGAGCACAGGAGAGGAAGCAGAAGAAGAAGCAGAAGAGGAAGCAGAAGAAGGCACAGCCAGTGGCCAAACGATTTCACGTGTTTCCCCAGCCGTCAAACTGAACGTGCGGGCAGGTAAAGATACTAAAGGTAAAGTAGCTATAGCAACCGAAGAGGCCACATTAACCGCCCCCGTCACCTCAATTTTCATACTCCGCCCACTACCGTTGCGCACACTGAAATAGGCTTGCAGTTGATCGCCTTGCCGCACGAGGGGCGATAAGCCAGAAATAAGCTGCAAGTCTTGCGTACTGCGCAGACTGGTCTTACCGCTACCGAAGCGGTTTTCAGCGACAGCGATAGCCACAAGGCGGAAAGCGGTCAGGCTATCGTTGAGTGGAATGTCGATAACCGCATCGCCTTGCGCATTAAGCGCGATGTCAGCTTGCCAGAACAGCAAGGTATCGAACAATTCACGGGTAGGAGATTTACCGCCACCGCCCCCTGCAGGCAGCGCTTTTTTACCGAAATGGCGTTTACCGGTGACCTGCATTTGCGCAGTGAAGGTACGCATACTGTAGCCACGTGTCGCCATCATCGCCTCCAGCGCATTCCAACTCGGATTAGGCGCTAATTCCAGCAAGCCTTCATCAACCGCCGCCAGTGTCACTAAGGTACCTGCGGGTGGTGCTGTCCCCTCAGGGGTACGGACTTTAATGGTAGCGCGTGCTTTATCACGCACCTGATAGCGGTTGCGATCCGTCTTGATCTCAACCTGGAGTTGATGCGCGCGATGCCCCACGGCAAGCTGCGCAATACCCAGCTTAAAACTGGGCCGACCCAAATCAATCAGCGCGGTAGGCTTAATCGCGTCATGACGACCGCGCACCACTAAGGCCGAGACAAACACATTAGGGGCCCAATTCGCCTTAATGGGAATGTCCAGCACCGGCGCTTTACCGTCCAGATTGACCACACGCGCTTCAAGGATGCCCTCACGTTCTACCGTGATCAGAGCGGTAGCGTTGCGAAACGGCATACGCACTTGCAAGCGAGCCGTTTCACCGGGTTCATAGCGCTTCTTTTCCGGGATCAAATCAATGCGGTCATGGTTACCAGTGGGGAAGACCCAATCATCGCGGCCAGCGACCCAGAAACTATGCGTACTGGTGCTGGCACGTCCACTGGCATCAAGCGCACGCGCACTCACCACAACTTCGCCGCCTTGCTCGCTTTGCGCCTGGCAGGAGAATTGGCCTTTCGCATTACTGACCCCGCTACAACTCATCGCCAGCGGTGTCACTTGCGTTTCACTGTGATAGCCATAAAACCCCCCAGCCAAACGGATGCGATGCGACAAGGTTTGCCGTAGTGCAAAACTGGCTTCAATCGGCACATTGGCCGCGGGTTTACCGTCAATATCGACGGCCAGAAAGCGCAACGTATGCCGCTTGCCCGCCCGTACCCAATCCTCATTTTTAAGGCCCAGCACGACGCTAGCCGGCCACCACGCCGTTTGAGTGCTCACTGTTTGGATTTCGCCATTGGGGTCAGCGAATTCCATCTCAACCTTCAGCCGATGCGGCTGCGTAAGCGCAGGCAGCGCATCAATACGGACACGTTCGCTCCCGTTGGCATCCAGTTTCAACTGACGGGTTGGCAGCGTAAAGGATTCGCTTTCCGGGTTATGGGTAAGATCATCAGCACGATGATCAGGTGCTTGGGCAAAGTCATAATCGGCATAGTGATCGAATTGAATACGACCGCGCGGCTCCAGTTGCGCACGTAGCTTCACCGGCAATTGACGCGCACCCCCGCCGTTCAGATAGCGCACGCTCAGATCAAATTCAGCCGCGCTACTCGCCAACCAAGTGGCTTGGCGGGGAATAATTTCGGCACGCAGCAGCGGCACACGGAAATCGCTGACACTAAAGGAGCCCGAATCCAGACCTTCCAGATACTCCAGTTGCTCCGGCGCACTGCTGGCAGTGATCGCTTTATTCAGTAAACGGAGCTGGTAATCGCCCCGTTGCGCACCTAGCGGGAGCGTCCATTGGGTATTAGCCGCGCCATTTTTCCAGCTCAACGGCACGAACCAGCGTTGGTTACTGGCACGATGTTCAATCTGCAAAGTAGGCGGCAGGGCAGCGGCATATTTCAAACCAGAATCACGCTTTTCACGCAGCAGATGCTTCATGTGAACCGTTTCACCGGCGCGGAATAAAGCACGATCCAGCAGACTGTGCGCGATACGGTTTTCTCGCTCCCAGTCTTGCGGCAAACCGAAGCGCCACGTTTCAATGCCTTCGTCCCAGTCAGAGCGGGCGAAACTGAGGTCATCGCCGTGGCGAGCGCTAACGAATAACGGGCAATCGTATTCTGCAGCACGGGGATCAGGCAATTTTTGAGGCAATAACGCCATACCTTGCGTATCAGTATTGGATTCGGCCAGCAAACGCCCACGGCAATCGCGTACCGCAATACGGGCATTGGCTACCGGCGTACCACTATCCAATTGCGTCACCCAAGCCAGCGAAGTCGCTGCGCCCCATTTGAAATGCACCGCCAGGTTGGTCACCAACGCGCTGCTGCGCACAAACATAGGCTGTTTATTGTCGAGCAAAGATTGACCCAGTCGGCGGCTTTCCGCCTCAACAACATAGAAGCCAGGTTGCAGCAGCGGCACCCCCACCACTTCAAAAGCAAGCGCGCCATTCGGCTTCGGCAACGTGCGCTCCACCACATTGGCCACTTGTGGCGTCAGTAATTGCGCCTTGCGTTGATCCGGCTGTTGCAGCGCATTGGGATCATATTGGGGATGATCAAATTGATGCAGCCGCTGTTGCCAAGCCAGAATGGCGGCATCGTCAGTCAGGCGCAACCAACGAATTTTGGCGGCGGTTTCACCACTGGCAGAAGGCTCCAGATTGCGCAGCGTAAGCGGCAGCAAGCCACCGGCGTTGCGTTCGATGATGCCGAAATCGCCCGAGAATTTGAGCAGCGGCGGAATTTCAGCGACGGTCACGCGCAACGGAAAGCGCGCGACATTGACCAGTGTGCGACCTTTGTCATCAAGCAGTGGCTCCGGCAGGCTGAGATCAAGACGGGCATGCGCAGGAAAGGGGCCGTTGAACGTAACGCTGTCATCCATCGCTGCCGGCTGGGCCTCTTTTTGCTGCGGATAGCTTTTATTTTTACCGTCTTTCAGCGTGATTTGATTCAGTAAAGCGCGTGCTACCGGGGCAGTGAATTGCAGACGAATCGGCGTCAGCGGAATACAGCCGGCTTTGGCGTTCTCACGTTGGCAGCGCAGATTAGCGACAAAATGATCGCGCACGTTGAATTGCAGGCGCTGATCAGCCGGGTTCTGCTGGCCGGTTGGTGTGGTGATACCGGCTCCCCAAACCAGCGTCATCTTGGCATTGGCGGGCAAGGTGCGCTGGCAACGTACCACTTGCAGGGTGGGGCTTGCTGCGTCGGTGTTGAAGTTGTAGTCGGCGAGGACTTCTTTTAACGCCAGCAGCAGATTTTTACGTTCGTCGCCACTGATCAGCTGCAGCGGCAGTTGTTCGTGTATGCCTTCGGCTTCGCAGCGTGCATGTGCAATGAGGCTATTGGGCTGGACTTCACTGTTGAGTTGCAGGATGAAGACTTGCTCTTCGTCGATGGTGGCTCCGTCTGGCGGCAGACTGGCGATGATGAGCGGCTCGGCAACGCTTATGGGTGAGGAAACTATGGGTGAGGAAGCGAATGGTGTTGACCCATAAAGTGTTGACCACAGCAGCGCGGTGATGAGTAGCAGCCAGCGGATGGGAA
>CAYWXO010000146.1:0-1938 GCA_964462255.1 uncultured Thiobacillus sp. | reverse complement strand
CCATAAAGTGTTGACCACAGCAGCGCGGTGATGAGTAGCAGCCAGCGGATGGGAAGGGCGCGTGCAGACTGCGTCTGCCGGGGGGAGAGGGTGGGATGCATGATTTTCCGCCTTCGGAAGCTGAAGTTGATCTGTTTGAGATTTTGCCTATTCCTGTACTTGGTGTGCGGGAATAATTCTTGACCAAATGTGTCAACTATTGCTAAAGTGCGTCCATCTGACTTTTATCAATGACTTTGCAAAGAGAGGCTGCATCATGGAACTTGAAATTAATGGACGTACGGTTGAAACCGATCCCGAGGGTTATCTGGTTAACTTGGAAGACTGGTCGGAGGAGGTTGCGGAATATTTGGCCAGCCAGGACAAGCTGGAGCTGGGCGAAAATCATTGGAAGATCATTAACTATATGCGCGGTTACTTCCATGAATACGGCACCGCGCCCAATCTGCGCTTTCTGCAGAAAGGCTTGAAGGAAGAGTTTGGCCCGGAATGGGGTGAGAAAAAGTTTCTGTTTGATATCTTCCCGTTTGGCCCGGCTAAACAAGCGGGCCGTTATGCCGGCACCCCGAAGCCGACCGGTTGCGTTTGATTGCTGGGTCGCTGTAAGTGGCTGAAATAGGTTGCTGAAGTAGGAAGCTGAAACTTCCCTTTGAAGCAACAGGCTAAAATGGCCTCGACCGAGATGACTCGGCCGGGGCTTTTTTCATTGATAGGATTGAAATGACGCGACTTTTTATAGCGGTGGTTTTTCTGGTGATCAGCAGTCAAGCTTTAGCTTTTCCGTGGCATGCGCAAGGCGACACTGTTCGCGGTGCGGAGTTGATGACGCAGGATGAGCGCAAGGCTTATGTGGCACGTTTGTTGAGTATGAAAACGCCAGAAGAGTGCAAAAATTATATGCAAGCACATCATGTTGAGATCGAGCGGCGTGCTAAAGAGCGCAATGTGGCGTTGCCGCCGGTGAAAGGCGACCCCTGCGCAGTCATGTCGCGAATGGGGCGAATTCGCTAGCACTTCCTCAGCCGCAAGCGATCTCAAAACGGTCTCAAACATGATAGATAAAGACATAGTTTCTAAAGACATCCTCAAGCGCATCGCGATTGACATTGCGCGGATACTGTTAAACCTCAAGGTTGACGGTGCCGAAATCATCGAAACCGAATACCAGCGTGTCGAGGATCGGCGCGCCGATCTCGTGGTTAGAATGTGGAACGCAGACGGCGAATTTATTCTGCATATCGAAATTCAAAACGCTAACCACACGCGGATGTCTTGGCGCATGTTGCGCTACCGAGCGGAAATCGGTCACGTCCAACCCAATAGCGAAGTCCGCCAATACGTCATTTACATTGGCAAAGCGCCGTTGAATATGGCGGATCACATTCAAAAAATTGGGTTAGATTATCGCTATCAAATCATTGACATGCGCACGGTAGATTGCCAAACCTTGCTCGCACAGGACGACGCCGAATCATTGATCCTCGCCTCGTTATGCGACTTTAAAGGCCGGCCAGAACGCGAAGTGATTCATTACATTTTGCAGCGCCTGCGCGAACTCGCCGGCGATAATGAAAGCCAATTTCGTGAAAATTTACTCATGTTAGAAATACTCGGTGCCAATCGGGGTCTTGAAAACATCATCGAAGAGGAAGAAAAAATGCTTAGCCAAGTCGAACAAAGCCGTTTGCCATCATTCAAAATTGGCTACCAGAAGGGGGAAAGTATGGGAGAAAAAAAGGGTGAAATTAAGGGCGAGATTAAGGGTGAAATTAAGGGCGAACGAAAGCTGCTTCATCGCCAAATCACCCACCGTTTTGGCCCTATCAGCCCCGAAACCAGTCATCGTCTCAAAGATGCTACGGTAGAGCAGATTGAACGCTGGGCTGACAACATCCTTGATGCTGCTACGTTAGACGATGTGTTCAAAAACTAACTATG
>CAYWXO010000145.1:0-8547 GCA_964462255.1 uncultured Thiobacillus sp. | reverse complement strand
CCGGGGTTGCAGCGTAACCCGTAGCCTGGATGCAGCGTAGCGGAATCCAGGATTGCAGCGTCCCATCAGCGTCAGGGTGTGGTGGCCACATCAGCACCGGGGGTGTGGTGCCCAAATCAGCGCCTGTGTTACATCATCCCGGATTCCGCTACGCTGCATCCAGGCTACTTTTGCTACTTATGCCACTCATGCCACTCATGCCACCCATGCTTTTATCTTAAGCCACACCACCAAAAACCGTAGTAATTTTAGCGCAAAGCCTCACGGCTTAACCCGTAGCCTGGATGCAGCGTAGCGGAATCCAGGATTGCAGCGCCTCCCTCACTCACCACTTAATTCTTTTGCTTGCATCTGGCGCACCGTTTGATCTACCGGCGCAACATTCGCTAACGACTTTCCTTCTGGTGCTACCTGCAAATCTTCGAATTTGCGTGCGGTGACTAAGACGCGGGTTTCCAGTGAGGCGGTGGCTTCGTTGTAGGCCTTGACGGCTTGGCTCAAATTCTTGCCGACGCTGCTCCAGTGTTCGCCGAGTTTGGCTAGCCGTTCGTAGAGCAGACGGCCGAGTTGGCTGACTTGGCGGGCGTTTTCCGATAGCGCTTCTTGGCGCCAGCCGTAATACACCGCTTTCAGTAGGGCGAGCAGGGTGGTTGGTGTCGCCAGGATGACTTTTTGCGCGCTGGCGTATTCAATAAGTTCAGGGTCTTGCTGTAAGGCTGCACTGAAAAAGGCTTCGCCAGGCAAAAACATCACGACAAATTCAGGTGATTGTTCAAATTGATCCCAATAGGTTTTGGCGGCCAGTTGCTGGATGTGGCTGCGGACGTGTTGCACAAAGCGCAGAAGCGCGCGGCTGCGGTTGCTTTCGTTGTCAGCATCTATCGCTTCAAGATAGGCGCTCAGCGGCGCTTTCGAATCAATCACGATGGTTTTGCCACCGGGCAGACGCACCAGCATATCGGGTCGGCGGCCATCGTCGCCGCTGGCTTGTTCGTAAAAATCACAGTGATCTTGCATGCCGGCCATTTCCGCGACGCGCTTCAACTGTACTTCTCCCCAGCGGCCGCGCACTTCCGGCCGGCGCAATGCGCTCACCAGGCGTCCCGTTTCCTGTTTGAGTTCTTGTTGCGCGCCAAACAAGTTTTTGACTTGTTCGCTGAGTTGACCGTAGTTTTCCGCGCGGGCTTTTTCCAGGGCTTGCGTGGAGTTGGCTAATTTGGCCAACTCGGCCGTCAACGGTTGCACCAGCCCGGCCACGGCGTGCTGTCGCGCGGCCAAATCTGATTGCGCGCGTTCTTGAAAGCGGGCGAGATTTTGCGTGGCCAGATCCAGAAAAGCTTGGTTATTGCGTGCCAGCGCCTGCGCGGAAAGCGCGTTGAAAGCGTGCGCAAGTTGTTTTTCGGCGCTGGCCATCAGTTGCTGGCGTTCTGCGCCGCTGTGGCGTTCTTGTTGCAATTGCTGGCTTAAGCCGTTGTTTTGTTCGCGCAGTTGCGCCATTTCGGCCAGCCAAAGACCGCGCTGCCAAACGTAAATCAACCCGCCACCGGCAACACCCAGCAAGAATCCGGCCAGTGCTGTGAATAAAACGTCCATCGTGCATTCCTTCCTGGTGAAGCTAAAAAACAGGGCCGCCTGCCCCGTCGCCTATGCAGCCTATGCTGCCTATGCAATTAAAAAACCTGTTGCAGCGCAGGTGACTTGCCATTTTCACGCTTGAACTGGGCGGCGTCCTCGTTCACGATGCGGGTTCTGCGCTTTCGGTAGCATTCCGTGTCCGATCATTTCGATATTGTTATTCTTGGCGGCGGCCTTAACGGGGCCGCATTGGCCAGCGCCCTTAAAAATGGGCCGCATCGCGTGGCGTTAGTCGAACCCCATCCGCCAGCAGCATTCCACCCGCCCACTGCAAACGCGCACGACGAAATTTGGGATAGCCGCATCTACGCCTACAGCCCCGGCAATGTCGAGTGGTTACGCGCACTCGGCGCTTGGGGGGATCCCGTGCGCGCGCAAGCCGTTTATGCCATGAAAATTCATGGGGATGGCGCTGGACGCTTGAGCTTCGATGCGGTGGATGCCGGTTTGCCCGAATTGGCCTGGATCGCCGAAAACGGCCGCTTGCAATCTGCGCTATGGCAAAGCGTGCTGAACCATCCCAATGTGACTGTGCTGCCCACCCCTGCGACAGCAGTGACCTGGACCACAAACACATGGACCACAAACACCTGGAACGCAAATAAAAATATAAACACCCGCTCCCGCCAGGCAACTCAACATCAATTGCACCTGCAAGATGGCCGTGTTGTGTCGGCCAATTTACTGGTGGCCGCCGATGGCGCGCATTCCTGGTTGCGCGCACAAGCGAATATTGGTTTCGATGAAGAGGATTATCAACACATTGGCGTGGTGGCTAACTTTGCGTGCGAGAAAGCACATCGCGGCCGCGCCTTTCAATGGTTTCGCGCTGATGGCGTGTTGGCCTATTTACCGTTGCCGGGTCAGCGCATTTCCATGGTCTGGTCAACGCCGCCCGCGCAGGCCGAAGTTTTACGCAGCTTGCCGCCGGCAGCATTAGCCCAACAGGTGATGGCGGCAGGTAACGGCGTATTGGGGCAGTTACGCTGCATCACGCCGGCGGCGGGCTTTCCGCTCAAGCGTCGGCGGGCGCATGAATGGGTGCGGCCGGGGCTGGTGTTACTGGGTGATGCGGCGCATACCGTGCATCCGCTGGCTGGGCAAGGCGTTAATCTCGGTTTTCGCGATTCGCGTTTACTGGCGGAAATGCTGGCCAGTGGCGGTGATGCCGGAGATATCGGTCGTCTGACCGCTTATGCCGCGCGGCGCAGAGAAGATGTGGTTTCGATGCAATTCACCACCGGCAGCCTGAAGAAACTTTTTTCGCACGAAGACAGACTGATCAGCGCGTTACGTAATTGGGGCATGAGCGTGGCTAATCAGATTCATCCCATCAATCAGGCGTTAACCCGACACGCCGTTCTTTAATTTATTTCTGGAGTTTGCATGAAACACACGTTAACCGCCTTATTGCTGGCGCTGGCCATTCCGTTTGCTGTTCAGGCCGGTGAAGCTGAAATTCGCAAATCGATTGAGGGCAGTTTTCCCGGCACCAAAATAAGCAGCATCACCAAATCGCCGCTGACCGGTGTTTTTGAGGTGGTGGCGAATGGACCGGAAGGCCCGCTGGTGGTGTATTCCGACGACAACGGCAGCTACTTGATGATCGGCGAACTGCTCAACGTTGCCACCAAACGCAATTTAACGCGTGAGCGGATGGACAAGTTGATGGAAGTGAAGTGGGATAGCTTGCCGCTGGAAGATGCCATCAAGGTGGTCAGGGGCAATGGCAGCCGCATGCTGGCCGTGTTCACCGACCCGGATTGCCCTTATTGCCGCAAGGCGGAGGCGGAATTCGCCAAGCTGGATAATGTGACGGTCTATAACTTCGCCTATCCGCTGGCGATGCATCCGGATGCGGGCCGTAAATCTAAATTGGTCTGGTGCAGCAAAGATCGCGCCAAGGCCTGGCTGGATTTGATGCTGAAAGGCATCGTGCCCACCGGCAAGGATGATTGTAAAAATCCAATTGAAGATAATCTGGCCCTCGGCGCAAAACTGCGCATTGATGGCACGCCGGCAATGATTTTCCCGAATGGCAAACGCATTCCTGGCTACGTCGATGCGAAACGCCTGGATGCAATGCTGGACAGCATGCCGGCCAACAAGGCCAGCGCGCGTAAATGATAGCCTTCCGTCGCATGCTGGCCATGCGACGGAAACCAAGAAAAACGCTTAGAACCAGCTATCTGAGGGAACAGTCATTGGCGCAGTCATTGGCGTATCTTCGCGCAGTAATTTACCGGCTTCCCTAGCCAACGCCCGCATCACCGTAGTCGCCGTTTGCACGCCTTCAACGGCGATACCACTGACCACCGGGGCCATTTCTGCTGCCATCTCCTTCACGACCGGCGCAACCTTCGCCGCCAATTGTTTCGCGTTGATCCCTTGTGTCAATGCGCATGCGTTGTTGCCTGCGTTGTTGCCCCCCATCATGCCGCCCCCCATGCCCCCCATAGCCGCCATCGGATTCATGCCACCGGCCGCGCGACTCCCTTCCAGAAAGCCGCGTTGAAATTGCACGGCTTCCCATTGCTCGCGCATCATTTTGCCGGCCTGCATGGGCGAAATCTGACCCGAACGCAAACCTTGCTCAATCTGTTCCATCCGCTGATTGAGGCGAGCTTCCAACGCATTCAAGGCGGGGGCGTTATTGGTTACATTAGCTGCGGCATTGTTCGAACCAAGCAGGCAGGAACTGTTATCGGCTTGCGCCATGCCAGCAGCAAAAGAAAGTGAAGCCAAAACACAAAGACCGAAAGTTTTAAACGAAGAAGAGTTAACGATTGTTGCGGTTTTCATAGTGCTTTTCATGATATTGCTCCTAAAAGAATCCCGCTTGCGGGGTGCGAAGCAGGTGATGAAAGTATGCGTTGGCCATGTAAGCGGCCCGTTTGCAGTGTGTTGCAGAAATGTAAGGGAATGTTGCTTTGCTGTTTCTTTGTTGCTTCTTTGTTGATCACACCGGCGAGCGCTGTCACTTTTCATTTTCACGGCATGACACGGTAAAATCAAAACTCGTTATTTAGCGTCCCTGTTCAGAGCCCGATTGCCATGAATTCGCGTAAATTTTTATCTTTATTGTTACCTCTCATTGCCGCGTTGACACTGACGGCATGTGTGCAGGATACGGCATCCTACATCCTCCCCGAAAAAGATCACGCGATTACTCTGATGCGCAATCAAACCTGGCTCTGGCAGGATAAAGTCAACATAGATATCATTCCCATGCGGCTGCCAGACTGCCACGGCGGCATGCAGATCAAGGACGTGCCGCGTTCGAACAAGCTATCGTTCTTCGCAGCACCCGACGATTACCCGGTACCGATATTCATTTTGCAGACCGGCAAACGCTTTTACGCCATCAGCACGCTAACCTGCGAAGTGCAAAAATTCGATGAGGCCCCGGCCAACCCAGGCCAATTGCTCGGCCAGTTTTACGAAAAAGACGGCAAGTTTCAGTTTGTTACATCTGAAACGATGTCCGATAAGCCAGAGAAAAAATAAGGAAGTATGAGTATGCGTTACGCTGATCTGCGCGACTTTATCCATCAACTTGAGGCGCGTGGCGAATTAAAACGCATCACCGCCGCGGTGGATCCAAAACTTGAAATGACCGAAATCGGCGACCGCGTCTTACGTGCCGGCGGGCCTGCATTACTGTTTGAGAAACCGAAAGGCCACACCATCCCGGTGTTGACCAACTTATTCGGCACGGTTAAACGCGTTGCGCTCGGCATGGGCGAAGAAGACCCCGCCCGCTTACGTGAAATTGGCAAGCTGCTGGCCTTTTTGAAAGAACCCGAGCCGCCGCGCGGCCTGAAAGATGCCTGGGACAAATGGCCGGTGCTCAAGCAAGTGCTCAATATGTCGCCGTCTGTGGTGCGCTCGCCAGCCTGCCAGGACATCGTTTGGGAAGGTAAAGACGTTGATCTGGCGCGCT
This sequence comes from uncultured Thiobacillus sp., assembly GCA_964462255.1. Lineage (GTDB taxonomy): Bacteria > Pseudomonadota > Gammaproteobacteria > Burkholderiales > Thiobacillaceae > PFJX01. The sequence goes on along the minus strand of CAYWXO010000145.1, from coordinate 2,969 downwards.
TGCCGATTCAAACCTGTTGGCCGGGCGACATTGGGCCGCTGCTAACCTGGGGCTTGGTGGTCACCCAAGGACCGCAGGGCCTGCCCACATCGAAGGCCCGGCAAAATCTCGGCATCTATCGGCAACAAGTCATCGGGCCCAACAAACTGATCATGCGCTGGTTGGCGCATCGCGGTGGCGCACTCGACTTTCGCGACCACCAAGCCGCCTATCCCGGCACGCCGTTTCCGCTCGCGGTTGCCATTGGCGCGGACCCAGCCACCATTTTGGGCGCGGTGACCCCAGTGCCCGATTCGCTGTCGGAATATCAATTTGCCGGCCTGCTGCGCGGAGCCAAGACCGAAGTCGCCAAAGCACTCGGCTCGACGTTACAAGTGCCAGCCAAAGCCGAAATCGTGTTGGAAGGAGTCATTCATCCCGGCGAAACGGCGCTGGAAGGCCCTTTCGGCGACCACACCGGCTATTACAACGAGCAAGAAACCTTCCCGGTCTTTACCGTGCAGCGCATCACCCTGCGGCGCGATGCCATTTATCACTCCACCTACACCGGCAAACCACCGGATGAACCGGCCATCCTGGGCGTTGCGCTGAATGAAGTTTTCGTGCCGCTGTTGCAGAAGCAATATCCTGAAATTACCGATTTTTATTTGCCGCCGGAAGGCTGCAGCTATCGCATGGCGGTGGTCAGCATGAAAAAACAATACCCCGGCCATGCCAAACGGGTGATGTTTGGCGTGTGGAGTTTTCTCCGTCAATTCATGTACACCAAATTCATCATTGTGACGGATGAAGATGTCAATGTGCGCGATTGGAATGAGGTGATGTGGGCGCTGACCACCCGCGTTGATCCGGCCCGCGATACCTTGCTGATTGAAAACACACCAATAGATTACCTCGATTTTGCCAGCCCGGTCTCCGGCCTAGGCAGTAAGATGGGTATTGATGCCACCAATAAATGGCCGGGTGAAACCACGCGCGAATGGGGCACCCCCATCGCCATGAGCGATGCGGTGAAACAACGCATCGACGCGCTGTGGCCATCACTGGGTTTGAACTGAGAGCTTAGACATGTCGATACCGATACAAGTCCAGACGCGGATGCAGGCGCTGGGCAAACTCATTCCCCTCGCCGATTTATCGGAAGACTCCTTAATACAAGCCGCCAGCCTAGGCACCGACGTAACGCTGGAAGCCGGGCGCACGCTCTTCCGCAAAGGTGCCGATGATAGCCATGGCTTTTATCTGCTGGAAGGCGAAGTGGGGCTGGATTCGGAAAGTGGCAGCCCGCCGATGGTAGTTAAAGCCGGCAGCGAAACAGCACAGCATCCGTTATCGCGTTTGAAACCGCGTGCTTACACGTGCGTGGCCCGCACCCCCTGCAAATTGATCCGCTTTTCCGATGACGACCTTGATCGCTTGCTGACGCGCGACCAAGCCACCGCCTACGAAGTCACCGAATTTGAAGGCGATGATCCGCAATGGATGTTCGACCTGTTAAGCAACCCTGCCTTTGCGCAAGTGCCGCCGGGTAACCTGCATTTGCTATTTGGCCGTTTTGAATCGATGCCGGTGACAGCCGGACAAGTCATTATTTCGCAAGGCGGGCCGGGCGATTATTACTACTTGATTCGCAGCGGCAGCGCGCGCGTAACACGCACGGTGAGTGAAAACAAGCTAATAACCCTCGCTGAAATCAAGGCGGGCCAAGGCTTCGGCGAAGACGCCCTAATTTCTGGCGAACCGCGCAATGCCACCGTCACCATGTTGAGCGCGGGAGAGTTGATGCGCTTGCCGGCAGCGGAATTCAACACCCTCTTGCGCGAGCCCTTGGTGCATACCGTCACCTTGAGTCAAGCGGCGGAACTGATGAAAAAAGGCGCGCAATTGGTCGATGTGCGCCTGGAATCCGAATTCAAAGAAGGCAGTTTGAAAGGCAGCGTCAATCTGCCGCTCTATTTGCTGCGCCTCAAAGCGGCAACGCTGGACGCCAAACGCACTTATATTTTGTTCTGCCAAAGCGGCCGCCGCAGCAGCGCAGCCGCTTTTTTGCTGACCCAGCGCGGCTTGGATGCGTGCGTACTGGACGGCGGTCTGGCGGCACTGAAGAGACCCAAGCCCTAGCGACCCAAACCCTAACGTAACGGCATGACAGCGCGCGAAATAGTTGATTATAATGGTCGGGTATTTAACTCTGGAGATTAAGCATGTCAGCAGAACTCTTGCTCGCCGCTGAAGCTGGCGATACCGACAAAGTCACTCAACTACTCGCTGCGGGTGCCGATGTCCGCGCGACCACGGCAGAAGGGGCAACCGCACTGCATTTAGCGGCCTTCCAAGGCCATTTATCCACCGTGCAAGCGTTGATTGCTGCCGGTGCAGATGTCAACGCCAAAGATGGCAGCGACTGGACGCCCCTGTTCAAAGCGTCTTACAACCACGAAAAAGATTGCGGCTATGCGCCCATTGTGCAGGTTTTGGTGGATGCAGGGGCCGACGTCAACGCCCGCATTTTTTACGGTTTGACGCCGTTAATGTTAGCGGCCGGTGGCGGCGAAGCGGCAGTCTGTGAAGTGCTGCTGAAAGCCGGCGCAGAAGTCAAAGCCACCAACGACGGCGGCCGCACAGCACTGGCCATGGTCAAAGAGCGCTTCTACGTTGACGTCATCAATTTGCTGCACGAAGCAGAAGGCTACGTCATGGAAACAGAAGGCGGCGGCGGTTTTAGTGGCGGTGCCTGCGCCAGCGGTAGCAAAAGTGGATTGGCAGGCGAAAGCAAAGTAATAAATTTCATGAAACGACCGTTAACTTGAGTGGGTAACTTGCATCAATAAAGTCAAGCCGTGGCGAGGAGAGTTGCATTTCCCGCCACTGCAGCGGCAGGAAAATAAAGCTCAAAAAACGCCAACCAAGGTGTGTTCACACGGGAAAAGTACAGGCCTGCACTGCAGCCATACGACGTGATTTATACA
>CAYWXO010000144.1:6409-8565 GCA_964462255.1 uncultured Thiobacillus sp. | reverse complement strand
CCATCGCCGACCAAACCACCACAACGGCAAACATCACTCCGAAAGCGCTCACCATCGGCGGCATCGCCGCCGTCAACAAGCTGTACGACGGCAACACCAGCGCCGAAATCAACAGCGCCGCCACAACCTATGCAGGTCTATTAACTAATGACGTGTTAATCGTCGCGGCAACCGGCACTTTCAATGACAAAAACGTCGCCAACAACAAAACAGTGACGCTAAGCAGCATTTACACCGGTGCAGACAAAGACAACTACACCATCACCGACCAAACCACCACCACGGCAAACATCACTCCGAAAGCGCTCAACATCAGCGGCATCAGCGCAAATAACAAAGTCTATGACGGCACCGCCAACGCCACGCTTAATAATAGCGCGGTCATATTGGCTGGATTAATTAGCGGCGATGAGATTGATTTGAATGTCAGCGGGTTATTTGCTGATAAAAATGTTGGTCAAGCAAAAACCGTCACGCTGAATACGACATTGAGTGGTGCCGATGTGCGTAATTACACTATCTCTAATCAGGTAAACAGTAGCGCTGATATTAGCCAATTGGATTCTGTTCAGTGGGTAAATTCAAATAGCGGAATATGGAGTGAAGCAGGTAACTGGGCAAACGGTGCCTTGCCTGATGCGAGTAATGTTAAAGCAGTTATTCTTCCCGCCTCAGTTACGGTGACCTACGACCTTATCTCCGATCCTAAGCAAGGCACAACGCAACTGGATAGCCTCACGAGTGCTGGCAAGCTGTTAGTGAGCACCGGTAACTTGAATGTTGCCAACGCGCTGACGACGGCACGGTATGAGCAAACAGGGGGCGAAGTCAGCGCGGGCTCAATGACGGTGCAAGAAAGTTATGCACAAAGCGGCGGCACGCTTAAAGTCACGGGCTTATTGCGTGCTATACAAGCGCAGGGTGATTTAAATATCTCGAACGGGGTAAGTGCGCAAAGTATGAATCTTGAAACACGCAATGGCGCAATTCGGCAATTGGCACCGTTGCTGCTAACCAGTTTGGTGGCTAAATCAGAGGGTGGCATTATTCTGACCGATGCAGGAAATCAAATAGGGAGTGTTAGCATGGAAAATAACACCACTGGCAATATTGAACTGAATAATCAAGGTATATTCAACTTGTTGTCGTTAAGCAACTTGGCCGGTGATATTAAAGTGAATAATAAGGGCAAGGTGGAAAGTAGCGGCAAAATTAAGGCGGCGGGTTCTGTTCAACTGGAAGCGCATAGTCCTTTAGTTATCGGAGTGGGGGGTATCGAAGCTGGTGGTAATATTATATTGACAGCCGGGGCAACGGCTGAAAGTGGTGATGATTTGATTTTGCAAGGTGCGGTGGCCTCGACAAACAGCGGCAATATCATTTTGGCTGCGGGAGATAATTTGGCGCAAAACGCCAGCATCAGCAGTGCCAGTGGCAGTGTCAGTTTGGTTGCGGGGGGGGATTTGGTGCAAAACGCCAGTATTAGCAATGTTGGCGGTAATGTGAATATGACTGCTGGAACTAATTTGGTGCAAAACGCTGGTATTAGTAATGTTGGCGGTAGTGTTAGCATTACAGCCGTAACGGGTGATGTAAAAATTGCGCCTAGCGTGACAACAAGTTCAACAGGAACCATTAAACTGGTTGCACCTGTGGGGCGTATTGAGGGAAAGGTGCCTGCAAACGCAACTATTGTCAGTCAATATACTGAAGTTGAAAATACGGTCGCTAAAGAATTGAGCAGTACAGTGACCAATGATATTGCAAGCTCAAGCAAGCAGGTGGTTCAAGTGGAATCCATTGTGGTTGCGCCGGTTCGTTTGGTGGTTCAAAAAGAGTCTGTTATCAGCCTGAGTGAGGGTGTAATGACGCCCACTTCCCCCATCAAATCAGTTGAAGCACCCCAAATTGCAACAAGCGCTGTTACTACGCAGCAGGCCGAACCCGTTGCTGGACCCGTTGTTATGGCGGCCGCGGACGCTGGTTCATCACTAGCAGAATCAACCGCAGAGGCTCCATCGTCAACAACGGTGGTTGATAGGGGCAATGTTGAAGAAAACAAGACCACAGAATCTGCGCCGGCCAGTGACGGCGAGAATACCGCTAAAGAAGCAACGACTGCTGCCAAAGCTGAGGAAACCAAAGCCGAGGAGAGC
>CAYWXO010000144.1:0-6309 GCA_964462255.1 uncultured Thiobacillus sp. | reverse complement strand
AGATGCCAAGAAAGCTGACATCATTGAATCGTTGAACAAGTTGGTGGAAGAACTGAATGAAAATGATAGCGTGACAATTTATTACGCCGGCCATGGTTATCAAATGGGTCGAACGCGGGAAGGTTATTGGATTCCGGTGGATGCCTCTGCCACCAATCCCGATAACTGGCTATCAAACAGCGATATTAATAAGTATTTGTCGAACATTGCCGCCAAGCAAATCATGTTGATTTCGGACAGTTGCTATTCCGGCACCTTGGCCGGGGAAGCAAAGGTGCGCGTGAATGACGAGTTGCGTCCGTCCGATGTCCTGAAGAACCGCGCAGTTGTGGTGATGTCTTCCGGTGGTGAAGAACCGGTTACCGATTTGGGCAAAGACGGTCATTCCATCTTCGCCTGGAATTTAATACAGGCAATGCAGCAGGTTTCTGGTTGGAAGGATGGCGCATCGCTCTACCAGCAAGTCCATCAAGAAGTGATCAAAGCTTTCCCGCAAACCCCGCAATATAGCGCGTCGACGGCAGCGGGTCATATTCTGGGCGGCGACTTCTTGTTTGAAGAGCGTCAGTATTAACAGGTAGGCTTTCCCCCCCCGGGGTTTTAATAAGACGCGATTAATGTGTTGTGTAAAACCCGGGGGTGGCCACCCCCGCCAGCGCCCTTGTTTTACCCATGATACACCGCAAAATCTATCTATCTCCTTGTTTCTAAACAGATAATTGGCATTCCGCGCAATATCTGTCTCAAGAATTATCCAGCGCGTTCTTCACTAAAAAAACCCATACGCGAGCAAATGTGGCGTGGTTTGCTGGAAACTTGATAGTGGTGTGCTGTGGATTAATTCAAGCCAATACCGCAGCCACCACGGGTGACGGTGACCAGTTTGCTGGCCTTGAAAAACTGATTGTCGCTGCGCACGATCACCCAAACATTGGAGGTTTGCGACAGCCGGATACGCGTTTTAATTTCAGGGATCACTGCCGGCGCAATCCAGAAAGCTCCGTTTAGCGGCTGTGGATTGCGTTCTACAAAAATGACGAAGCCATCCACGTTGGGTAAGGTGGTCGATAACTCAAGGTAAACACTGGCACCATCTTCGGCAATGGTCGGCGCGATGATGCGAATATCGTTTGAATAAACCGGATGAGCCGTACGTAAAGATTGCAATAGATCTATAACCTTATTGCCGGTCATTGGCGAGGGGGTGCTGGGTGTTGTCCACGCCCAAGCATGGCGGGCTTGCAGTAACCCCGTCGCCAGTGCCAATGAAAGGGTTACGCCGGGTAACGCACCACGTAAAAGTAAACGTCTTGCAGGGTTCATACTAATTTCCAATTCACAAAGGGGGGAGGCCGCGGCCAGTTTGGCGATCTGCCAACTGCGTTTATTAGGCCAGACATTTGCGGCTGATGGGCATACTTTATGCGCACAGCCGCAAGACGCTTGTCGCACTGTGCGTTTGATTAAGTCAAATAGTGCCATTTTGTGCTATTTTTTTAGCGCTAAAAACGCTATTCTTGACCGCGAGTCAAGCAAAACTGGCTACCGCGAATTTCCAATTTCCTTTGGTCCTGAATGACAAACCGATAGGTGCGCACTAATGCAAGCAACATTGCAACCAACCCTGCAACGAGCGAAGCGATTTGCTGGCTGCCTTATTTTATTGCTGGCGGCGGCTGTGGCGCATGCGCAACAGCCCGCACTTCGACTGGGCATCATGCCATTCAACAGCACGCTGGCTTTGCTCAAAACGCACCAACCGTTACGGCAACACTTGGAGGTGGCGCTTGGGCAGCCGGTTGATATTTTCACTTCGTCGGATTACAGCGCTTTTCACCGCGACGCATTGGCCGGCACGTTTGATCTGCTGATTACCGGCCCACATTTTGGGGTCATGTGCATCGATCAAGGTTATGAGCCGCTGTTTCATTACAAAGCCAGTTTGAGGCCGATTTTTGTCTTGCGGGCGGATGGAGAGATCAAAACCGTCGCAGCGTTGAAGGGCAAGCGTATTGGTTTATCCAATAAGCTGTCGGTCTCTTCCATTGTTGGTTTGCGTTGGCTGGCTGATCAGGGCTTGCAGGCTGAGCACGATTTTGCCGTGGTAGAAAAATTGACCCACGGCGCGGCGATTGCTGCCGTAGCGGTGGGCGATTTAGATGCCGCCTTAACAACTTATACCCCCCTCAAGCAAATCCCGCCCGATGTTCGGGCCAAAGTTACCGAGTTACCCACCTCCGTGCAAGTGCCGCATTTGATGACACTAGCGCACACTCGGCTGGGCCCACGTTTGATTGAGAAAACGCGTGACGCATTGCGTAATTTTCAAACGACACCGGAAGGCAAAGCCTTTTTCCGCGATACCGGTTATTTAGGTTATGACGCGGTTGAGCCGGCTGATTTGAAATCGTTGCAGCCTTATGTCCCTATCGTTAAAAAGATGATGGGGCTTTGATCGGAAAGGTGGGCGATATGCCTGTGCTCCAACATCTTTCTTTGCGCGGTAAATTGCTGCTGGCTAGCATCTTGGTTGAATTGATTATGTTAGGCCTGCTAATTGGCAATAGCGTTCGGCTAATTGATCAGCATTTGAGCCAGCAATCTGACGCCCGCATTCATGCCATTGAACTGGCATACAAAACCGCCGTGGCCGTGCCATTAGCTTCGCGTGATTACGCCACCCTGCGCGATATTCTTGATGGGTGGCGCAAAGCCGAAGATGTCAGCTATCTCGTGGTGACGGATCGGCAAGGTCGCGTTTTAGCCACTTCCGGGCGCGTCGCCGAGCATGCTTTGCCGCCACCGGGCAACGATGCAACCGGTGAAGATTTGATTCATGTGCGCTTTAACGTCGATTATCTGAATCAGATTTATGGTCAGGTGCAGTATGGTTTATCTACGCGCAACATACGTGAAGCGAAGCGCGAATTGCTGGTGCAAAGCAGTGTGATTGCACTGTTGGAAATTTTTGCGACCATGCTGCTGCTTTCCCTGATTGGTTATTGGCTGACACGCCATTTTTCTGCCTTGATGGAAGCCAGCGCCCGCATTGCAGCGGGCGACTATAGCTTTCGATTGAAGGTGAAATCGAACGATGAAGTTGGGCAGCTCGCAGCACGATTCAACCAAATGGCCGGTGCCGTACAAAGTCGCATTGATGCATTATCAGAAAGCGAACAACGTTCACGCGCCATTGCAGATTACACCTACGGCTGGGAAAACTGGTTTGCACCTGACGGTAGTTTACGCTGGGTGAATCCAGCGGTTGAACGTGTCACAGGCTATTCGGCAGCCGAGTGCCATGCCATGCACGATTACCCGCAACAACTGGTCTTTGGTGATGATTGGGCTTTAATTCTCAATTGTCATCATTTGGCCTTGTCCGGACAAACGGGGCACGATCAGGAATTTCGCATTCGACGGAAAGATAGCCGTGTCATCTGGGTTGCGCTATCGTGGCAACCGATTTTTGATGAGGCTGGCATTGGCTTAGGTTATCGCACTAGCATACGCGACATCTCCTTGGAGCATCATGCGCGCGAGGAGTTGGTTTACCAAGCGAGCCATGATGCGCTCACCGGCTTGCACAATCGGCGCGCATTTGAACGAGAGCTTGAAGCAGCGCTGGCTGCCTTGCGTTCGGGCGGTGAAGAACGGGCCTTGCTGTATATCGATCTGGATCAATTCAAGCTAGTCAATGACACGTGCGGCCATTCTGCAGGCGATCAGTTATTGCGTGAAATCAGCATTATTATGCGTAACAGCGTGCAGGAAGGTTTTTTGGCCCGTCTTGGCGGCGACGAGTTTGGGCTGCTTTTGCATGCCAATTTAGTCGATGCTAAACGCCGTGCAGAAAAGCTTATTGATAGCATTCGCGGCCATGCCTTTGTTTATCAGGGAAAACACTTCAATATTGGGGCTTCTATTGGCATGGTGGCATTCAAAGATGCGACCCAAGGCATTGATGAGTTATTGATTGCTGCTGACCAAGCCTGCTATGCCGCCAAAGACATGGGGCGAGACCGTATTGAAATTTATACGCCAGATAATGCGTATTACCAATCGCAGCGCGCACAATTTTTCTCGGTAGCACAAATTATTGCGGCGTTGAAGGAAGATCGCCTGGAGCTGCATTTTCAGCGCATTGTGCCGCTGCACGCCGAGCTAGCTGCGCATATTGAAATTTTGTTGCGCATGATAGGCGATCAAGGCCGTTTGATTTCGCCTGGCATTTTTATCCCCGCTGCTGAACGTTTTAATTTGATGCCGCAAGTTGATCGTTGGGTGGTTGATCGTGTTTGCTACCTTTTGGGACAAGGCGATCAGCACGAATACAGCGAGACGGTTATTGCGATTAATTTATCCGGCGGAACGTTATCGGCTGACGATCTGGGCGATTTTGTGGCGAGTTGCTTTACCCGTTATGCCATCAACCCAGCCAATATCTGTTTTGAAATTACCGAAACTGCCGCCATTGGCAACCTGGATCGCGCGCGGGGTTTTATTACCCGCGTGCGCAACATGGGGGCAACCGTGGCATTGGATGATTTCGGTGCGGGGCTTTCTTCCTTCGCTTACTTGCGCCAATTAGAGGTCGATTTCCTGAAAATTGACGCGCTCTTTGTCAAAAATCTGGATACCGATGTGCGTGATAAAGCGGTAGTGCGCTCAATCATGGAAGTTGCGCGTGTGCATGGCATTAAGACTATCGCTGAGTATGTGCATAAACCGATCATCGCGGAAATCTTGCGCGAAATGGGGGTGGATTATGCTCAGGGTTATGCACTGCACATGCCGGAACCCTTCATGAAAAACATAACCTGATCAGCCCCCAACAGGAATGACCTTCGCCGGTTACTTTTGCTGGTTACTTTCGCTGGTTACTTTTGCGTTATCTGGCTAATGTTGTCGTCGGCATTCACCGTCAGTTCAGGCTTGCCATAAACTTGCGCCAATAGATTGCGCAGCGCGTCGTGGCGATCATGCAGATCGCGTGCCAACTGTGTGGCAATGACAAATTGAAAGCGGCAGCCAATTTCAGAATCCGGCTGATAGAGCAGTAAATAGGCTGAAAACGGCAAGCTGGCGACTTTGACCGGACCGTGCGCTGTGCAGGCTACCACGGCGGGTTTGCCGGTTGATAACGAGGCCATGCCGAAAAATTCACCGGGCTGTAAATTTTTTAACGGGTAATAGCGGCCGGTATTGCCGTAGTGGCTGACTTCAACGTGGCCTTCCAACAGCAGAAACATGGCGGGACTGAGCCGATCTTGATAAATGAAGACGTGGCCGTTCGGATAGTCATCCACGCGCATGGCGGCGGCGACATGTTCAACATCGGCGTCGGATAGAAATTGAAATCCCGGCAATGTGCGCAGGTAGTTTTTTAGAATCATCCTCGTGCTCCCAGCAGACTTTTAATGAAATCAATGACGCCGTGTGGTTTGCGGCGTAGCTCGGACATCGGTACGGTAATGTCGCCCAATAACAGCATGTTGCCGTCCTGATCGACGACAGGATTGTCGGCACTGACTTGCAAGCGTTGAATCAGCATTTGGATGAAGGCATGCGTCAGCCGGCAGATGGCGATGGAGTCCTCGGCAATCAGGGCATCAAAATCGGCATAGGCTAAACGTGCCACGAGGGTTTCTTCTGCGGCAGTTACCGTGCTGGAAGCACGGCGAATACCGCTGAAGTAGCCCAGCTCACCACACCAATTGCCGGGGCGTATTTCACCCAGTTGTAGGGTATGGCCGGATAGTTCAATGGCGAGTTGTAACCGCCCGTTCAACACGAGATAAAAAGCGTCGATCGGATCTTGGTCATGCACCATCACTTCGCCGGGTTGCAGAATGCGCGCGGTGATGCGCTGCAACAAGGGCGCAACGTGGTCTGCGCCGAGCTGCTCCGTTAATTCGGGCAGGTAGTCAAAAGTTTTATTGGTGTCCATGGGCATTCCTGATCAGGGCTGATTGAAGAGGACGGGTTCACCTGCCTGGCTGGAGGCGTAACGAGACAGGGCAGCAAAGAGTTCATCATTGCTGCGCGTGTCGCGCCACGTTGCGCCATCCCAGCGAAAATGGAAGCCGCCGCTTTTGGCAGCGACCCAAATTTCCTGGCTGGCACTTTGTTTGTTGATGATGATTTTGGAGCCGTCGGCAAATTCAACTTCCATGACGCCGCCAGCAGATAATTCGTAATCAAAATCGGCGTGTTCAGCGGCTTTTTCGATCGCGTATTCAAGCTTGCGCAAGGTTTCATCGGCCAAGCGGGTGTATTCACTTTCTGTCATATCAAACTCCATAAAGG
>CAYWXO010000143.1:0-8574 GCA_964462255.1 uncultured Thiobacillus sp. | reverse complement strand
TGGCGGTGGCGGTGGCGGTGGCGGTGGCGGTGGCGGTGGCGGTGGCGGTGGCGGTTGTTGGGCTTCGTACCTCAGCCCAACCTACATGCTCAGCCCAACCTACTTATCCAAGTTTATAGCACCCGCTCAGCATATTTCTTCAGCTTACGCCACAGTGATACCCGGTCGATTCCCAACATTTGTGCGGCTAAGGTTTGGTTGCCGTTTGCTTCTTCTAACACCCAAAGGATGTAATCGCGTTCCTGATCTTCCAGCGGGATAATTTTGCCGTCGCGGCGGCGGAAGGCGCGGATGCTGAGGTCGCGCAGGTCGTCTGGCAGGTGTGCGGCTTCCAGCGTATCGCCCTGACACAGCGCGACGCCGCGTTCGATGATGTTTTCCAGCTCGCGCACGTTGCCGGGGAAGTCGTAGGCTTTTAACAGGGTGAGCGCTTCTTCCGAGAGGGTGTGTACGGGTTTGCCCATGACGGGTGCAGCGCGGTCGAGGAAGTGCTGCGCTAACAAAGAGATATCCTCGCGCCGTTGCGATAGCGGGGGAATATGCAAATTGACCACATTAAGGCGGAAGAATAGGTCTTGGCGAAAACGGCCTTCGGCGACCCACTCTTTCATATTACGGTTGCTGGCGGCGATAAAACGCACATCCACCTTAATGGGTTTGGTGCTACCCAGCGGCAAAACTTCCTTTTCTTGCGTTGCACGTAGTAGTTTAACTTGCATGGCGAGCGACATTTCGGTGACTTCATCGAGAAACAAGCTGCCGCCCTGGGCGGCGACCAGCAAGCCGGTTTTGCCAATTGCGCCGGTAAACGCGCCTTTTGCGTGGCCAAACAATTCATTGGCGAGCAGTTCTTCGTTAAACGCGCCGCAATTCACTGCTAAAAAGGGCGCATCGCCGCGGCCGCTGTGTTCGTGCAGACAACGCGCAAACAACTCCTTGCCGGTGCCGGACTCGCCGGTGATTAGCACATTGCAGCCGGAAGGGGCGACTTGTCGCGCCATATCGAGCAACTTTTGCATGCCGCCATCCCGGGTGATGACGCGGCTGCGGCCGGTGAAAGCGTCCAGTTGCGCGCGCAAGGCACGATTTTCCCGTTTCAGGCGGCGCTTTTCCAGCGCTTCTGCCACCGTTTTGCGCACTTCATCGAGACGAAACGGCTTGGCGATATAGTGAAATGCGCCTTCCTTCATCGCTTCGACGGCACTTTCCAACGTCGCGTAGCCGGTTAGCATGATGACTTCGGTGTCGGGGTGTTGCGACTTGCAACGTCGCAGCAACATCATGCCATCGACTTTATCCATTTTCATGTCAGTCAAAACCAAATCGAACGGCTGCGCATCCAATAATTCCAGCGCGTGTGTACCACTTTGCGTCGCGCTTATCGCGTAGCCTTCTTTACTTAGAACATGCTCTAAATTACGCAAGGCAATTCGTTCATCATCAACCAACAAAATTCGCTCGGTCATCGCGCTAGCCACGCTCCAAAATAATAAACATCACGCTGCCGGCAGCCGAATACGAAACTCCGCGCCCCCTTCTGACCGGTTAATCACTCCGATACAGCCACTGTGTTCTTCAATGATTTCATGCGTAATGAACAGACCAAGGCCGCTGCCGTGGCCAATAGCTTTGGTGGTAAAAAAGGGGTCGAACACGCGCGCCAACAATGCAGGCGGAATACCGGGCCCGCTATCGGCCAAACTGAGATCGACCACTGCACAGCCAGCACGACATTGGCCGCGATGCGTAGGGAAAAACGCCCCCTTTCCGACGATGCCGGCGTGCGCCGAAATGAACAATTCACCGTCAAATTCGCCCATGGCATCCCAAGCGTTGATGATCAGATTAAGCAACGCTTGTTGCAGACGCGGCCGGTCACCGTTGACGCGCAAATCCGGGTCGATATCGACGCACACCGCCACCCGTGCCGGGCGTTTCGTTTTCAGAAAACGCAACGTTTCCTCCACCAAGGCGGCCAACGCAACCGGTGCCGGCTTGAATTCGCGGTCGCCGGCGTAATCCAGCAGGGCGCGCACAATGCGCCGCGCACGCAGCGTTTCGGCATCAATATCGTCGATTAATTGCTGGTGAAATGGCGCAGTAACACAATTTTCTTCTTTCAGTATTTGTGCTGATGAAGAGATGTTCGACAGTGGATTATTCAATTCATGTGCGACGCCGGAGAGCAGCGTGCCAAGCGAGGCGAGTTTTTCGGCGCGCAGCAGGGTGTGTTGCCGCTGCTCCAACTCGTCCAGCACATGATTAAACGCTGCCGCCAGCGAGGCGAATTCCCGTTCTGGGCTATCCAATGCCAAGCGGGTCAATTGACCGCTGGCGACTGCTTCCATGCGCGCTTCCATCGCCTGCAATGGCCGCGTCACCTGGCGGGCCAGCAAGACGCCGGTGAGGGCCAACAGCAGGGCAACCACCCCCAATGAAAAGAGTAAATTATGCTGATGAGCGATAAGGGCAGTGTTGAGCGATTGCCGCTCCAAAAGGGCAAGTCGCTCCCCTACGCTGACAACACTTTTACCGAGGGTGCGTGCGCTATGCGCGCGTTTATCGTCATCCGGTGCGCGAGCGTATTCAGCCAATGCAGTGGTATAACGGCGTAAATCATTAATTAGTCGCCGTGAGGTACCAGGGCCGGCAAGGGCATCCAACGCTGCGGCGTCGCGTTGCAACAGGTCTTGGGCACGCGCGGCAAAATGGGCGTGTTCGGCCAGATCATGGGCTTGCCGATAGAGAAAGTGATTTTTTTCAAAGCGACGCATTTCGAGTGTTGCATCAACCAACTCCGCCACTTTGCTGCCTTCCCGCGCCTTATCGGCAATGCGATCCAGCTCAATCAGTGCAACCGCCGACAGGCCAACAATCAAGGTGGCGAGGGCGAGGTAAACAGAAATAATTTTGGCTTGCAGGGAACGCATGACGCGAAGTGTAACAGCGGTGTTGCAATCTGAAACTCTCAAAATGCACACGAAAATCAAAACAGCTTGTTATTCAACAGGTTATAAAAAATTTAACAGTTGGCACATTTGCTGCTTTAAGCAACACACTGAAACTGACTGCGATTAAGTTCGCTTCTGCTCATGCAGCGCACGCCGCACCTGACTTATCTTGCTGAACGCATGCAATCCGCCCGCGGTTTGGGCTGGGATTTCAACCCGACCGCGATTAAAACCAGCCACACCACTCCGCGCAGCGCTTTATTGCGTTTTACTTTCGTGCGCAGTATGTTGTTGCGCCTTACCTCGCCGACAACCCCATGAAACGTCGTATCGTCGTCGCATTGCGACCGATCTCCCCAGTGGAACGCCTGTTAAAAGCAGGGGCGGCCCTGTGCCGACGCATGGAGGCAGAACTGGAAGTATTAGCCGATCCGACTCGGCCAGATTGGGGCGACCTTGAGTGTCGCCTTGCCACGCTGGAAGCTGAGGCTGTCGTCTGCCACCTTACGCCAGTGAATGGCCTAAATGTTAAGTACGTTGTTGAATATGCACGCCAGCATCCCTGCGTCGCGTCTGTGGTGGTGGGTCGTCCTGCCGCTTGGGCCGGCGAAAGCGGTAGCGATCCATGGAGCAAGTTGGAATGTCCATTAGTCGCTGCGTCCGATCATCCCGATTTACCTGAAGAAAAGTAGCAAACATGCACAAACTCGCCCGTTTCCTTCCCTTCCTGCGTTGGTTTCCTATGCAGGGTGACACCATTAAAGCTGACTTCATGGCTGGCATTACTGTGGCATTGGTGTTGATTCCGCAATCCATGGCTTACGCGCAATTGGCTGGTTTACCGGCCTATTACGGTTTATATGCCGCCTTTTTACCGGTGGCCGTCGCCTCCTTATGGGGGTCTTCCAGTCAACTTGGCACCGGTCCAGTTGCAGTAGTTTCCTTACTGACAGCCTCTAGCCTCGCCGTGCTGGCTGCGCCGGGTTCAGAAGACTTCGTGGCCCTAGCGATCATGCTGGCCTTGCTGGTCGGCGTCATCCAGTTGCTGTTAGGTGCTTTCAAACTGGGCGTTATCGTCAATTTTCTGTCGCATCCGGTCATCGTCGGCTTTACCAATGCGGCGGCGATCATCATTGCGCTGTCGCAGGTCTCGAAATTATTCGGTGTGCCGATGGGGCGCAGCGAACATTTTATTAACGACATCGTTGGCGTATTCGGACAAATCGGCGATACGCATTGGCCGACCCTCGCCATGGGCATCGTGGCCATCGCCATTATGTGGAGCATCAAGAAATTCAAACCGAAGCTGCCCGGCGTGCTGATTGCCGTGGCGCTGACCACCGTTGTCTCCTTCGCTATCGGCTTTGAAAAGAAAGCGACGTTGCCGATTGATGAAGTGGCTGATCCGCAAATTGTTTCCATGCTGATTGACTATGAAGCGGCCGGTAAAGAACTGGCCTCGGTCAGCGCCGATGCGCTGGAAAACGAGGCGGAAGCCAAGAAACTGGAACAGCAAACACCGCGTAACGAACCCTCTATTCTGGCCTCATATTACCAATCGGATTTACTGCATTCACAAGCGAAAGCATTAGAAGCAAGCAATGCTAACCGGTTGAAAGAATTGCGCAAACTTCGCTTTGAGCGCGTGGTGTTGGCAGACGGCAAAGCAGGCGCATTGCATCGGGTCGGTTCAATTCCTGCTGGCATACAAACTGATGGCATTGCTTGGCGTATTGGCAAGGTGGCCAAGGGCGAAATCAGTTTGGCAGGTGGCGGCGAAGTGGTCGGCAGTATTCCGGAAGGGTTGCCTAGCATTACCATGCCGCATCTGGATATGAGCAAGCTGAGCATGTTGTTTTCCGCCGCGCTCGTTATTTCCTTGGTTGGTTTCATGGAAGCCATTTCTATTGCCAAAGCCATTGCGGCCAAAACTAAACAACGCATCGACCCGAATCAGGAATTGATCGGCCAGGGTTTATCGAACATTGTCGGCTCGCTGACGCAGGCTTTCCCGGTCTCCGGCTCATTTTCGCGCTCGGCGGTGAATCAAGGGGCGGGAGCCAAAACCGGCATGAGCTCGGTTTACACCGCGATATTTGTATTGATTACGCTGCTGTTTTTAACGCCGCTGCTCTATCACCTGCCGCAGGCGGTGTTGGCGGCAATTATCATCATGGCGGTGATTGGCTTGGTCAATTTCTCCGCGGTAAAGCACGCGTGGGAAGCGAACAAACATGACGGTATTGCTTCGGTGGTGACGTTCATTGCCACGCTGGCATTTGCGCCGCATCTGGACAACGGCATCATGGTTGGCGCTGGCTTAGCCTTAATTCTTTTCCTATTGCGCACGATGAAGCCACGCGTTGCACAACTAGGCCGTTTCAAGGATGGCACCCTGCGTGATATTAGCGTTAATCCCGGCATTCCCACCAGCGAGCATGTGGTGGCGATGCGCTTCGATGGCCAACTCTATTTCGCCAATGTTTCCTACTTTGAAGATACGGTGCTGGGGGCGCTGGCCGATCATCCGAATGCAGCGTATTTCCTGGTTGTTGCCGATGGGATTAATCAGTTGGATGCCTCTGGCGAAGAAGTTATTCATCATTTAGTTGACCGCCTACGTGAAATCGGCGTTGAATTGGTCTTTTCCGGCTTGAAAAAGCAAGTGCTTGACGTGATGCGTGCCACCGGTTTGTTCGATGCTATTTCACAACGCAACATCTTCGCGACTGAAGACCAGGCGCTAGCGGCAATTTACGAACGACTGGGCGACAAGGCCGGTGATGATCTGTTCTGCCTGACCAAGCCGCTTGCTTCTTAATTCGTTTATGCACACTTAACGGCAATATCGCCATGGTTTTCTATGGCGCTGTTGCCCGACGTGTCTTTTTAAAATCTGCCCATGCTGCGCACCCTTCTCCTGCTCCCCTTTTTCGGCGCTTTGCTGATTACTTTTCTGCCCGGTCGATATGGCCTTTTGATTCGCCGTGTCGCGCTCGCCGTCACGGCGGTGACGCTGGCGTGGTCGCTTTGGCTGGCGAGTGCGTTCGATCCCTCTGTTGCGGGTATTCAGATTTTTGAAAGCCATGTCTGGAACCCGCGTTTGGGCAGCGCTTTTTCGCTCGGCGTTGATGGCATTTCTTTGCCGCTGGTTTGGCTGGCGACACTGCTGGTATTTATCGCCGTGTTGGCATCCGCCAATATCAAAGATAAACCAAAGGGCTATTACCTGCTTATTCTGCTGTTGGAAGCGGCCATGCTGGGCGTATTCATGGCGCGTGATTGGTCGCTGTTCTACGTGTTTTGGGAGCTGACGCTGCTGCCACTGTTCTTCCTGATTGATCGCTACGGTGGCAAGAATCGCAGCCGCGCGGCGCTGAATTTCGTGCTCTACACCATGGGCGGCTCGGTGTTTATGCTCATCGCGCTGCTGATGTTGTATGACGCTTCACCGACCCATTCTTTCGATATGGCGGCCATTCGCGTCGGCGCACATCTGCTGCCGGAGGCGACGCAAGTAGGGCTGTTCCTCGGTTTGCTGATCGGCTTCGGCGTCAAAATGCCGATCTTTCCGCTGCATGGCTGGCTGCCGCTGGCGCACGTCGAAGCACCGAGTCCGGTTTCGATTCTGCTCTCCGGCATTCTGCTCAAAATGGGCTCTTATGGCCTGATTCGGGCGGTGGATACGCTACCAGCGGCGGCGGTAGCGCTGCAAGGCGTGCTGATGACGCTCGCGCTGATCAGCATCTTCTATGGCGGCGTTCTGGCTTGGCGACAAAGCGATCTGAAAGCAATGGTGGCGTATTCCTCGGTGTCGCACATGGGCGTGGTATTACTGGGCCTTGCCGCGTTGAATAGTGCGGGTTTCACAGGTGCGGTGATGCAAATGGTGGCACATGGTCTGGTGGCTGGCGCGCTGTTCCTGCTCATCGGCTTGCTTTACGAGCGCACGCATACGCGAGAGTTGGCGGATTACGCCTCCCTGGTGCAGGTGATGCCGCGCTTTGCTTTCTTTACTGTGCTGGCTTTTATCGCAGCAGTAGGCATGCCGGGCACTGCCGGCTTTATTGCCGAACTGCATGTACTGATTGGCGGCTTCGAACGCTGGGGAGCTTGGGTCGTTTTACTGTCTATCAGCGTCATCATTAGCGCGGCTTATGCCGTGCGCACCATCGGCCGCCTGTTTACCGGCCCAGTCTCCACTCGCATGCAAAATCTACCTGATCTGACGCGGGGTGAACTAACTGCTGCTGCGGTGCTAACGCTAGGCACCCTGATCATTGGCTTCTACCCCGCCCCCTTGCTTACATTGATTGCGGCCACAGTCAGCCTATACGCAGGAGGTTTCGCATCATGAACGCACAGTCTAACGCACAATCTAACGCACAATCTAATGACCACGCCTGGCTGCATGACTTAATGCATCGCCTGGAACAGGTGCTGCCGGCGCAAGCGCCCATTAAGGACTTTGTACATCACAACACCTTGCATGGCTTCCAGCATCTGCATTTCCGTGACGCGCTGGCGGCGGCGGAAGCGGCTACCGGCAGCCATGGCTTTCAAACGCCGGCAAGCTTCCGCGCCTATTTCCGTCAGGGGCGCATTGATCTCGCCGATCTCAACGCCGCCCTTGACGAAACGCCGGAACTGCGCGCCGATGAACAACTACCCGGCGCTATCGCACGGCGGGACGTGCTGCTCGCCGCCCTACGCTTCGATCTGTCGCCCTTGCCGCCGGCCACTTTGGCTTGGCAGATACAGGAAATGGCGGCACTGGAACGCTGTCAGGCTGATGTACCCGCCGAGGCGAGCAGCCGTTTACTGGCCGGGCAGGCGGCGGGTTTGGCAGTGAATGGGCCCAGCGTGCTAGCGGCGCTTTGGCAGACTTGTGGTGCGACGCTGGCTGCACTCACCTCACCCCATAGTAAAGCCCAAGTCGAAAACCAAGAACATGCTTCATTGGAGGCGGCTGAACTCTGGCACCGTCACCAGATCAAGCATGCGGCCGAGCACGAACTCACCACATTGCTCAATCAGTTTGGCCACGGCCTCAGCCTGCGTGGTCTATTACTATGCCTGACCGGGCGCGACCTGATGGATAACCTCCGCCCCTACCTGATTCGCCATCTGGCGGCGCATCTGGATCAAGGCATGGCCGCCTGGCATAACCCACAACGTCCACACGGCTTCTACGCCGCTTGGCTCGCCAGCGCGCGGCGCGATCCCTATTTCGAATTCAACGATCTGACCGGCTGGCGTCAGGTGTTAGATCACCTACCGGAAGATGCATTCGATTGCATTACGCAGGAATTGAGTCTGATCGGCGTGCCAGAAGTCCGGCACAGCGATTACCTGGAACAACTGGCAAAAGAGCTGCCCGGCTGGTCCGGCATGTTCCTCTGGCGACACGAACATCCCGACTATGAAGACGCCGCTACGCAACCGCATACCCCTGTGGAGATGGCCGATTACCTGGCCGTGCGCCTCGTGCTGGAGCGTATTTTTGCGCAGCGCATCGCGGCCTCGCATTTCAAGTGCGAGGCTAGCCTGCCTGCGCTGCGCAGCTATTTGCATCGGCACCCGGCGGAACTGCACGTTCGCTTGCGCCTGTTTGCCGCGCCGG
>CAYWXO010000142.1:0-8586 GCA_964462255.1 uncultured Thiobacillus sp. | reverse complement strand
TGCCTTCGCCCAATGCCCACACCTTAAGGCTGTAAGTAGTTTGTTAAAGATCTCGTTTAATTCTTTTACCGCTTATCTACTGCTTTCTACTACCTCGCTGCGTTTGCTGCAGCAGCGAGAGGGGCGCATTATAGACACCCGATTCTGACCGTCAAGCCTTTATTTCAAATTTTTTACAACCAAGGTACAAAAGGCTTCAAAGTCAAAGACTTAGCTATTCAAAATAAATGCGTGCGAAGCGTCGTTTGCCCACTTGCGCCACCACAACGCTGCCCATTTCCATCTGTAACGCCTTGTCAGACACCTTTTGGCCATCCAATTTGACGCCGCCCCCTGCTATTGAACGAATTGCCTCGGAAGTGCTGGGCACCAAAGCGGCCATTTTCAACACATGCATGATGCTCAGCCCGCCTTCCGGCACGGTGAAATGGAATTCGGGCATCTCATCCGGCACGCCGCCTTGGCGGAAGCGCGCTTCGAAATCCGCCAAGGCGGCCTCGGCTGCGGCGCGGTCGTGAAAACGGCTAATAATCTCTTGCGCAAACATCACTTTGATATCGCGCGGATTGCGGCCTTGCTCCACTTCGTGCCGCCATGTCCGGATCGTGGCGATCGACTCAAACGACAGCAACTCAATGTAGCGCCACATCAATGTATCGGGCACCGACATCAATTTGCCGAATTGTTCAGTTGGCGATTCAGTGATACCGACATAATTTCCGAGCGATTTGGACATCTTATTAACGCCGTCCAAGCCTTCCAACAGCGGCATAGTCAAGAGAACTTGTGACGGCTGCTTGTAGTGGCGTTGCAGCTCGCGCCCCATGTGCAGATTGAATTTTTGATCAGTGCCGCCCAATTCGATATCCGCTTGCAGCGCGACGGAGTCGTAACCTTGAATCAAGGGATAGAGAAATTCATGAATGGCAATCGGCTGGCCGCCGGCATAGCGTTTGGAAAAATCATCGCGTTCCAGCATGCGCGCCACGGTATGGGTGGCGGCTAGCTTGATCATATCGGCGGCGGACATGGCCCCCATCCAACGCGAATTGAATTCCACCTCGGTTTTTTCCGGATCAAGAATTTTGAACACTTGCGCTTGATAGGTGCGCGCATTGGCTTCGACTTGTTCTGGCGTCAACGGCGGCCGGGTCGCGTTCTTGCCGGTGGGATCGCCGATCATGCCGGTGAAATCGCCGATCAAGAATATAGCTTGATGACCCAGATCTTGCAGTTGGCGCATCTTGTTCAGCAAGACGGCATGGCCCAAATGCAAATCTGGCGCGGTGGGGTCGAAACCAGCTTTGACGCGCAACGGGCGGCCTAGCTTCAATTTCTCGATTAACTCGGCTTCGACGAGTAAATCGTCACAACCGCGCTTGATGATTTCTAGTGATTCTTCGATGGACGCTTTTGACATTGTTGCGTTGACCTGTTCCTGAATGAACTCCAAGAATGCCCAATTGGACCAAGCACAACCAAGCCAACGGAATGCGCCCATGGCCGAACGCAGCAAGCTTGAAGATATTTTGAGTTGAAGGAAATAAAACTGGAGCGGGTGATGGGAATCGAACCCACGTCTAAAGCTTGGGAAGCTCTCGTTCTACCATTGAACTACACCCGCGTTGTAAACTTACCCGCCGAATCCTACTTGATTTCTTGAGCGCTTCAAAGTGATAACTCTCTCTATTAACGGTCAACAACGCCAATTTCCCGCTTCCTTGCGTCTTTCCGAGCTGATTACCGAGCTAGATCTAGCCGGAAAACGCGTCGCCATCGAACTCAACGGTGAAATTGTGCCTCGCAGCCAACATGCCGCTGTCTCTATCAAACAAGGCGATCAACTCGAAATTGTGGTCGCCGTGGGCGGTGGCTAGCGCGGTTCACCTCCCCTCAACCTTCTTCTTTTCATACTTCACTCAGCACACAACACCATGGATTCACTCATTATTGCGGGACAAACTTTTCAATCGCGTCTGCTGGTTGGCACCGGTAAATACAAAGATTTCGCGGAAACGCGTGCCGCCATTGACGCCTCCGGTGCAGAAATCGTCACCGTCGCCATTCGTCGCATGAACATCGGCCAAGACCCCAATCAGCCCAGTTTGCTTGATGCGCTGCCGCCAAAACAATTTACCTATTTGCCCAATACTGCCGGCTGCTATAGCGCCGAAGACGCCATTCGCACGCTGCGTCTGGCGCGCGAGCTGCTGGATGGTCACGATCTGGTCAAACTAGAAGTGCTCGGCGATCCGCAAAGTCTCTATCCCAACGTGGTGGAGACCTTGAAAGCGGCGGAAATATTGGTCAAAGACGGTTTCAAAGTCATGGTCTATACCAGCGACGACCCAATTATTGCCAAACAACTGGAAGACATCGGCTGTGTTGCGGTCATGCCGTTGGCCTCCTTGATCGGCTCCGGTATGGGCATTCTTAATCCGTGGAATTTGCAGATCATTATTGATCGTCTCAGCGTGCCGGTGATCGTTGATGCAGGTGTCGGCACCGCCTCCGATGCAGCCATTGCCATGGAATTAGGTTGCGATGCCGTCTTGATGAATACCGCCATCGCCCAAGCGCAGAACCCGGTGCTGATGGCTTCGGCTATGAAGAAAGCGGTGGAAGCCGGCCGTGCAGCTTTTCTCGCCGGTCGCGTGCCGAAAAAAATCTATCAAGCCAGCCCTTCGTCGCCGACCTCTGGCTTGATCGGTTCTTGAACCGCATGCTGGACAACTCTGCCCGTTCAAGCATCCGTTCCTTCGTCCTGCGTGCGGGGCGCATGGGTTCGGGTCAGCAGAAAGCGCTGGATGAATTAGGCCCGCGCTTTGTCTTGCCATACCAAGCCAGCCACGTTGATCTTGACGCTATTTTTCAGCGCCCGGCCGCCAGGATTCTCGAAATCGGCTTCGGCATGGGCGCGGCAACGGCTGAAATTGCCGCCCAACATCCTGACAACGATTATCTCGGCATCGAAGTGCATACGCCGGGGGTCGGCGCGCTACTCAAGCAAATCGGGCAACGCCCACTAACGAATGTGCGCATCGTGCAGCACGATGCCGTTGAAGTTCTGCAGCACATGCTGGCGGATGCCAGTTTGGACGGCATTCATATTTATTTCCCTGACCCTTGGCACAAGGCGCGGCACCACAAACGCCGCTTGATTCAGCCGACTTTTGTCGATCTGCTGGTGCGCAAACTCAAGCCGGGGGGCTATCTGCATCTGGCCACCGACTGGGAAAATTATGCGCAGCAAATGCTCGAAGTGCTCAGCGCTGCGGCCCAGCTAACCAATACCGTCACCGCCAACACCTTCGCGCCGCGCCCCGAACATCGCCCGCTAACCAAATTTGAGCAGCGGGGTTTACGCCTCGGCCATGGCGTTTGGGACCTCGTTTTTCGGCGCAGTTAGGCCTTAATCGTCGTTACAATTCGCCCATTCCATTCACTTTTTTCTCCTATACGCCATGAAGAGCAGCGAAATCCGCCGTCAATTTCTCGAATTTTTTGCCTCAAAAGGGCATACACCGGTGGCATCCAGCCCCCTCATTCCCGGCAATGACCCGACCTTGTTATTCACCAATGCCGGCATGGTGCAATTCAAGGATGTTTTCCTCGGCCGCGAAGCCCGCGCCTATGTGCGCGCCGCTTCCAGTCAACGCTGCGTTCGCGCAGGCGGCAAGCATAACGACCTGGAAAACGTCGGCTACACCGCACGTCATCACACCTTTTTTGAGATGCTGGGCAACTTCAGCTTTGGCGATTACTTCAAGCCGCAAGCGATCCGCTACGCCTGGGAATTTCTAACCGTAACGCTCGCGCTGCCGAAAGAGAAACTCTGGGTCACCGTCTATCAAGACGATGACGAAGCCTATGCGCTTTGGGCCGACGAAATCGGTGTACCGACCGATCGCATCACTCGCATCGGCGACAAAGTCGGCTCGGGCGGCGTGCAACGCTACCATTCCGATAACTTTTGGGCGATGGGCGACACCGGCCCGTGCGGACCGTGTACCGAGATTTTCTACGACCACGGCCCCGAAATTTTCGGCGGCCCGCCCGGTTCACCGGATGAAGATGGCGACCGCTACATCGAAATCTGGAATCTGGTGTTCATGCAATACAACCGCGATGAAGCCGGCGTCATGCATCCGTTGCCGAAGCCGTCGGTGGATACCGGCATGGGACTGGAGCGCATCTCGGCCGTCATGCAAGGCGTGCATTCCAATTATGAAATCGACCTGTTCCAAGTCTTGATCCATGCCGCCGCCCGTGAAACCGGCGCGCAAGACCTCGACAACAACTCACTGAAAGTCATTGCCGATCACATTCGCGCCTGCGCTTTCCTGATCGTGGATGGCGTCATTCCCGGCAACGAAGGCCGTGGCTACGTATTGCGCCGGGTCATTCGCCGCGCTATTCGTCACGGTTACAAACTCGGCTGCAACACGCCGTTCTTCCACAACCTGGTCGCCGACCTGGTAGCGGTGATGGGCGAAGCTTATCCCGAGCTGGCCGCGCTGCAGACGCGAGTTGCCAGCGTGCTCAAGCAAGAAGAAGAGCGCTTCGCCGAGACGCTGGAAAACGGCATGAGCGTGCTGGAAATCGCCATGGCGTCGGAAGACAAAATGCTGGATGGCGAAACCGTGTTCAAGCTGTACGACACTTACGGCTTCCCGCTTGACTTAACCGCCGACATTGCGCGCGAACGCAACATTACCGTCGATTTCGCCGGCTTCGAACATGCCATGCAAATGCAGCGCGAACGTGCGCGTGCCGCCTCCAAATTCAGCATCGGCAAGGGCTTGGCGTTCGACGGCGACAAAACCGAATTCGTTGGCTACGACCGTCTCGCGCACGAAAGCCGCGTCGTTGCGCTGTACAAAGACAGCGTACAAGTCGATGAAATCAATGCCGGTGACGAAGCGGTCGTCGTGCTCGAACGCACGCCGTTCTACGCCGAATCGGGCGGCCAAGCGGGCGATTGTGGTGCCATCACCTGCGGCCACGGCAGCTTTACGGTTGAAGATACGCAGAAAATTCTAGCGGAAGTTTTCGGCCACAAAGGCCGCGTTACCGCCGGCAAGTTACGGGTCGGCGAGGAAGTCAACGCGCAAGTTGACGCCGAAACGCGTGAACGGGCCGCCTACAACCACTCCGCCACCCACCTGATGCATGCTGCCTTGCGCAACGTATTGGGCGAGCATGTCTCGCAGAAGGGTTCCTTGGTCAACGCCGATCGCACGCGCTTTGACTTTGCCCATCCGCAGCCGGTGAGCGCTGATGAAATCCGCCGTATCGAAAGCTTGGTCAACGCCGAAATTCGCCGCAACAACCGCGTTGAAACCCGGCTGATGAAACACGAAGACGCCATCAAAGCCGGTGCCATGGCCTTGTTCGGTGAAAAATATGGCGATGAAGTGCGGGTCGTCGGCATGGGCGCGTTCTCTACCGAATTGTGCGGCGGCACCCACGTCAACCGCACTGGCGATATTGGCCTGTTCAAAATCGTGGCTGAAAGCGGTGTCGCCGCCGGCATTCGTCGTATCGAAGCGGTAACCGGGCCAGGCGCGCTACTTTATGCACAAGATCAGGAAGCCACGCTGCGCGATGTCGCTGAACTGGTGCGCGCACAGCCGCAAGAAGTCGCCGCGCGTTTAACGCAAATTCAAGAGCAAGTTAAAGCGCTGGAAAAGGAATTGGCCCGCTACAAATCAAAAATGGCGTCCAGCCAAGGTGACGATCTCGCCATGCAAGCGGTCGATATCGCCGGCATCAAAGTGC
The DNA here is from genome assembly GCA_964462255.1 of uncultured Thiobacillus sp. Taxonomy (GTDB): domain Bacteria; phylum Pseudomonadota; class Gammaproteobacteria; order Burkholderiales; family Thiobacillaceae; genus PFJX01. The sequence goes on along the minus strand of CAYWXO010000142.1, from coordinate 2,805 downwards.
TGGCCGCTGCGATTGACGGTGCCGACGCCAAAGCTTTGCGTGAGTTGGCTGACAAATTGCGTGACAAACTCAAATCGTGTGCTTTGGTGCTGGGCAGCGTCGTTGACGGCAAAGTCGCCTTGATCGCCGCGGTGACACCGGACGCTATCGGCAAGCTCAAAGCCGGCGAACTGGTCAATTTTGTCGCATCACAAGTGGGGGGCAAAGGCGGCGGCAAACCGGATCTAGCGCAAGCCGGCGGCAACGAACCGGACAAACTCCCCGCCGCACTGCAAGGTGTTGTGGCTTGGGTGACGGCTAAGTTAGGCGGCTGAGGTTAAGCCTTCTACATTCAAAGCTACCGCCGGTTTTTCCGCCCTACATTCACCTTGCTTTCTTTGAGTTTTTGGAATGGCTACTTTCTACGGCACACTACAGGGAGTCGGTTGTAATCCCTGTGGCCAGCCGGAGTCGGCGGCTGGCAATTCTGCGTCGGCAATCGAATCTGAAATAATCAGCCGCACCTGGCCCGATTCCAAGCGTGGGCCAAATTTAACGCCTCTCACGCCCATGCTTAACATAGTCACCGCGTGGCTACGCGCTTGTTCAAAGGAAGAAAATGCACCGAGAGAAATAGCAAAACGCATTGACCCACCGCGCACCGGCGCAAAGTCGCTCACGCCCAAACGTCGCACTTCCTTGATCGCCGCATCTAATTCAGCCTTATTCGCCCGCGGCGGCAAAAACACCCACCAGCCCAAGGTTTTATCCAGCGTAAAGGTGTAATTGCTGGCCGAAAAACCAATCTGCTGCACATGCGTTTCTACGCGCTGCAAGCTTTCAGCGTCTAACGTCGCCCAGCTCAAACAACGCGAACCCTTAATCTCTTCCACTCTTGGTTTGTTCGCACTCTGCTCCTGCACCGTTGGCTCGGCGGCCATCGCCTCCACCGCCGCCTCTGCCAGCGTGGCTTCACTACTGGCGAGTTCATCACTGGCAAGCGCTTCACTGACTGGTTCAGCGTCTTGTTCGGCGGGCAATTGCAGCAACTTGATTTTTTCTGCATTAAAAACCACCGGGGCCTGCGTTGCCGGGGCCCAATATTGCAACACCATGCCGCCGGCAAACACGCCCACATTCAGCGCCAGCAACAAGCCGACGCCTTTCAGCGCGATGCGACTTCGCTTTCCAGCGCGATCCATGCCAATCCTTCCAAAACCAAATCTTCGATATCGATTAACTCAGCCTGCAGCCCGTCGCGTATTTCACCACGTGCGCCACCAGTCAAAATCACTAACGGTGGCGCCGCATCGGCTTGCGTTATGCGGTCGCGCATTGCATGCACTGCACCCACTTGCGCCAGCACAATGCCGCTTTCAACCGCTGCCGCAGTGTCTTGGGGAAAAATAGCTTGCGAGAAAGTATCCTGCGAGAAAGCTAACGACGACGCCTGCGCAAGCGGAACGGCAGTCATCATCTTGCGTTCAATCTGGCCGGTGCCTTGTAACAACGCCGCGCGCATCATTGCTGGGCCGGGCAGGATAACGCCACCCATAAACTCGCCACCCATAAACTCGCTCTGTTGATTATTCAGCTGTGACAACGCGTCGATGGTTGTAGCAGTGCCAACGCTGACCACGACGCAATTGCCGACACGTAAACGCGCCGCCGCGATTAACGCAGCATAACGATCGGCCCCCAGCTTTTCAGGCGCTGCATAACGATTGATCAAACCGTATTTTTCCCGTTCGGGGCGCAGCCAATGCACGGCAACATTGGACTCATCCGCCGACACAACGCCGGCAATCGCCTGCGCCAAGGCCGATTGCACCGCATCATTGGCGACACAACTCACCACAACGCTTTGGCAACGACAGCCCTGCCAAGCACGCGCCAATTCTGCCGCAGCCGAACTCGCCACTACGCCACAGCGATATTGCTGACCCAATATTCCCTGCCGTGGCATCTCCAACATGCGCCACTTGATACGGCTATTGCCGGCGTCAATAAGTAAAATCATGAAAGTAACATCATGAAATTTGTGCTCGCAAACTGACCTCGCCGGCATGCAGCGCCGTCACACCAGCGGCGGTTTCCAGCAACAAAGCGCCGTGATGATTAACGCCCAACGCGATGCCCTGCGTCACCTCGCCCTGACTATGGAGAATGTTCACCGGCCGACCTTGATGCGCATGACACGCCTGCCATTCGTCTTGAAACGGTGCAAAACCGGCCACCTCAAAACGCGCCAAAGCAACATCCAGCGCGCGCACTATATGCAGCAAAAGCTCATTGCGATCAATCAAACCGCTGCTTGCCGCCCGTTGCGCCGACACATCCGTCACCGGTTGCTCAAGCCGCTTCGTTAAGCATGCACCATCAGACACATTGAGCCCGATGCCGATCACCACGCTACTCGGCGCCAACATGTCGCTGGCGGATTTATCGTTGGCTAATTCAATCAAGATACCAGCCAACTTCGCGCCATCGACCTGAATATCGTTCGGCCATTTCACTTGCGCCGCTGGCAGGCCGAAACTGCGCAAGCCACGCACCAACGCAACGCCCACCGCCAACGACAACCCCGACAACTGCGCCGCCGGCCGCGCCGATCGCCACAAAAATGAAAACGTCAGCCCGCCACCCAAACCAGCCAACCACTGCCGACCGCGCCGACCGCGCCCCTGACTCTGCCATTCAGCCACCACGGCGGCACGATGGGGAGCGCGTTGGGGTGTGGATTGAAGTTCAGCAGCAACGCCCTCCCCCGCAGCCCAAGCCATTAACGCCGCATTGGTGGAAGTAAGCGAATCAAGAACACGCAAC
>CAYWXO010000141.1:0-8686 GCA_964462255.1 uncultured Thiobacillus sp. | reverse complement strand
CTCTTTCCTGTATTACCGCGTCGTAAATCTCCAGCGCAGCGGCAATCTTGGCATCCCAACTGAATTGCGCCTCCACCCGCCGGCGTCCAGCGAGGCCACGCAGCCGCCATGCAGCCGGGTTCGCAATAACCGCCTTCAGCTCAGCCGCCAAATCAGCCGTCACCTGTTCCGGCGACTGCATCTCAATTTTGCTGCCGACTTCCGCATCAACAATTTCACCCGGCCCACCAAAGTTCAGGCCGATGACGGGTCGCGCGCAGGCCATTGCTTCCAGCAACACCGCACCACCCGATTCCCGCACCGAGGGCAAGCAGAACACATGGCAGGCCTGCATCTGACTGGCGACTTCATCCAGCGACAACGCGCCATGAAAACGCACGTGGCCGGCCAAGCCAAATGCCTCGCTCATTGTCTGCCAGGTGGCGCGCATCGGGCCATCGCCCACCACATCCAGTTCAACCGCAACGCCCTCCTGCGCAAGACGACGCAGCGCCGCCAGCAACATATCCAGGCCTTTAATCGGCACCAGGCGGCCGGTGAACAACACCCGCAACGGCCACTCAGCCGACGGGGGCGCTGGCCACGGCGTCGCATGGAAGCGCTTCAGTTCCACGCCGTTCTCCAACATCGGCTGACAACGCGAATGATGGCGGCTGGCCACGCCATTCAAAGTGGCGCGACTAGCGGTCAAAATACGCGCCGCCCGCCGGCTGGAGCCAATGGCGGCATCCAGCCAACGAGTCAAACCGCGCACCCGAATCAACCAAGTGGATTCCTGCTTCATGATGGCACCGAAGCCGCGCGGATCGGTCAAGCCGCTGTTGAGCGGGCCGATCACCGTCGGCAAACCCAGGCGACCGAGCCAGGTGGGTGCAGCCAGCGTCACCGGTGTAACCCGATGCAACACGCCGTACCCCTCGCCTCCCAGCTGCGCTGTTTTAAATAAACACCGCTTTAACTGCCGCCAAGCCGAGAAATCAAACACAAAATAATCCAGGGAAGACACCAGAAAAACACTGTGCTCACTCTGCGGGAAGATGCGCCGCGCCAGCCGATAGAGCGGGCCAGCAAACCACTCCGTATCAATGTAGATCACCTCACTGCCAGGCAGCGGCGCACCGGCAGCTTGCAGCGCCGGCCGGTTGCGCACATGCGTCACCAAAGTGACTGACGCCACCGAAGAATGACCGCTCAAACGGCTGTACCACTCCCAGCCAATTTGCGATACCGAACCCATAGCCGGCCCGCACTGGTAAGCCACCAGCAAAATGTTTTTCGCGCTCATATTCCCTCCTGCGCATGCAACGGCCTGGCCGGCACGCCGGCCACCACCGCAGCGGCTGGCACATCGCGCGTCACCACCGCATTAGCACCGATCACCGCATTGTCACCAATGCTGACCCCGGCCAGCACGCAAACGCCGCGCCCAATCCAAACATTACGACCAATGCGAATCGGCTTGGCATGGTGACCAGCGTAGCGCAAGGCAACACCAGCCCCATCACCAGGCCCCAATCCAAAGCGATGATTCGCATCGCGCAAGCTGGCATATTCCCCAATCATGCTGCCGGCACCAATCTCAATGCCAGCAAACGCCACTAGATGCACACCGCGTGAAATCACCACGCCATCGCCTATGCTAATTTCGCCGGTCTCACGCGTTTCCAGATAAAGATCGCGATAAAGATAAAGCTCGCGGCCGAAGCGCAAGCGGCGCGTGCCATGCAACTCGGGCATGCCGGTCACAATGCAGGAGGCATCAAGGTGCGGCACACAAGCCTGCAGCCGGGCGAAAGCCCAAAACTGACGCCAGCGCCCGGCCAATTCGCCGTCAAAGCCGCCAGCGAGCCGGAGCAACGGCCCCAACGCGCCAGACAAGCGCTGTTTTGCTGAAACTGTTGCCATGCTATTGCTCACTCCGTGCTGATTGCCATGCTGCGTATTGAATGGCAAGTCGGCCTGCCGGTTGTGTCCGGACTGAAAACTTTTACCAAAAGATTGACTGCCGCAAACATTTTGCACTTTCGACACACCCGCCCATTTCAGTCTGCTTAAATGCAAGGCTTGGCACAGCACAAAAGGGGAAAACCATGTCGAAGCCCATCCAATATAGCGATCAGCAATTAAGCGCACTCGAACGGCGGCTGCAACCCTCCTCACGCCGGCTTGCGCTCAAAACCTTATCGAAACTGCTCTGGCGTATCGGGCGGGGCCTCGGCCGCGCCAGCAAACGGCTGGTTGATATTGTTGTCGCCTCTACTGTTCTTCTTGCTATTTCACCACTACTCCTGATCGTAGCCGCGCTGATCAAGCTGACCGATGGCGGCCCGGTCTTGTTCTGGCAGATGCGGGTGGGCAAATGGGGCAAACCCTTCGCTTTTCCCAAATTCCGTTCCATGGTGGTCAATGCCGAAGCGCTGCAAAAACAACTGCTCGCCGCCAACGACCATGGCGACAGCGGCATCACCTTCAAAATGAAGCGTGACCCCCGCATTACCCTCATTGGCCACTTCATCCGCAAATTCAGCATCGACGAAATGCCACAACTCTGGTGTGTGCTAAAAGGTGAAATGTCCCTCGTTGGCCCGCGTCCGGCCTTGGTCACCGAAGTCAACCGCTACAGCCTCAGCGACCGCCGCCGGCTGGATGCCACGCCCGGCCTCACCTGCACCTGGCAAGTGTCCGGCCGCTCCGAGATCCCTTTCCCGGAGCAATTGCGCCTGGATGTGGAATACATTGATGAGCAAAGCCTGCGCAACGACTTCAAGCTGCTCTTGAAAACCATACCAGCGGTCATCACCGGCCGGGGTGCCTACTGAGTCAATGAAGAGTCAATGAAATGCACAGCGTAAGCGTACCTGCCCATCTCGACATCCACGGCATCCGCTTGGTCAACCTGGCGTTGGACGAAGCGGTCGCGGCGATTGATGCCGCCATCATGGCCAAGTCGCCAACCCGCATCGCCTTCGTCAATGCCGATTGCGTCAATATCGCCGCAACCGATGCAGACTACCGGCAGAATCTGGCCGACATGGACTGGATTTTTGTTGATGGAATCGGCATGCGCATCGCCGGCAAAATGCTGCAACAGCCGGTACGCGACAATGTAAACGGCACCGACCTGTTCCCCAAGTTGTGTGCCAGCATGGCGCAACAAAAGCAGCGTCTCTACCTGCTCGGCGCACGGCCGGGGGTGGCGGAGGCGGTTGGGCACTGGGTCAATACCCATCACCCGGGCGTTAATGTCGTCGGCACACAAGACGGCTACTTCAATCAAGATACAGAACAACAAGTCCTCAGCGAGATTCGCGCCGCCCGCCCCGACGTTGTGCTGGTGGCACTCGGCGCACCCCGGCAGGAAACCTGGATCAACCAACATATCGCCGCCACCGGGGCCAGCGTGGTCATTGGCGTCGGCGGCTTGTTTGATTACTACTCGGGCCGCATCCCGCGGGCACCGTTATGGATGCGCCGCTTCGGGCTGGAATGGCTCTTCCGGCTCAGTCAGGAGCCCGCTCGACTTTGGCGCCGCTACCTTATCGGCAATGGCCTCTTTATGTACCGAATCATCCTGCGCTATTTGCGGCAGCCCCAACAGAAAAACGCACAAGCAAATACACCAGCAAACGCACCAAAAACCAGTGAAACACGGAGGACATGATGCAATTAAATCCTGACCCGGCAGCGCCCCGTGTCGTCACCGCCGTGCTGTTCATCAACTGGGCCGACTCGCCGCAGGGCGAAGCGCCCCTTGGCACGCCGAATGCACTGCTACCCTTGATAGATCGACCGATGTTGCAACAGGTGATCGAACGGCTGGCCGGCGCGGGCAGCAAACACATTCATGTTGTTCTTGGCGAATACCCGTTGCCGGTCAAGGCGTTGCTGGCCGATGGCGCACGCTGGGGCTGTGAGCTGATCTATCACCACCTGCATCCCAACGAGCGTTTAGATCAACTCTTCAACCGCATGGGCCTAAAGCCTAACCAGCATTACTGGCTGGCCGATGCCACCACCTTACCGATTGAAAGCGACTTCCTCAGTGGTTTACACACTTTGCACGCTTCACTCGCCAGCCCGCCCGCCGCCGGCTGCGCCAGTTTCTGGCAAGACGAACAAGGCAAACACTGGTCGGGATGGGGGCTTTTTTCCGGTGCATGGCTGCTGACCCACCCGATCAAAGCCGAGCAAATCGCCTTGGCGAACGAACTGCAGCACAGCCCGCTTATTGAAGAGCACGCCATCTCGCCGCCCCATTCCGTGCGCAGCCCGGCGGCATTGCTGGCCAGCAGCCAGCAACGCTTGCAGGCGGCTGGCGAAGACTCCATCGTCATCGGTCGTGATTGCCAGATCCACGCCAGCGTGCAATTCGTTGGACCGGTTCATCTCGGCCGCCAGGTCAAGATTGCCGCCAACGCCCTCATTGGCCCGCATGTGGTGATCGGCGATGGCGCTTTTATCGACCGCGAAGCCCGCCTTCAGCACTGTGTGGTATTGCCTGATACCTACGTTGGCGAAGCGCTTGATCTTGAAACGGTAGTCGCACGCGGCCCCCGCCTCGCCAATATCACCCTCGACACGCTGGTCGAAGTGCCCGACCCGCACCTGCTCGCCGCTCTGCCGCAGCAGGAAGAAGGGGGCGCGGGCACGCGCTGGGCCGATAAATGGTTCGCGTGGCGTTTGCGCATCGGCCTCGCTCCGCTGCAATGGCTGTGTGCGCTGCTGACCCCGAAACAGGACGGAGAAAGCGCAACGGAAAAAACCCGGGCCACCCTGCCCAGGCCCGGCCAGGTTGAGCCGACCGAAATCCGCCTCGAATTGGCTGATCCACGCCACGCTTTTCGCAGCGACCAAACACTCGACTGGATCAAGCATTTCCGCCACACCTTCTATCCCGGCCTGCGCGAAGTCACGCAAGGACGCCTCGCCCTGGTCGGGCCAACACTTCGCCCGCTCGCCAAAGTCCGCCAATTACACGCTGAATGGCGGGCCCTTTATGCGGAAAACCGCAGCGGCCTGATTAATGAAGGCCTGTTGCAATACGCAGAATTTTCGCTGGAGGAAATGCAATTCGCCAGCGATGCCATGGCCTGTGCCAGCCAAACCCAACCGCGGCAAACACGCCAATTGGTGCGCCAATATCTCGCGCGCGTGCTGCGTGAACTGTTCTCACTCCCCCTGTCACCGATGAAAAAATCGCCCGACCGTTCTGCTGTCAACAAAACACGACAACAAGACATTACTTAATCCCTTTATTTAACTCCTCTCTTTAACCCTCTCTCTTTTTAACAGGAACCACCATGAAATTCGCCATTGAAAAAATCGACGCCAGCCAAACCGCCGTTATTACCCTCAAGGAAGACAACCTTGATGCCGGCAACGCCAAAGCCTTTAAAGAGGTGCTGCTGCCGCTGCTTAACGAAAATAACGCCGTGCTGATCGACATGAGCGCACTTAATTTCGTTGACAGTTCCGGCTTGGGCGCATTGCTTTCCTGCTTGCGCACGATGAACAACAAAGATGGCCACCTCAAGCTCTTCGCCATGACCAAACCGGTGCAAGCGCTGTTTGAACTGGTGCGCATGCATCGCATTTTCGCGATCTACAACACACGCGAAGAGGCGCAAGCCGCACTCTGATCATCTGAACTGGAAAAGCCTGGATTGGAACGCCAAGTTCTACTCAACCCAAAATCCTACTCAACCAAGCCCTACTCAAAGAAGACTGACCCCGCCATGCGCCTCTGGCACGCTCTGACACTCCTCGTCAACGTCATTATCCTGATCGCCTTTTTGGGCTATGGGGCCTACACCGCAAACGAACTGAGCCGCTACCGCACGCTGGAACTCCAGCGCGAGACTCTCAACGTCGCCTCCGCGATTGCGGCCGGGGCAGCCAATGATCTGCTCACTAACCGCTACGACAATATCGAAAGCATGCTTCTGCGGCAGGCCAAAATCGGCTCGGTGGAAGAACTCATCGTAACGGATGTATCGGGTCAAATTATTACGCAAGTAAAGCGGAGCACTACCATTAATGCTGAAGGCAAATCGAAAGACGAGGCCAAACCACAAGTCATCTACCCACTCCATACCACCACCATTGCACTCAATAAAACTGAATATCATGGCATTGACAGCTACACCCGCCTGCTGCCGATCGAACGGATTCAACATCTTGGCTGGGTGCGCGTTACCACCAGCCTGACCGGCTTAAGTGAAATGCGGCATCAGATCTGGTTAAATTCCCTGTTGGCCAGCCTGCTAACCGTGCTCGTCGTCGGCACATTACTCACCCTGCTGCTGCGGCAAGCAGGCCGCGCACTGGAAGAAGCGAGCCTGTTCGCCGGCAACCTGATCCACCAACGCGGCGCATCAATCGAAACCCGTAGTTGGGTGCGCGAAATCACCGCATTAAAAATAGCCCTCAACGCCGTTTCGCAAGCGCTCACCCGCCAATTCCAGGCGCTACAGGATAGCGAAGCGCGAAAAGGGGCCATTCTGGAGGCCAGCCTCGATTGCCTGATCACCATTGATGCCGACGACCAAATTTACGAATTCAACCCCGCCGCAGAAACCGTTTTCGGCTATCGCCGCGACGAAGCGATTGGACAAAAAATGGGCGATCTCATCGTGCCGCCGGCGCACCGTGCCGCCCATCAGCGCGGCATGGACTACTACCTCGCCACCGGCATTGGCCCAGCCCTGCGCAAACGTATCGAGATGACCGCCCTACGCCGCAATGGCAACGAGTTCCCGGTTGAACTGTCGGTAGTGCCGTTCGAAGACGGTGGCCGCCAATACTTCCTTAGCTCTATACGCGATATCAGTGAACGCAAATCACTAGAAGGCGAACAGCAGCGCATGAACACCATGCTGCTCCAGACAGTCAGTGACCTTGCTGCACAGCAGTACACCCTAGATGAGCATGCCATTGTCACGATTGCAGACCTGGAGGGCAACATTGTCTATGCCAACGAAAAGTTCTGCAAAATATCCGGCTATCCATTAGAAGAATTACTGAACAAGAATCATCGCATACTGAAATCGGGCCTGCACGACGCAGCCCTGTATGAACAGTTGTGGTCAACCATCACCGCCGGCAGGACGTGGCATGGCGAAATCGCCAATCGGCGCAAGGATGGCAGCATCTTCTGGGTTGCCGCCACCATCGTGCCAACGCCGGGCAAAGATGGCCTGCCGCATCAATACATCGCCATTCGCACTGACATCACCCAGCAAAAGCTCAACGAGCAGCAACTTGACCACTATCGCCAACATCTGGAAAACATGGTGGAACAGTATCGCGAGTCACAACTGAACCTGGATCGTGCCCGCGCCCGCGAACTGGCCATCGGCAACCAAATTCAGCGCTCTCTGCTGTTTGCTGAGGTGCCGGCCAATATTGGCACCTTATCGATTTCCACCTACACCGAGCCTTCTAAAGGTATTGATGGTGATTTCTATGAATTCTTCAGTTACAGCCCGACCTGTTTAGACTTATCAATTGGAGATGTTATGGGCAAAGGTATCCCGGCCGCTCTAATCGGCGCTGCAGTAAAACAGCAGATGAACCTGGTCATTGCCGAGCAACTGACTAAAACCGGCCCATCCGGACATATCCCTGGCCCCGCGGAACTCATGAATGCGCTCAACGCCAAAGTCGGCCACCGTCTCATCCAACTCGATAGCTTCATTACGCTCGCCTACATGCGGATCGACTTACTGAAAAATACCGCTACCTTCGTCGATGCGGGCCATACCCGCGTCATCCATACCGGTGCTGACGGCCTCCGCCTGCTCCATGGCGACAATCTGCCACTCGGGGTAATGGAGGATGAACACTACGTTCAAAACGAGGTCAGCTTGCGCACCGGCGATTTGATGTTCCTCTACTCCGACGGCATCACCGAGGCACGTAACCCGGCAGGCGAAGAATATGGTGTTGAGCGCCTTTGCGAATTAGTGCAAACCCTGCATACCAAGCACATTCCGTCACCGATCTTGATTCAAGCGGTTCGCCGAACCCTGCGCGATTACGAACAAATCGCAACGCTAAGCGATGACCGCACCTGCATTGCCATGCAACTCAACGACCACGACGACAGCGACAACCCACCGCGCTATTTCGAACTGCCCTGGCGCTTGAACACATTGAGCCTGCTGCGCCAGGAAATTGAACGCATGGCACACCGCGCCGCATTGTCGGACGACGCACGCGACGCCCTCACCCTGGCCGCATTCGAGGCCTGCACCAATGTCATTCGGCACAGCAGCCGCCGATTACACGATGCAACCTTACATGGCTGCCTGGCCGATCACGACGACTTCATCAGTCTCACCCTCCACTATCTCGGCGAGAACTACACCCCCAGCGAAATCGAACCCGATTTCAGCGGCGAAAGTGAAGGCGGATTCGGCGTGTTCATCATCCGCAACAGCGTTGACGAAGTCATCTACGACAGCCCGCTGCCCGGCATCAATCGTATTTATCTACGTAAGAACAAGGTACGCTAAATCAAAGGATGCACCTATGGAAGACTATCTAGAATTTGCTGGCGCACGCATCTTGGTGGTGGAAGACAACCGGGTCAACCAATTAGTGCTCCTGGGATGGCTCCAGCGGGCGGGCATTCAGACCACCTTAGCGCAAAACGGCCGCGAGGCGCTGACCTTGCTGGCCCAGG
>CAYWXO010000140.1:0-8688 GCA_964462255.1 uncultured Thiobacillus sp. | reverse complement strand
CCGGGCCTTGCGGCACGGCACGCAACGTCGAAACCATGGCGGCATCCCGCGCACGCTGCGCCAAACGCATGGCGGGCAAACGCGTCGCAGTCAAGTGGCCGCAATGCCCCGCGTTCAGATCGGCATCCAGCTTCTCTTGTGCGGGCAATGACAATGGCGTTTGTGAAATCACCGCGGCCAAAGGGGCTTCCAGCGCTTTTTCGCCTTCCAGCGCAATTCTGCGTGCGTCGCTGCGGCTCAAATTGCCGCCCAGAATAGTCAGGCCGGCGCTGCGCGCTGCGCTAAATAGCGGCTCATGCGCTGGCCAGCGCCAGCCGTTCAGGTTGAACTGAGTCCGCTGCAATTCATCCAGCAGCGGGGCTGCTGCATTGAGTTGCTCACCACGCTGCAAATATTCCATCACGATAGTGGGCTTGCGACTCGCCAAAGCGCTGATCAATTGCGCGCGCAGCATGTGGTGAAAAGTGTTGTCATGATGTTCCCCCAGCAGGATGAAATCTGCGTGCGCCAACTCGGCCAGCAACTCACTTCGCGTCAACTCGCTGCGCGTCAACTCACGTCCATCGGACGCAAAAATCAGATCCGTCGCGCTCGAATCAGCCTGCGCTAATGGCGGAGCGCACAACACGGTGAGCACAAGAAAAATGAATAATGGAACAAAACCCAATTGCGCCGCCATTCAGCCCCCCAACGCACGCGCAATAAATTGCCGTGCCACGCGTGTACGCGGAATACGCCCCGCCCGCGCATCGAACCAGCCGCGCACATCCTCATCCAGACCGATACCGTGCATGTAGTTATAAAGCGCTTTGTTCAAGGCAACGCCTAGCGCATCGTGATCCACGCCGGCAGGATCAATGAAGCCGACATCATTCTTGGCGAAGGTCACCGTTGGTAGCGGGCGCAAGGTCACGCCGAATTGTTCCGGATGCAAGCCGACCGGCGCATGCACGGTACAAGCAAAGCGATGAAAAAAACCGGATTGAATGCAGCCGGCGGCGAACAGTTGCCGCACATATTCCAGCGCATCGACCGTGTCTTGCACGGTTTGCGTCGGAAAACCGTACATCAAATAAGCGTGTACCAGAATGCCGGCATCGCTGAATGCGCGCGTCACCCGCGCCACTTGCTCGACCGAGACGCCTTTCTGCATGAGTTTAAGTAGGCGATCGGAGGCAACTTCCAAACCACCCGATACGGCGATGCAGCCGCTGTCCGCCAATTGCCGACACAGTTCTGGCGTAAACGACTTCTCAAAACGAATATTGCCCCACCACGAAATAGCGCGATTTCGTTTGTTCAATTCCTCAGCCAACGCTTTTAGCGCCTTGGGTGGCGCGGCTTCATCGACAAAGTGAAAGCCGGTCTGCCCGGTTTCGTCGATGATGCTTTCAATGCGATCAACTAACGTCGTGGCGGCAATCGCGTCGTAACGCGCAATGTAATCGAGCGAAACATCGCAGAAACTACACTTTTTCCAGTAACACCCATGCGCCACAGTCAGCTTGTTCCAGCGCCCATCTGACCATAACCGATGCATCGGATTAAGCATATCCAGCACAGAAAGATAACGATCCAGCGGCAGCCCGTCCCAGGTCGGCGTGCCCACCTCGGCATACGCGATATCCGCTTCGGCGCAATCGAAGTAACGCACAACGCCATCGCGACGCAGAAAAGTGCGCACCAACCGTTCTGCCGGGCGTTCATTGCGCCCATATTCGAACAAGGCCAGCAGCGGCCGTTCGCCGTCATCCAAACACACTGCGTCGAAATAATCGAACACGCGCGGCTCGTTCAGCTCGCGCAATTCGGTGTTGACGAAGCCGCCGCCTAATACGATGACGATATGCGGCTGTTGCGCCTTGATCGCCTGCGCAATGCGAAAGGCAGCGTAAACATTACCGGGAAACGGCACTGACAACAGGACGACATCCGGCGCATGCCGCGCCAGCGCTTGCAAGGTCAATTCGCGCAAGGTCGCATCGACCAGATTGAGCGGCGCGGCCAAAGCCGCCGCCAGCGGTTCAAACGTCGGCTGGCTTTGCGCCAGCGCTTCGGCATAGCGCACGAATTCAAAGCGTGCATCGACCGCATCGCGCAACACATCGGCCACATCATTCAGATACAAAGTGGCGAAATGACGCGCCCGATCTTGCACGCCAAGCAGGCCGAATGCCCACGCCAAAGGGTCGCCGCCATCAGGATCAAGATAAACGTCGAGCGAAGCGAAACGCGCGCCTTCCGGCAAGAAATGCCGCCCGGCGATGCGATGCCCCATGCTGGGATCGCGCCCCTGCAAAAAAGCGATAACCGGCGCAATGGTGGCTAAATAGCGTGCAAACTGCGCTAAAAATGCCTGCACCGACGGCGTGCGTTGCGATTGCGGCATTGCCTCAATGCGGCTACGTATCGCCGTCAAACCCTGCGGCGAAAACAAACGCAACACCAGGGCTAGCGCGAGATCTTCCTGTACCGCGTCAATGCCGCGCGAACGCAGAAAACCGGTTAAATACGCCGTCGAAGGGTACGGCGTATTCAACTGCGTCATCGGCGGGATTAGGGAGAGAACGCGCATGCTTAATGTCAACGAACGGCAAAAAAAGCCGCGCTAAATGGAACGTCGATAATCCAAATGGCCGTCGATCAAGGTGTATTGCACGCGGCCTTGCATTTCAAAGCCTAAAAACGGGCTGTTTTTACCCAAACTCAACAGGTTGTCACGGCTGACCAGCCAATCCGCCGCCGGATCAAACAGACATAAATCAGCCGGCTGGCCGACAGCAATACGTCCGGCCTCAACGCCAAGAATAGCCGCTGGATGCTGCGTGATATACGCCAAGGCTTTCACCAGTGGCAGGCCAATTTCATGCGCCCATTTCAAGGTCAGCGGCAACAATAATTCAACGCCGGTGGCCCCCGCTTCGGCTTCCTGAAACGGCAATTCCTTCGCGTCGTCGTCCACTGGCGCGTGATCGGAGCAAATGGCATCAATCGTGCCATCGGCCAAGCCTTGCCGAATTGCGTCACGGTCGCGCTGACTGCGCAGCGGCGGAATCAAATGACAATGTGCATTGAAATCAGCGGTATCCATTTCCGATAAATGCACATGATGAATATTCACATCGCAGGTGATCGGCAGGCCGTCGCGCTTGGCTTGCCGCACCATTTCGATACCGGCGCGGCTGGATAAACGCGCCAAATGCACCCGTGCGCCAGTTTCGCGCACTAATAACAATATGGTGGACAAGGCCACGGTTTCGGCCGGCACCGGAATCGGCGGCAAGCCCAGCCGTGCCGCGACAACGCCATCATGCGCCACCCCTTCGCGCGCTAAATGCGGGTCTTGTGGCCGCAGCCACACCGATAAATCGAAAGTTTTGGCATATTCCATGGCGCGCAACAGCACTTGCGTGTCGATCAGCGGCGCATCGGCCTGACTGAAGGCGACGCAACCGGCTTCAGTCAACTCCGCCATTTCAGTAATGCCTTCTCCTTTGAGCTTCTTGGTCAAAGCCCCAACCGGATAGACGCGCGGCCCCGGCATGTGTTTGGCGCGAAACTTAAGCATTTCCACCAATCCCGGCTCATCGAGCGGCGGATCGGTGTCGGGCGGACACGCCAGCGAAGTCACGCCACCAGCCGCCGCCGCCTGCATTTCGCTTTCCAGCGTCGCCCGATATTCCAGGCCGGGTTCCCGCAAGCGCACCGATAAATCAACCAAGCCGGGGCAGACGATCAAACCGCTGGCGTCGATAACTTGATTGGCATGAAAGTTAGCCGGCATGCCGGC
Organism: uncultured Thiobacillus sp.; assembly: GCA_964462255.1. Lineage (GTDB taxonomy): Bacteria > Pseudomonadota > Gammaproteobacteria > Burkholderiales > Thiobacillaceae > PFJX01. Next base: position 4,898 of record CAYWXO010000140.1, on the reverse strand, counting down.
AGCCCCCTGACTCAGGCCGACAATATGGCCCGCCGCGACAAAAATATCTTGCACCGCATCCAGGCCGGAAGCCGGGTCGATAACACGACCATTTTTAATATGAATTTTCATTAAGAATTCCCCGCCAAAATGCTCATCACCGCCATGCGCACAGCGATGCCAAACGTCACTTGCGACAGAATCACCGATTGCATGCCATCGGCCACCGCCGAATCAATTTCAACACCGCGATTCATCGGGCCGGGATGCATAACGATGGCATCCGGTTTGGCCAATTTCAGCTGGTCCGGCGTCAGCCCCCAATGTTTGAAATACTCGCCGGCAGAAGGCAGGCGTGCGCCACGCATGCGTTCGTTTTGCAAGCGCAGCATCAAAACGGCATCGACATCCTTAATGCCCTCCGCCATTTTATGAAACACCTGCACGCCGAGATTTTCCACATCACGCGGCAACAAGGTTTTCGGTGCAACGACGCGCACCTCCGGGCAACCTAAGGTGGTGAGCGCATGAATCTGCGAACGGGCGACGCGCGAATGCAACACGTCACCGACGATCGCAACGCGTAAATTGTGGAACGGGCCTTTGTAATGGCGCAGGGTAAACATATCCAGCAAACCCTGGGTCGGATGCGAACAACGGCCATCACCGGCGTTAATAATGTGAATATGCGGCGCAACATGACGCGCAATTAAGTGACTGGCACCGGCCGCCGCGTGCCGCACGATGAACATATCCGCCTGCATCGCCGACAAATTAGCAATGGTATCGAGCAAGGTTTCACCCTTGCTTTGCGAGGAAGCATTGATATTGAGATTGACCACATCGGCACTCAGACGCTTGGCCGCGATCTCGAAGGTAGTGCGCGTCCGCGTCGAGTTCTCGAAAAAGATGTTGAAGATGGCTTTACCACGCAGCAAAGGCACTTTCTTCACATCACGTTCCGCATCAGAAACTGTTAAAAATGACGCCGCCGTATCCAGAATTTGCGTCAGGATGCGTGCAGGCAAGCCGTCCAAAGTCAGCAAATGCCGCAGGCGGCCGTCTTCAGTTAATTGCAGATTATTGGCGCTCATGGTTTCCTCTTCATAACGAAATGCAGGCCTTCTGCCGCATTTTTCTCTAACGAAACATGCTGATCGGTGGCCAAATCAAGCCGAATGCCGGCGTAATCGGGACAAACGGGCAACTCACGGCCGCCGCGATCCACCAGGACGGCCAATTTGATCGACGCCGGACGACCATAATCAAACAATAAATTCATCGCCGCGCGAATGGTGCGTCCGGTGTACAGCACATCATCGATAAGCAGAATATTTTTATCTTCCACATCGAACGGCAAGTGCGAAGGCTTGGTTTCCGGATGCAGGCCAATGCGCGAAAAATCATCGCGATAAAACGCGATATCCAACACACCGTGCGCCAGATCCAAACCGAATCGCTCAATCAGCGCGTCCATAATCCAGACGCCACCGGTATGAATACCTACCAAGGCGCACTCTGCGTGGATATGCGGTTTGAGCTGTTCGGCCAGTTGGTCGATCAAGCTTTCAGGGCTGGGCAGGGGCGGAAATAAGAGCGTGGGCATAATCGAAATAATCCTGAAGAATTTGTTGAGCGGCCACCGCGTCATCCAGCGCGCGGCGCGCATTTCCTTTAACGCCGGCTTCGCGCAGGAGCCGGTTAGCATCGCAGGTCGTCAAGCGTTCATCCACCAACAGAACGGGCAAACCATGGCGGCCGTGCAATTGATTGGCGAAACGGCGCGCGCGCCGGCTGTTGTCCTGTTCGGCCCCCGCCAGCGTCAGCGGCAAACCCACCACCATTTGTCGCGGTCGCCATTCCAGCACCAACTCGCCGATGCGATCAAAACGCCGATCCTTGCTGTCACCGACGATCGCTTCGAGCGGATGCGCCATGCGATTTTCCCAATCGCCGACAGCCACGCCAAGACGTTGCACGCCGAAATCGAATGCCAGTACGGCACCGCGTTCCAGTACGTTCAAGCGTGCCCCGCTTCAGCAGACAACATGAACAGATCAATGCCCAACAGCTTCGCCGCGGCCGGAATCCGCTCACTGATCGGCAAATTGAAAATGATATCCGGGTCGGCCGGCACGGTCAGCCAAGCATTTTGCTTAATTTCTTCTTCTAGCTGACCAGGTCCCCAACCGGCATATCCCAGCGTCACCAGAATCTGCGCGGGACCTTCCCGCCGTGCCGTTGCTTCGAGAATATCTTTCGATGTGGTCAAGCCAACACGATCATTCACCGACATGGTCGATCCCCATTTGCCCACCGGCCGATGCAGCACAAAACCCCGTTCAACTTGCACCGGGCCGCCGTAATACACCGGCGTATCGCGCAGATTCAGGTCGGTCAATTCAAGGCCGATCTGACCGAACAAGGCAGCTAAATCCAGCTCAATCGGCTTGTTAATCACCACGCCCAGCGCACCTTGATCGCTGTGGTCACAGATATAGGCCAGCGCGCCAGAAAAATTGGTGTCCTGCATTTTCGGCATGGCAATGAGAAAATGGTCAGTAAAATTTGCGATTTCCATGATAAAAACCTGATGAAGTAGCCGGCATTGTAACGCCGGCCGCCGGCCTGCAAACCGTGCCGAGCGCCTTTCTCAACCGACCTTTCTCAACCGCCCACCTGATCATTCGCTATGAATCTCCGTTATGAGCATGCCCTGGTTTGGTTGCGCCGCGATTTACGTCTAAGCGACCACGCCGCGTTTTACCACGCACTAAAAGCCGCCAAGCACGTCAGCGCAGTGTTTGTTTTTGATACCGACATACTTGATGCCCTGAAGGATCGCGCGGATCGCCGGGTCGAATTCATCTGGCATAGCGTCGCCGCCTTGCAAGCAGAACTGGCAAAACACGGTAGTACGCTGCATGTTTTACACGGCAGTGCGCGTCAACGCATTCCTGAATTCGCCGCACATCTTGGCGTCAATGCGGTTTATGCCAGCCGCGACGAAGAACCAGCCGCCATCGCACGAGATACAGCGGTTGCCGACGCATTAAGTGCCGATGGTCGTCACTGGCATCTCTACAAGGATCAGGTCATCTTCGAACGCGATGAAATCCTGACCGCTGCCGGCAAGCCGTATCACGTCTTTACGCCTTACAAACGCGCCTGGCTCGGCAAGCTGAGTGATTTTTATCTGGCCGCTTATCCGGTTGAACGCTATTTCGATCGCCTTAGGCAGGAATCGCCAGCAGCAATGCCATCGCTGAGTGATATTGGCTTTAAAACCAGCCATTTACTTGCGCAAAAAATTAGGCCCGGTGCTGCCGCCGCCGAGGCGCTGTTTGCCGATTTTCAGCAGCGCATTACGCAATACGCCGAAACGCGCAATTTCCCTGCGGTTAAAGGCCCCTCCTACCTTTCCGTGCATTTGCGCTTTGGCACAATTTCGATTCGAGAGCTGGCGCGTTTTGCTTATTTGCACGGCGGCAGCGGCGCGGAAACCTGGTTATCCGAATTGATCTGGCGCGATTTCTATCACATGTTGCTGGCGCGTTACCCGCACACCACCACGCAAGCTTTTCAAAGCAAATTCAACGCACTGGCTTGGCCCAATTGCCCGGAACATTTCGCCGCCTGGTGTGAAGCACGCACGGGTTACCCCATCGTCGATGCCGCCATGCGTCAGCTCAACCAGACCGGCTACATGCACAACCGCCTGCGCATGATCGTCGCCTCATTCCTGGTGAAAGATTTACACGTCGATTGGCGCTGGGGGGAGCGCTATTTTGCCGAAAAACTGATTGATTATGACCAAGCGGCCAACGTCGGCGGCTGGCAATGGAGCGCCGGCGTCGGCACCGATGCGCAACCGTGGTTCCGCATTTTCAATCCGGTCACCCAATCAGAAAATTTTGATGGCGAAGGCAAATTCATCCGCCGCTATCTGCCAGAACTGGCCGCCGTGCCAGACAAATTCATCCACGCGCCTTGGAAACAAAAAACGGCTCCCTTGGTTTCTTACCCGCCGCCCATCGTTGACCATGCGCAAGCGCGTGCTTTTACGCTTGAATTATTCAAACACCACGCGGCTTAAAACGTGGCTTAAACTTAACTAAAAGGATGCAATATGCAGCTCCCCCGCTCACTTGCCGCTTGGCAAACGGCTGATTTCAACACCGTCTTCAAAGACGAAATTAAACAACTCGACCCGACGTTATTGCCGTTGCAGCAAGGCTTGGCCTATTCCAGCAATGCCAACGCCGACTCGCTCGCGCTTTCCATTTTGCATGTCGATGATTTAGCGGATTCAATCCAGGTCAAAGCCGGGCTGTTTTATACCGGCATCGTTGCCGGCTGTAGCTGCGCCGACGATCCAAGCAGCATTAATGAGGTCAACGAATACTGTGAAGTGCGCTTCAGCATCGACAAATCGAGTGGCGCAACCAGCGTGGTTTTACTGCAAGAATGAAACGAAGTTTAAGCGCCCCATACCGCAATCGGCCCCAAGCGCCCCCTCTCCTGTTTTTGCCAAATGCGTTGCGTCCACGATTTGCCCGTTTGGCGGTCAAAAATGATCAGATGCGATTCATCGGCACCGCAACGGTCGGCGTAATCGGCGGTTTGCAGCAAGCCTTCAGCAAGCGTGGTTTTGAGTGACTGCCGCACACGTAATAACTTGCATTCAATCACTACCCGCTGCACCGGGCCAAGATAGCCCAAACTTTCATCCAGCGGCCACTCCAGAAATAAATCGGTGCGCTTCAAGCCCAAGCCATATTCACGATTAATGCGGCCACCACCGTTGACGATGCGCTGCAAAAAAGCCTGCAACAGCAATTGCGGGCCGGATTCACGGTAATTGAATCCTTCCAGCCAGGCATCGGAATGTTCGCGGAAAAACTGTTGAAAAGCGGTTA
>CAYWXO010000139.1:0-8769 GCA_964462255.1 uncultured Thiobacillus sp. | reverse complement strand
CAACGGCTGCTTGAAGTTCGCGGTATTGAGCGCGAGCTGATCGAAACCCATGGCCCCAATGGCGCTAGTCACCTACACCAGTTCACGCAGACGCTGAAAGATGACGTGCAAGCGCAAGAAATGCTAATGAATGAGCTGCACGACAAAACCCTGTTAATGCGCATGTTGCCGCTGGCCATCGTATTTGAGCCGGCCGCACGTTTGGTGCGCGAACTGGCACGTTCAGTCGGCAAACAGGTTGAATGTGTTGTCAACGGCTCGGAAATCGAACTCGACCGCCAGATGATCGACAAATTATCCGACCCCATCATCCATCTCATTCGCAATGGCATTGATCACGGCCTGGAAACGCCGGAAATCCGCATCGCGGCCGGCAAACCGGCGCAGGGCCGTTTAACCCTTTCAGCCCGCCAGGACGGAAGCTGGGTGGTCATTGATGTCTGCGACGATGGTGGCGGCATTCCGCTAGCCGCGGTGCGGGAAAAAGCGGTAAAAAAAGGCTTCGTCAGCCCGGAGAAAGCCGCCTCCCTGACCGATCAAGATGCGATTGACCTTATTTTTCTACCGGGGTTTTCCACCAACAGCATCATCACCGACTTATCCGGCCGCGGCGTCGGCATGGACGTCGTCAAGCAGGCCATTCTGGACGACCTGCAAGGGGTGGTGAATGTGGAAACGCGACCTGGTGCCGGCACGACTTTTTCCTTGCGCCTGCCACTTTCCTTAGCGGTCATGCGGGTTTTGCTGGTGGAAGTCGAGGGGCTGCCGTTTGGTTTTACCGCGCAATACGTTGCCGAATTATTGCGTTTACCGCACGCCGCACTACTCACGGTAGCGGAACGAAACGCGGTCATCATTCGCAACGAATTTGTCCCCGTCGTGCCGCTCGCCGAATTACTCCATATTCCAGCGCACTTAGCGCGGCCGCTGCCTGCCAGCAAGCAGGCGTTAGGCATGCTGCTGCTGGTTTTGCGCGTCCGTAACGAAAAAATCGCCGTACAAATCGACGACCTGCTCGACGAACGCGACATGATCATCAAACCGCTGCCGGAATACATGCGCCAACTGCCGCTCGTGTCCGGCATTGTCACCACCGGCAAAAATGAACTGGTCGGCGTGTTGCATGCGCCGGCGCTGATCGACTTGGCACGCCGCGCGCGCATTCAAGCGGTGCGGGCAGAAGCAGCCACGCATAACGAGGAAAGTCATTACCGCGTATTGGTGGTAGATGATTCGCTCAACACGCGCGAAATCGAAAAAGACGTGCTGGAAGCCTACGGCTATCAAGTCACACTAGCGGAAGATGGCCTGGATGGTTTGAATAAAGCCCTCGCCGACGATTTCGACGCCATCCTCACCGATGTGGAAATGCCGAACATGGACGGTTTCTCCCTCACCGCGCGTCTGCGCCAAGAGGACAACTATCGCCATAAACCCATCATCATCATCACCTCGCGCGAGAAGGAAGAAGACAAGCGACGCGGCGTGCAAGTGGGAGCCGACGCTTATATCGTCAAAGGTGATTTCGATCAAAGCAACCTGGTCGATACGCTGCGCACACTGCTCAGCTAACAGAAATCTCCATTTTCAGACCCATTAAATTCACTGAACCCAAGGAAGAAATCATGAAAATCTTGCTAGTTGACGACGATGCAATGGCCGGTGAAATGACCAGTGCCGTACTGGAAAGTATTGGCCACGACGTTGTTCTAGCCGAAGATGGCATGGAGGCGGCTGATAAACTCAACAATATTACCGATATTGAAATGATCATTAGCGACATGAATATGCCAATGATCAGCGGCATTGATCTGTTTCGTGAACTACGCGAACAGGGCAATACCCTGCCCTTCATCTTGCTGACCGGCGATGAACCGGCCGGCTTGCTGGCAGACGAGCCGCGTCTGGATGCCTGCTTGCTGAAAGACTTTTCCCTGGAAGAAACGCTAAGCCAAGTCATTAATGAAGTGATGACACGCTACGGCCAGGGCTGAACGCGCCATGCACACCCAACCCGAATCGACGGCCCCCCTCTCCGCCCGCGAAAAAATCGCCAAATTACGCGCGCGTTTTATCGAACAATTGCCCGGCCGTATTGACGAGGCGACCCTGTTATTCGAGCGCTTGCAGGCTGAACCTGCCAACCAGGACATTGCGGCGGAATTGCACCGCTTACTGCATAACATTAAGGGGACTGGACGCTCGTTCGGTTTTCTGGAACTGGGCTTTGCCGCGGCACTGGGCGAGGATATTGCCGCCCAATTCCTTGCCATACCGACCAATCCCGCGCCCGACGACTGGCGTCAACTCATCACACAGTCACTGGCCGATATGACGGCGGTGATGCAAACCGAGCGCGCTAAATTTGCCGCCAATGCTGCCCTCGCCGCCATCGAACACCCAGAAGATCCGGCTTTCACTTTACCGCAATCCAGTACGGACTTGCCTGCAGAATCAGCAGCAGAGCCACCCCGCGACACCGGCGGCCGTCTGATTTACATCTGCGACGATGAAGTGCTCACGCTAGATCAACTGGCCAATCAGCTCATCTGCTTCGGCTATGAACCGGTCACCTTCACCGAGCCGGAAGCCCTACATCAGGCGGTGCTGGTGCGCCCCCCCGATGCAGTCATCATGGACATCAATTTCCCGCAGGGACGCAGCGCCGGCACCGAAATTCTAACGACCTTGCGCCGCGAAACCGGCCGTAACATGGCCGCTGTTTTCTTGTCGGCACGCAACGACTTCGACGCGCGCTTAGCCGCCGTGCAAGCCGGTGGTGAAGCCTATTTCCACAAGCCGGCGCGCGTCATGGAGTTAATTGCGGCGATAGATGCACTCACCCGCAAGCATGAATTTGAGCCGTATCGCATTCTGATCATTGATGATGAGCCTGAAGTGGCCAGCTATCACAGCATCATCTTGCAAGAAGCCGGCATGATCACCTTCCAAATAAACGAACCGGACGGACTGCTTGAGGTGCTGAAAGAGTTTCGCCCCGATCTGGTTCTGATGGATATGTACATGCCAGCATGCAGCGGCGAACACTTAGCCAAACTGATCCGGCAAGTGCCCGATTACGTCGGCTTACCCATCGTTTTTCTCTCCAGCGAAACCAACCAGGAAAAACAATTTACTGCCATGCGTATTGGCGCAGAAGGCTTCCTCACTAAACCGGTGGTGCCCAACGATCTGGTCGCCGCCGTCGCCATTCGCGCCGAACGTATGCGCACCCTACGTTCGCTGATGGCGCGTGACAGCCTGACTGGCCTCTACAACCACACCACGACCACCCAGCTCCTGGAAAACGGCATTGCCACCGCCCGGCGTAACAAATCTTCCCTCAGCTTCGTCATGATTGATATTGATCGCTTCAAATCGGTCAACGACACGCACGGCCACCCGGCCGGTGATCAGGTTTTGCTGGCGCTAGCGCGCGTGTTGCGCAAACGGCTGCGCAATTCCGACATCATCGGGCGCTATGGCGGCGAGGAATTCGCCATCATCTTGCCGGACATCAAAATTGATCAAGCCGCCCGTTTGATCAACGAATTACGTCAGGATTTTTCTCAGGTTATCTTCCATTCCGCTAACGGGGATTTCTCGTGTACGTTCAGCGCCGGCATCGCGGCTTATCCCATGCATCAACGCCTGGAACTGCTGCGCGAAGCAGCCGACAAGGCGCTGTACGAAGCGAAACGTAGTGGCCGCAACCGCGTGGTGATGGATTAAAAGGTGCTGGACTAAATCAACATGAGCGCAACCACTCTCGATCAAGTATTAAGCCAGCGACGCGAAGCCAATCAGGACATCGTTAATGTCGATGAACCGTCGGTCAAGCTGGTGATTTTTGAACTCAGCCAACAACGTTTTGCCTTTCACGGCGAACGTATCCGGGAAATTCTCGCGCAGGCTGAGGTGTTCTTCCTACCGGGCTGCCCCGCTTCGCTGGAAGGCGTCATCAATGTGCGCGGCGATATTGAATCAGTCATTCGACCGCATGAATTGCTGCACTTACCGGCCAGCGATACCGACCATCACTCGTCAATTTTAATTGGTCACACGGCAGGCAACGACAGCACAAACAGCATGAGCAGTGGCATCCGCGTTGACCGCGTCATTGATGTGATTGATGTGCCGCACAGCGCCATTCAACCGCCCCCCGCCACCCTGCCGGAACATATGCGTGTTCTAGTGCTTGGCGTACTTAATTTTCAGGACATTCCAGTCGCGGTACTTGATCTGGAGCAAATGTTCGCCGACTACGCACGCGGCTTAGGATGAGCTCCCACGCTTCACAAGCCTCGCATGCCTCGCCAGCATCTGCCACTCCAGAGCTGGAGTTAACCGTGGTGCTATTTAATGTTGGCTCATGCTGTGCAGCCGTTGAAGCAAGCCAAATTCGCGCTACCCGTCCCATGCCTGCCGCACAGGCTGATGGTTTTATGCACGATATTGACCACACCATTGCCTACATTACCGCTCAAGAAACGCTGAATTTTCCTGGTGCAACCGGTTTTGACTTAGCCAACGCTCCGGCTCAACTGCTGTTCATCAAACAGGCGCAACACGACCACGCCATGCAGGTGAATACGCCCATCGAAATTATTAATCTTCCGGCTAGCGCCATTCACCCGCTACCGCCTTTATTGGCAGCACGCTGTCAATTACGCGGATTACGCGCCTTAGCGCTGCACAATGCGCAACTGATTCCCTTATTCAATCTTGTCGACTTAATCGAAGCAAAGCCATGAGCAAACCGAAACTGCCGCATGTTTACGACCCCGGTGGCGGCCAGGAAGCGCTGCATTCAGCGCGCGAATCCTGGCGTGTCTTTGAAATCATGGCCGAATTCGTCGAATCGACTGAGCGTCTCGGCTCAATCCGGCCGGCAGTCAGCATCTTCGGCAGCGCGCGCATCACCGCCGATTCCGCCTATTACCAACTGACAGAAAACATCGCCCGCAAACTCTCCGACGCCGGCTTTGCGGTGATTTCTGGCGGCGGCCCTGGCGTTATGGAAGCCGCCAATAAAGGCGCATTCTTCGGTAAATCGCCCAGTGTCGGCCTCAATATTCAATTGCCGCACGAACAACACACCAATCCCTATCAGGATGTCAGCCAAACCTTCCGCCACTTTTTTGCGCGCAAAGTGATGTTCGTCAAATTTGCCAGCGCTTATGTGGTGATGCCAGGTGGCTTCGGCACATTAGATGAACTCATGGAAGCGCTAACGTTAATCCAGACAGGCAAAACACCGCATATCCCGATCATTCTGGTGCAGTCAGACTTTTGGCAGGGGTTGATCGATTGGTTTCGCGCGCGCCTAGTCGCTGAAGGCATGATTAACCCGGAAGATATGGACTTAATTCAAGTGATCGACGATCCGGATCAAGTGGTTGCCGCCATCTTCCAGCATTACGAATCGCGCGGCTTTGAGCCGTCCGCACATGAGCGCGAGATATTGTTGAATCTCTAAGTCATTCATTAAAAAAGGAGCCACCATGAAACTGCGTAACGTGATGCATTCATTTGTTCTGCGTTCATTTTTTTTGCGTTCATTTGTCCTGTGCCCTCGTGTTTTGCGTGCCACGCCACTCGCGCTTTGCCTGATTTTGACCAACGTACCCGCCCATGCGCAAACCCACACGCTCCCCGCGCCCTTTTTTCCTTTTTTGATTGACCCGCTGCAAGCCGTGCAGATGAGTTTGCAGCTTTACCAAATGGCGGCTAACGCTGGCGATGCCGCCTCGCAAGCCAAAATGGGCTTCTTGTTTGAACAAGGTTTAGGCGTCGGTAAAGATATTGTTGAAGCAGTTAAATGGTATGAGCGGGCAGCCTTACAAAAAGACCCGACTGGCCTGTATAACTTAGGATTGCTATTACTTAAGGGACAAGGCGTTGCACCCGACGCAGAACGTGCCGCAATTTTGATGACCGGCGCAGCAGAGCTCAATCTAGCGGCGGCGCAATCGCAATTGGCTATCATGCATGAAAAGGGCATTGGCGTGCCGGCCAGTCTCGAACTCGCCGCATTCTGGACACGTAAAGCCGCCGAACTCGGCGACGTGCCGGCGCAAAACAACCTCGGCATCAAATACGCTTATGGTTTAGGCGTCCCCACCGATTACAGCGAAGCCGTCAAGTGGTTTACCCAGGCCGCCGAAGCCGGCAACGCAGAAGCGCAAGGCAACCTCGGCCTGATCTATCGCGATGGCCTCGGGGGTCTCGGGGGTCTCGGGGGTGTTAGGCAAGATTTACTCAAAGCCGCCAATTGGCTCGCCCTCGCCGGCAGCCAAGGCCACATCGCCTCACAAAAACGACTGGCCGAGATGTTTGAACAAGGCGCTGGCGTCGCCAAAAATCGCAAGGAAGCCATTCGCTGGCTGCAAATGGCCGCCGCCGCCGGCGATAACGCCGCCCAAACACGACTGAAACAGCTTACGGATAAACTGCCAGCGAGTGCGGCTAATGCGGCTAATGCGGCGGCTGCAGAGGCAACAAAGGCAGCAGGTCAGAAGTAATCAGTGCCGCAAACCCAGATTTACACTCAGCCTGCCGTCTTGGTGAATGCGCGAATGGCTCAAACTGGCGGTGGCAAATTATTTGCACAAGCAAGGACTCTGGCAGGCAAGCTGCAAACTTGATCGACTTGGCGCGTTCTTTGACTTCATCCGCCAAAAAACGCAAGCCCCGACACTCAAGACCTGAAATCAAGAAATCAGCGGACAGCGTCTTGGCATCAAGCGGTGTTTTAAGGTCGATACCAAGGGCATCGACACGCTTGACCTCCACCGCGGATTGAATCTTTTTTGCAATGGTTCGGTTTGCGCGTGTTCCACCAAAGGTCCACAGCCTGACGCTCCCTGGCTCACCTTTTTGGATGACCTGAACCAAGGCACCACACGTATCGGGCATGAACGCACGAATCTCTTCAAAACATTTCCTGAGTGAACAGCGTGCAATCCAGCGGTACGAATTCACGCAGACCACACTTGGATTTGCGATGAATCAACTGTGCAGCCAGTTCCTTTCCCGTCCCGGTTTCGCCCAGAATCAAAATTGGCGCATCGGTATCCGCCACGATGACCAGGTTGTGCAGCACGGTCATAAAAGATGGGCAGCACCCAGCGACCATTTTCTGTTCGTCGAAGTGCAATTCCTCGTCATGACTGATTGAGGTGATGCTCTCACCCAGGTAAATAACCTTACCATCTTTATCCAGAATAGGGCTGGCGTGGATGACCACATAGTCCGGGTCGTGCAACATAACGGTGGGGTCAGGTCTCGCACGATAGCATGGTCCTTCAATGCTATCGTGCGAGACCTGACCCCACCGTTAAAGCTACCGTTGTTGAAGAGGGCCGGCTACCAAGATTTTGGAAATCGCTTGCTCTCTGCGTTGACATCGGTCGAGATTCGCCCCCGCTCGAACGCCTCTTGCGAGCAAGCCAGAGGTTGTACTCCATCCACCTCAAGATGCAGACGCTTATTACATAGTGCCTGACCGAAAACCCCTCATTTTTTTAAAACCAGCCATCTGTGATCCCTCACAATTGCGCGCTACCCCGTCACCCCCCTTGCCATGTACCAAGCTACGGTGTGGCGGGGGGTAATGAAATGCTACGATGCGAGACCTGACCCCCGCTTGCGCATTTCCTGAGTGAACAGAGAAAAGAAGAAAGATGGCATCTTCTTTATTGAAACAAGCGTTTTTGTGGGGCGGGCCGGAAGGCGAGGGCGGAGAACTCAGGACTGAGGGCTGAGTGGTTTGCGGGGCGATGTTGGGGGGGCGGGATCAGGTTTCTTGCGGGGCATGGTCGGGTCCGTTCGATTCGGGGGCGGCGGTTGAATTTGCAGGATGCGCATTCCTTTCATAGAATGGTGTTACCTCTTACTCAATCGGTGATGTTATGCCCAACACACTTGAAAAACTCCGGACGGCTACGGTGACCATCAAGCTTGAGACATCGTACCGTGAGCGGCTAAAGTCGCTTGCTGTGGTCAAGAAACGCACTGCACACTACCTTATGAAAGAGGCTATTGAGCGTTACCTCATCGCAGAGGAAGCGCAACAGGCAGTGCTTCAGAGCGTCGATGATTCTGTTGCTCACTTCGAGTCAGCAGGGCTGCATATCACGCTCAATGAGTTGAAGACATGGGCTAAGAACGTGAAGGAAAATCGAAATGCACAGCTCCCGGCATGTCACACATAAAACTGTCGGATCGGGCGCGTGCTGACATCGCGCGACTCTATGACTTCCTGGCACAGTTTGATTTGACGGTTGCCGATAATAGCAACGATGCGATCATTGCCGTGCTGGAATATCTTGAGGCTCATCCGCGCAGCGGCGCACCCGTGGAAGACCGCCCGAATGTCCGTAAGTTAATCGTTGCTTTCGGCACCAGTGGCTATTTGATTTTCCATAAACGCTATGAAAAGACAGACACGAACCTTGTTGTCCGAATCATCCATTAAAAGGAGTGGTACGACACGCAAACCATTGGCCTCGCAGAAGAGAAAGTCGAAGAAATTTTGAATTAATCAGGGGCTGGGGTACAAACGGGCCAATGTTGCTCGCTCCAGGTGAGCACAGCCACCGCCTGTGATGGCCTTTGTAGCTATTTTGGTCAATTAGCGTGATGTTTAAGAGGTGCCCCCTCGGGGAACTTGAACAAACGAACCCTTCGGAGGAGTCCCTAGTTTCCGAACCAAGAGACGAACTCAGTGTGCCACGCCCTCCTGCAAGATCCAAGATTTTTCCAATT
>CAYWXO010000138.1:7672-9020 GCA_964462255.1 uncultured Thiobacillus sp. | reverse complement strand
CACCCACGGCTTATGTAAGTAACTCATGTAAGAAATTACGCCAGCCCTTGTTAGAAACCCCTTGCAAACCCCTTGCAACCCCTTTGAATACCCGCTTGTTAAGCGTGGTTTTTTCGTGTGGATTCACGGTTTCCGCATTGAGTATCTTGTGCTCAAATCGCAGCCTTTCGAGCGCACCGTTTTTGCGCATTGAAGTTCAACCTTGCCGTCTGAATTTAAAGCCTCGCGCTTTACGACTCGTAATCACATGAAAATTACCGTTAGTGAATTGATCGTTCGTTACCTGGAACGTCTGGATATCGACGTCATCTTCGGCATGCCCGGCGCGCATGTTTTGCCGATTTATGACCAATTACGCGCTTCAAAAGTGAGCAGCGTACTGGTCAAGCATGAGCAAGGTGCGGCCTTCATGGCGGGAGGCTACGCCCGCGTCGCACAACAAGCCGGCATGCACAAAGTCGCCGCCTGCATTGCCACGGCCGGGCCGGGTGCCACCAATTTAGTCACCGGCATTGCCAATGCCTACGCCGAACGTTTGCCGATTTTGATTATTACCGGCGAAACATCAACCTACATTTTCGGAAAAGGCGGTCTGCAGGAAAGCTCAGGGGAAGGCGGCGCAATCGATCAATGCGCCTTGTTTAGCAGCATTACGCGCTACCACAAGTTAATTGAACGCACCGATTACCTTGGCCAAGTACTCAATCAAGCCACGCGCGCCTTGTTATCGCCGCGTGATCCGGGGCCGGTGCTGCTCAGCATTCCCTACAACGTGCAAAAGGAAATGGTTGATGCCGACTTGCTGGATTATCTCCATTTGCCTACGTTGCTGCCACGTGACAATCCCACTCATCATCCCACTCATCATCCCACGCCAGGAAGCGCCCATAGCGCTTCGCTACAAGCGCTGGTCAGATTGATTCAGTCTGCGCATTATCCGGTCATCGTGGCGGGGTACGGCTGCATCAAAGCGGGCGCGCGCGGTTTGGTCGCCAGTTTAAGCGACAGCCTGGGCATGCCGGTGGCCTCCAGTTTGAAGGCTAAGGGCGTGGTCAGCGAAGGAAGCGCATTATCCTTAGGGTGTCTTGGAGTGACATCAAATGGGCAAGCGTATCGTTACATTGTTGACCATGCCGACTTGGTGATTTTTCTTGGCGCGGGCTTTAACGAGCGCACCAGCTATTTATGGGATAGCAAATTGCTAACCGGCAAAAAAGTGGCGCAGGTTGATCGCGATGCCGGACAACTCGGCAAAGTCTTCAAACCCGATGTCACGATTCATGGCGATATCCGTGAAGTGTTAACCGATTTACTGACTGCACTGGCTGCAGCGGGGATGAAGAGTGAC
>CAYWXO010000138.1:0-7572 GCA_964462255.1 uncultured Thiobacillus sp. | reverse complement strand
TGAAGTGTTAACCGATTTACTGACTGCACTGGCTGCAGCGGGGATGAAGAGTGACTTCGCCGCGAATGACATTAACGCGAACGACATTATCGTGAATGACAGCGATGCCCCTTCGTTGCGCGGCAATCTGGATCGGCTGGATGACCATCGCGCAAGCGAAAATCAACCGCTGGCGAAAGAGGCCGCGGCGCAGCGGGAAAAATTTCATTTAATGGAAGCGTTTTTTGCCAGCCTGGCGATGCACTTCCCCGAAGATGCCTTGATCTTCGATGACAACATCGTGTTTGCGCAAAGTTATTTCGACGTATCACAGGCCAATCATTACTTCCCCAATTCCGGCATTTCCTCGTTAGGGCATGCCATACCGGCCGCGATTGGCGCGCAGTTTTTTTCCCGCTTACAGGCCAAGTCAGCCGCGACTTTTGCCATTCTTGGCGATGGCGGCTTTCAAATGTGCTGCATGGAGTTAATGACCGCGGTGAACTATGGCATTGCGCTCAATACGGTAGTGATTAACAACGCCAGCATGGGCCTGATCCGCAAGAACCAATTTCAGCTCTATGGCGAACGCTATATTGATTGCGATTTCATCAACCCAGACTTTGCCTTGCTGGCCCGTTCGTTCGGCATTCAGCATTACCGCATCGCTAACCGCGCAGATCTTGCCGCCCTGTTTGCCACGGCCGATTTGACCGGCTCAATTAACCTCATTGAAATCTTGCTCGACAAAAATGCCTTCCCTATCTACCTGTCAGCACGCTGAGCACGATGGCAGCATTGACGCGAAAATAGCCGCACAACATCGCGTTATTGCCGAACTTGAAGCTTCCCTATGGAAAAGTAGCGCCGCAACAAGCGGCTATCAAGATGACCAATTGGCGGCTTATCAAGCCGCTTGGCGACACCTGGAAGCCTTGCTTGCGCAACAAGAAGCTGTCTGCGGCCAGACGACGCGCCATCACTTTCTCATTATTATACCGGTGGCAGATAGCCCTATTCACCTGAAAGACTGCTTGAATAGTCTGCTGCAATTGTGCCGCGCTTATGGCTATGGTGGGCAGGAGAGTGGACAACACAGCCGCTGGCGCAAAGTGTCCGTCCTGTTAGCGGATGATTCCAGCCAGGCCCGCGCCATTGCACAGAATCGGGCGATTGCCGCTGAGTTTGATGGCGCCGGCTTGACCGTTCACTACTTTGGCCTCGAACAACAACAGGCGCTGCTGGCGCGCCTAGCCGGGATTGATCTTACTGCCATCGTTGGACAGCATGCCCAAGCCGACTTTGGCCACAAAGGCCAGGCGATGATGCGCAATATTGCTTACCTGCAATGCGCAGTGATGCAGCAGGCACAGCCAGAAGAAAAATGGCTGTTCTACACCATCGACGCAGACCAGGAATTCAAGGTTAAAGTCCCTACATCAGAGGGGGGGGCTGAAGTTTATGCGGTGAATTTTCTTTACCATCTGGACGCTATTTTTAACCAAACCGATGCACAAATTCTGACCGGCAAAGTGGTCGGTGATCCGCCGGTTTCCCCCGCGGTGATGGCGGCAAATTTTTTGCACGATGTGATCGGTTTTCTGACAGAAATGACCGGCGTTGCAGCGGATGCGGCTTATGCTCGCGAAGGAAACACGGCGAACCACACTGCCGCTTATCACGACATGGCCGACCTTTTTGGCTTTGCGCCCGCCGCCGATGCGGCGTTTTATCGCTATCACTGCCCTTTAGCCGCAGTGAGTACGGAGGTGGAGGGCACGGCGACAGCAGAATCAACGGCAGCCCCCAGCAACGCCGCCTGTTTCGCCGATTTTGCGCACCGCCTCCATCGTTTTTTCCATGGCGAACACCCAACGCGCATCACCTGGTTTGAGCCGGCCGATGTCATGCGCAGCGTGCAACCAGCGCGAACGGTCTATACCGGCAATTATGTTTTCCGGCCGCAGGCGCTCAAGTGGTTCATTCCCTATGCACCGTTACGATTACGCATGTCCGGCCCCAGCATGGGCCGGTTATTGCAAGCGGAGGTCGGCGCGCAGTTTGTCTCCGCCAATTTACCCATGCTGCACAAACGCACCTTGGCGGAAAGTGGCCAATCTGAATTTCGCCCCGGCGTGGTTGATGAAGGCGTGCGCCAAATCATCGACCTATGCGGCGAGTTTGAACGCCAGTTTCATGGCGACGTGATGCTGTTTTCGCTGCAACGCTTAACGGCGCTAGGCTACCCGTCTCAGACACTGACGGCCGATCAGGTCGCCGCCACTTTGCTCGCCATGCAGGGGGAAATGCGGGAAAAATATCAGCTAAAACAACAGCTTATTTTGCAACGGCTCGCACAAGTGAAAGCGCTCCTGACCGTACTGCTGCACGCCACTGACCATGGCTGGAATCAAACGCCGGAGTTAATGGCAGCCCACGCGGATTTTCAGATTTTCATCAACAACATAGAACATAACTTTGCCGTGTCATCGCCCTGTTATGCCCGCATTGACGCAGCAGACCGTCGCGAGGATTGGCGTAACAGGCAACTGGCCGCCATCATCGGCTTGCAGGCTAACCAGCAGGCCTGGTCAGTGGCGCTGAATCATTTGGCTTATCAGTAAGATCCGGCGATGCGAATTCTTCAACCCTCTCCACTTCTTCGGCGATCTCCGCTTCTTCAGCCCTCTCCGCTAATTTTCGCTTGCGCTTGCATTCGTACATTTTCGCATCCGCGGTATTAAGCAGATCATCCAGCACTTTGCCATCATGCGGATACACGGCAAAACCAATGCTGCATGCGGGTTTTAAGATGAAATCGCCGTATTCGACCGGTTGTGCAACTTCATCCTGAATTTTCTTGCATAACGCTTCGCAGCTATTGTTTGCATCAATACCGACAAACAATAGCGCATATTCATCGCCGCCCAGACGCGCGGTGGTGTCGGATTTACGCACCACTTGCTGCAAGCGTTTTGCCACGGCGACCAGAATGGCATCACCGGCACCATGGCCGTGAACGTCATTGATTTGTTTGAAGCCGTCCAAGTCGATATACATCACGGCGACGGAGAAATTTTCTTCTCTAGCGTGCTGAATGGCATCTTCCAGCCGCCGATAAAACAGCGCGCGATTCGCCAGCCCAGTCAACGGATCATGTGTCGCCTGATGCTCCAACAAGGCACCGGCCTCTTCCAGCGCGCTAACTTGCGCATAAATAATTTTAGAATCACGCCCTAACCAGCGACGCGTGACCGAGGCAATCACAATGGCCAGCGCAATCAGCATGACACCAAAGGCGAGATGCAAACTAATCGCCTTTTGGGTCGCTTGTTGCGCTTTATCGAGCGCCGCCCGAATCAAATCACGTTCATAGCGCCGTAATGACTCAACAATTTCCGTGTAATGCAGATTGAGCGGGCGCAAATCACTCGCCAGCAAGTTGCGCGCCTCTTCAATAAGGCCGCGCGCAGCAAGGTCAGAGATCGTTTCCTGCAACACAATGATCTTGCCGACCAATTGATCTTGTTGCAGCAAATTTTCGCTTTCAAAGCTGTCCAGCGGCATCGACTTGATTTGGTTGCGCGCATCGCCAACGCGGTAACCCCATTTAAGATAAAGCTGGAAATTTTCATCACGCTCAAAAGCGTCTTCCGCCAATACCTGATAAACCAAGGTGTTGTGGCGATTGTAAGAAGCCTCTTGCAAATCGGTCGCAAGCTGAATTTTCAGGTTGCGCAAATCGACAATGTCGCTCATTTGCGCCCTCAGCTCATTAATATGCCAAACCGCATGCCCAACCAAACCAACCATCAGAAAAATCAACAGCGCAAAGCCGAAGACGAGGTAGCGGGACGTTTTGTTGGTCAAAGACTGTTCGTTACGTTGCATAAATGAGTTCCAAAAGGGAATCGAAACGAAAATTGGAAGGGCAATATACCAACAACTGTTGCATTTATGAAAACTTGTATAAATTTTGCGGGTTTAACCCCCCGTTTATAATTCACGCAATTTCCTTCCAAAAGTCTACGCCATGCCAAAATTTTTTGTCGTCGTTCCCGCCCGCTACGCCTCAACCCGCTTACCGGGCAAACCACTCGCTGATATCAAGGGAAAGGCCATGGTCGTGCGGGTCGCGGAGCGTGCGGCGGCCAGCGGCGCGGCGGGCGTCTGGGTGGCCACCGACCATGCCGCTGTTGCAGCCAGTGTGCGTGCGCAAGGTTTTTCTGTCGTGATGACTTCTGTCGATTGCGCCTCCGGCACCGACCGTTTGGCTGAAGTGGCCGAGCAATTGGGCTGGGCCGATGATGTCGTAGTCGTCAATGTGCAAGGCGATGAGCCGCTGATTGATCCGGGTTTGATTAACGCAACTGCGCGCGCTTTGTTCGACCATCCTGCTGCCAGCATGGCAACGGTCAGTCATCGCATTGACGATCCGGCCGACGCGTTCAATCCCAATGTGGTCAAGGTGTTGACCGATCAAGCGGGATATGCACTCTATTTTTCCCGCGCCCCCATCCCATGGGCGCGCGATGCCTGGAGCAACAAACCAGCCGGCAACATTGATGTGCTACCGGCCGACCTGAACATGCAACGTCATATCGGCCTTTATGCTTATCGCGTTGGCTTTCTTAAGGCCTACCCCACCCTGACGCGACCGAGCCTTGAGATACACGAATCGTTGGAACAATTGCGCGCGCTCTGGCATGGTTATCGCATCGTGGTGATCGAATCGCAGATGCCGATTGCAGCGGGCGTTGACACCTTGGAAGATCTGGAAAAAGTACGCGCGTTGCTGGGAACCTGACAGAAACTCAATTGTTTTAGGTTCGTCGTTTTAAGTTCATCGTTCTACGTTCGTCGTTTTAATCCGCGCATTGCTCGAATAATAGGGCGCGCTGCCTTGGAGTGTTTCAGATGCAAAACCTTTTTTACCCGGTCATCCACCTGATGAATCGTCTGCGTTACAAAAGCAAGTTCATGCTGATGGGTGCCGTGATTGCGCTCATGCTATCGGTCTTGTTATTTAGTGTTTTTACCAGTTTAAAACGCGACATTCACACCGCCGAACAGGAGTTGACCGGTTTGCAGATGCTGAAGCCGCTCAACAAAATGACCCAATTCATGCAGCAACACCGAGGATTGTCGTCGGGCGTGCTGAACGGTAATGAAGCGATGCGGGAAAAGCGGGCCGCCAAGGAAAAAGAAGTCGCCGCCGCGGTTGCCGCAAGCGAAGCGGCACTTTCAGCAGCATTGCGCGACAGCAGCGCGTGGAAAAGCATTCATGCCGATTGGACAGCCATTCTCAATGAAGGCTTGACTTGGCCGGCACCCGATAATCTAAAACGCCATTCGGCCATGATTGCGAAGGTGCTCCGTTTCATGGTGGATGTCGCCGATGAGAACGAATTGACCCTGGACCCGGTGATGGATACTTACTACTTCATGGATACGGTGGTCAATAAAATGCCGGCCATGCTTGAGCCGTTGGGCATTACGCGTGCCCGCGGCACCGGCGTACTCTCGGCGAAGACGTTGACACCGGATATGCGGCAAAGCCTTGGCAGCCTGATTAGCGAAATGACCAACACACTGCGCGCGCAAAACAGTAATCTGGAAAAAATCATGCGGATCGCGCCGGAATTGGAGCCTGTGTTACGCGGTGCCAACCTCGAATTTTCCGATGGTGTCGAGAAAATCTTTACCTTAATTCAAAGTGATATTTTCAGCGAACAATTCAGCACGCCGCCACAAGCATACTTCGCCCAAACCACGCAGGTGATTGATTTAGGTTACAAGGTAATGTTTGAAACGTTGATACCGCAATTTGAGTTGCAACTCAATGCACGCAAATCAGCAGCGGAACACATGTTATGGCTGCAATTAATGCTAGTGATCTTCTTTGCGGTTTTGGTGGCCTATCTGGGCGCGGGTATTTACTTCTCAGTACTCAGCAGCGTTGAAGGGCTTTCAAGTGGCGCACGTCGCTTGGCCGCTGGCGATTTAACGGTGGAATTTCCGACGCACGGCGCAGACGAAATGCATGCCGCCGGCAAAGATTTCAATGACATGGCGGCCGCGTTCCGCACGCTAATCAGCCGTATCAAACGTGATATTGCCGAATTGCACACCACGGCAGAACAACTCGCCACTTCCAGTCGGCAAATCTCCGCCAGCACTGGCGCACAAAGCGATTCTGCTTCGACCATGGCCACATCAGTCGAGCAAATGACCAGCGGAATTGATCAAATCGCCAAAAATGCACGCGATGCGCAAGGCTATTCCAACGACTCGGACGCCATTGCAGCGCAAGGCGTCAAGATCGTCGAAAGCGTCGTCCACGATATCCAAAGCATTGCCAACGATGTCAATCAATCGGCTGCCGTGGTGGAAGATTTGGGCCGCCACTCTGATCAAATCTCCGTAATTGTTGGCACCATTAAAGACATTGCCGACCAAACCAATCTGCTGGCGCTCAATGCGGCCATTGAAGCCGCGCGGGCCGGCGAAACCGGGCGGGGGTTTGCCGTTGTAGCCGATGAAGTGCGCAAACTGGCGGAGCGGACCACCAACTCAACCCAGGAAATTGCCAAGATGATTGCCGCGATTCAATCGGGCACGACGCATGCAGTCAGCAGCATGAAAAATGGCGTCGAACGGGTCGCGAAGGGCGTGCAACAAGCGAAAGAAGCCGGCAGCACCATCAGCAAAATACAAACCCATTCACGGCAAGTGGTCGATGCAGTCTCGGGCATTACCCTTGCATTGCAAGAAGAAGCCTCAGCCAGTGCGCGGATTTCGCAAAATGTGGAAAACATTGCGCACATGGCTGAACAAAACAACGCCACCGCCACCAACAACAGCGTGACAGCGGAAAGTTTGCGTCATCTAGCTGAAACGCTGAGCAAGGATGTGTCCGGCTTCCGCACTTGATTTGTTTATTCGATGATGTGCAGGGTAAGCGCCATCAGCAGCAGATAGCGCCCCAATTTGGCGAGCGATACGATCAGGACAAAACGCCAAAAAGGTTCACGCATGATGCCGGCGATCAAAGTTAACGGATCGCCGATGATCGGCAGCCAGCTCAATAACAGCGACCAATAGCCATAGCGATGGTATTGGCGCTGGGCGCGACTGAGTTGATCGGCATTGAACGGAAACCAAGGTTTCGTGCGCCAGCGTTCAATGTAGCCACCAAGCAACCAATTGACGCAGGAACCTAGTACATTGCCGAGCGTGGCGATGGCCACCAGCAACCAAACGGGCGACTCCGCCTGCATTAATAAACCCACCAGCACCGCCTCTGACTGCAGCGGCAATAGGGTTGCGGCACCGAATGCGGAGAAAAACAAACCGAACAAGCCAAAGTAGGCGGAAGTCATCACGACGCCATGTATAAGCAATTACTTATGAATAATATCAGAAATCATGATTTTTCCTTATGAATCGCATTCGCTATAGTGACCGCCGTTCTGCCAAGGTGAGTTTCTGGCGGAATGACCTAATTCAATACAAACGCATCTTTAAAGGAACAAGTAATGGATCAATCAGCACGTTACGCCGACCTCAGCCTGAAAGAAGAAGACCTGATCA